>CAYSLC010000102.1:0-18946 GCA_964431545.1 uncultured Desulfobacteraceae bacterium | reverse complement strand
TGGCCCTCCGGATCGTGGAAGACGACGTGCCCGACATGCTCCGGGGCGTGACCCTTCTGGGCCTCGACATGGGGCTCCTGGAGGCCGGGGCCGGCATGAAAGGGGAGTTCGAAAAGCGGCTCAAGGGGGTCATCGACGAGATCAAGGCATCGGAAAAGCCCATCATTCTCTTTATCGACGAGGCCCACACCCTGGTGGGGGCCGGCGCATCGGCCGGCGGCGGCGACGCCGCCAACCTGTTGAAGCCGGCCCTGGCCCGGGGGGAACTCCGGACCGTGGCGGCCACCACCTGGACCGAGTACAAAAAATATTTCGAAAAAGATCCGGCCCTGGCCAGGCGGTTCCAGGCGGTGAAGCTGGACGAGCCCGACGTGCCCACCGCCGCCCTCATCCTCCGGGGGCTCAAAAAGAACTACGAGACGGCCCACAAGGTCATCGTCCACGACGAGGCCATCAAGGCGGCGGCGGAGTTCGCCGGCCGCTACATCAGCGGGCGGTTCCTCCCCGACAAGGCCATCGACCTGCTGGACACCGCCTGCTCCCGGGTCAAGATCAACCTGACCACCAAACCCGACGTTCTCGAGGACAAGGAGCGGTCCATCCAGGCCCTGGAACGGGAGCGGGACGCCCTCATGCGGGACAAGCTCAACGGGGTGGCCATCGACGAAGACCAACTGGCCGAAGCCGAGGAGAAATTCGCCGCATTGACGGAGGAAGCCGGGGACCTGCGGGCCCTGTGGGAACGGGAGCGGGACGCGGCCCACCGCCTCATCGGGCTGCGGGACCGGCTGTTCGCCCTCCGGGACGGAGACCCCGCCATGGCCGCCGCCGATTCGGCTGAGGCCGCCGAAGCGGAGGAGGCGTCCGACGCCGACGGGGAAGGGGCCCCCGAACCGGCGGAGACCCTGTCCGAAGACCAGCTTCAGGCCGAAATCGAAGCGGCCCGGGCCGAACTCAAAGACCTCCAGAAGGAGAACGCCCTGGTGCGGATCGAGGTGGACCCGGACATGGTGGCCAAGGTGGTGTCGGACTGGACCGGGGTCCCCCTGGGCAAGGTCATGCGGGACCAGGCCAGGAACGTCATGGAATTCGAGCGCCTCATGAAGGAGCGGATCAAGGGCCAGGACCATGCGGTGGACGTTCTCGCCGAGGGGATCAAGTCGGCCAAATCCGGCCTCAAGGACCCGAGCCAACCCATGGGGGTCTTTCTCCTGGTGGGGCCCAGCGGCGTGGGCAAGACCGAGACGGCGCTGTCCGTGGCCGACATCCTCTTCGGCGGGGAGCGGTCCGTGGTCAGCATCAACATGAGCGAGTTCCAGGAAAAGCACACGGTGAGCCGCCTCATCGGCTCCCCGCCGGGCTACGTGGGCTACGGCGAGGGCGGGATGCTCACCGAGGCGGTCCGGCAGAAGCCCTACGCGGCCGTGCTCCTGGACGAGGTGGAAAAGGCCCACCCCGAGGTCCTGAACCTCTTTTACCAGGTCTTCGACAAAGGGTCCCTTTCCGACGGCGAGGGCCGGGAGATCGACTTCAAGAACACGGTGATCTTCCTGACCAGCAACCTGGCCACCGACGTCATCACCGAGATGACCAAAGAGGACGAACGGCCCGAGGACGAGGTGATCTTCAACGCGGTGCGGCCCATCCTGTCCCAGTATTTCAAGCCGGCCCTCCTGGCCCGGATGTCCATCGTCCCCTATTACGCCCTCCGGGCCGGCGCCATGTCCGGCATCGTCCGCCTCAAGCTGGACAAGCTGGCCAACCGGCTCCTGACCAATAACAAGATGAAGCTTTCCTACACCGACGCGGTGGTGGACCGGATCACCGACCGGTGTACCGAGGTGGAGACCGGGGCCCGGAACATCGACTACATTCTGAGCGGCAACATCATGCCCAAGATGTCCCAGGAGATCCTGTCCCACATGAGCGAGGGGGGGATGCCGGGCCGGGTGGCGATCGATGTGGATGATGAAGGCGGATTTACTATGGAATTCAGCGACGCGTGATGCCATAGGCCATTCCATGGCGTTTTGGATCGTTGGTCCCGATGGTTTTGTTTTTTTTGATGCTTGAGCAAGGAGGCAGCCCATGCCGGCCCTGTTGACCCAGAAAAAATTCGATTTCACGTCCCACAGCCCCGGACTGGGCGCGGACGCCTTTTCCGTGGTCAATTTCACGGGATTCGAAGGGTTTTCCACCTGCTACCGGTTCGAGATCACCCTGGTGGGCAACGACCCGGAGATCGACATCACCGCCGTTTTGGAGCACCCGGCCACCTTCACCATCCTCCGGGAAGAGGGCGACATCCCGTTCCACGGCATCCTGACGGAGTTCGAGCAGCTCCATGCCATCGACGAATACGTGGTCTTCCGTACTGTGCTGTCGCCCCGGCTCTGGTGGCTCTCCCTGACCCACCACAACCAGGTCTTTCTGGACAAGACGGCTCCCCAGGTGCTGGCGGCGGTGCTGGAAGACGGCGGGCTCACCACGGACGATTTCGAGCTGCGCCTCGTGGACGAGGGGGCCTACGAGCCCTGGGAGTTCATCTGCCAGTACGGGGAGAGTCATCTCGATTTTGTTTCCCGATGGATGGAGCGGGAGGGGATGTACTATTATTTCGAGCAGACCCCATCCCACGAAAAAGTGATCATCACCGACACGGCCATGGCCCACGGCGGGATGCCCGAAGGCCGGACCATGTACTATTCCCCCCCGTCGGGTCTGGACGAACCTTTCCGGGAGGAGGTGATCCACGCCTTTATCTGCAAGCAGAAGCTGCTCCCCGGCAAGGTCCACGTCCAGGACTACAACTACCGGACCCCGTCGCTCAACCTGACCGCCGAGGCCGAGGTGTCGGCCCGGGGCCGGGGCGAATTCCACATTTACGGCGACCATTTCCGGACCCTGAACGAAGGCCACCGGCTGGCCGATCTCCGCTCCCAGGAACTCCGCAGTCACGAAAAACGGTTCCATGGGGAGAGCACCATCCCCTTCCTGAGGCCCGGGTACCTCTTCGACCTGGAACGCCATTACCGGAGCGGCTTCAACCAGCAATACCTCACCATCGAACTGGAACATGCCGGCAGCCAGGCCGCGTTCCTGATATCGGGCATTCAGCAGACCCTGTCGGAGACGGAAAAACGTGCCTATTATCACAATACCTTTGTGGTTATTCCATCCGATGTTCAGTACCGGCATCCGAAAACAACGGAAAAGCCACGGTTCAGCGGTACGCTCAACGCCACCGTCGATGCGGCCGGCAGTGGAGATTACGCGGAACTGGACAGTTGGGGCCGATATAAAATCAAACTGCCTTTCGATTTGAGCGGCCGTAAAGATGGCAAGGCATCTCACTATCTACGCATGGCCCAACCCTATGCCGGGGAAAACCAGGGGATGCATTTTCCCCTTCACAAGAACACCGAAGTGCTGCTGACCTTTATCGAAGGGGACCCGGACCGGCCGGTTATAGCCGCGGCCGTGCCGAACCCGGAGACACCCAGCCCGGTGACCGCCGAAAACCAGGTGCAATCCATAATTAAAACCGGGAAAGGACCGGCAACCCGATCTGTGGGGGCATCGTGGAATCAAGAGACCAATGATGGCAACTATATCTCGCTCACAGACGGTGAGGAAGGGGAGGAAGGGGATGAAAATGCGATCATCTATTCATCGACAAAAGATTCATGGATGAGGCTGGGCTCTGCTGATAATGATCCATGCCTTCCTGCCCCTCCTCCTGACCCGCTGAATGCGTCCGGCATCCGGATTCGATCGGATGGCAACATCTGGTTGGAGGCCAGAGACAGGTATGGAGAATTTCACGTTGGCACACCAAATGACTTGGCCGAGGAAGCTGATGAGGGCGATCCTTCGACCACCAAGAACATGCTCGACAATTTTGGCGAAAATTACAACCCAACAAACTTGTTGAATTATGTAACTGGAAATGCAGAGGACTTTTTAAATGTATTCGATAGCGCACATGTTCGTGTGTCAAGTTTCGATACATTCAACACCCAGGAAGGCAACATATACGATTTCGGAGGGTATTGGAATTATAATTTGGGGAATAGCTATGCCGAAGAACATATAAATCAAACTGCTGAATTAAACACTACCGGCAATGGCGAGATCTCAATCGATAATTTCACGCCGAAAGAATCAGGATTATCCATGGGGGTCAATACAATCTTTGCTTTGTCGAAATTAACCATAATGGCCGGAATCGTCGGGATCAGCGCCTCTGCGGCCGCTGCTGAATCGCTTGGCGCAAAGACTACAGGTGTTGCTGTTTCTTCCTTATTAGGCGTCACCCAAACTATTTGGGAAACTGCAATCAGCCTTAGTGATGAAGACAAAAGCCTATCGCAAGCCCCTGAAACGTCGGAAGGGAAGGTCAACCTTGGTGATATAGTTGCCTATCCTAATTTTGGAGACATTAAAACATGGGCAGGAAAAGTAGGAAGCAGCTTTGTGTATCCTGACCCCAATGGAGGGGACGTCCCTGAGAAGGACAAAGGTCAAGTCGAGCAGCTTTCTGGAGAAGCTTTTTATAAAAACGAAAACCCCATGAATACGGCCACTGCTTGGGTTTCGAAAAACTTTGGCGATTCATACAGTTTCACCAAAGGAAACAGCATCGAAATTACGAACGGTTCTATAGAGTCGCACAATCACGGGAATACGTATGAGTTCACATACGGTGGAAGACACGAAGAATCCAAGATTTCGGGTGAGGGCGGTCAAGTTTACTATAGTTGGTCTCAAGGTGGGGATTCATATGAGCAAAAATGGACCCGAAGCGGAAACATCGTTTCCATCGATTATAATGAGACCTCTAAGGCGGATGATGGCGGCGCATTCGGTTTTTCCAGTACCCAGACCGCGAGACTGGATGTCTCGTTCGCCATTGGCGCCAGTGCTTCGATTTCAGCGAGTGTTGGCGCGCATTTGGATATTTCATCGAGCCTTGGCGGCAATGTCAATATCGAAAGTGCTGCTGGGATAAATTTCGATATAAAATTCGGCGGCGCACTGACTTGCACCGTAGAAAACGATAAAATTGAATCAAATATACCAGGTCTTTCAAAGTGGGATGCGGGTGGGAGGCTAAAGAATGTTGGAGTGGAAAAAGCCAATGCTTTGGAATCGATAAAAACGGCGGCAAAAGATATATCGAATGGGGATAAAAAAATAGACACTTTCTCCAACGCGGTGGTTTCCGCCATGAATATCCTGCTCGGATAAGCGTTTTAACAAACGCATACAAGTGACGCATGCAGATAATTCAATCACAACATACTGGCATTTTTTATAAATGTTATAATTATAAAGGCGAAAATTTCTGTTCCATTTCGTCCCTTTGGGGATTTGAACTCGATTCCGGTGCTCCCGTGCTGGAACAAGACATTTGGTTATCCATTGCGGAACTGATCAATAAACATGACATTTTCGACATGGGGATGCCGAAATCCAATGGCGAGGCACTGATTCATGGCAGCTTTTTTGGACGTGGCGGGACTGTTGTCAAAGGTGGAAAAGTTTCCTTGAAAATTGCCGATGTACAAAAGGAATTGTTGGTTCAAGGCAACCGTTTCTGGCGAAGGGGAATCGGTGTGCCGTCAGACCCCGAGCCTTTTCATGAATTGCCCATCGGTTACGCCAATGCATTCGGGGGGGAAGGCTTTCCCCAAAACCCCATTGGCAAGGGATTTGCCGCCGTTGAAACGGACGAAGGTAAATTTCATCCACTGCCGAATATAGAATATGAAGAACAGTCCATCCTCTCACCCAGGGACCGGCCGACGCCGGCATCATTTTCGAAGCTCGATATCTTGTGGGAATTGAGGTATTCGAAGGCCGGCACCTATGATGAAAAATATTTAGAGGAGAATTTGTTCGGATTCCCGGATGATATCGATTGGACCTATTTCAATGATTCGATGCCCGATCAATGGATTGACGGGTATTTCAAAGGAGACGAATCTTATGAAATCACAAATATGAATCCGGAATATCCACTCCTGGCTGGGCGTCTCCCGGGTGTATATGCCCGGTTTTTTATCCTGCGAAAAAATGGTGGTCAGGTGCTGTTTGAAGAGATTGAAACCGTTCTTGACACTGTCTGGTTTTTTCCGACAAACCGCCTCGGGGTATTGATCCACAGAGGAGTGGCAGGCATATCGGAAGATGACGCGGAGGATATGGACTGTATAATGGCGGCCCACGAAAATTTAGCGGATACGCCGCGACCCTTGGATCATTATGAAAATGAGATGGTAAAACGGCGAAACCCGAAAGATGCCTATAAATACATATTTGATACGAAGCCTCTGATTCCCGGTGGATACAGATGCGGGTTTTCAACCGATGACGAAGAGAGCAGATTTCCCCTGGAAATGCTTGACCGGAAAAATATGGCCGAATATGGTAAAATAAAGAAGAAGGAAGCGATTGAAATATTTAATCAACGCCGGGACGAGGTTGTAGCCAAATTGGAGAGGGATGGCATAGACCCAAAACCGTTTATGGATGGATTCAATCTGTACGAAACGGTTGATTCTCCTGAAGCCCAAAAAATTCAATTGATTTTAGAAAAGATACAACCAGGAATAACCGGCGATGATCCGAGCAATCTTGACCTGGATAAATTAGATCTTGATGGTTTTGACGAACTGGAAGAATATCTGGATCAATTGACCGACGAAAGTAAGAACGAGGCCGAAAAAAAATTTAAAAATGAACTGGATCGTTTAAAAGCCAAAGCTGGAGAGAACCCCGCGTTGGATCAGATGATTGCGCAGTTGGAAACTTCCATGAATGAAGATGCATCCGAGCCGCCGATGCTTCCCAGGATGAACACAAAAAAACTGTTGCTGCATGCAAAGGACCAAATCGATAAGGCAAATGCGCAGTTGGCGATGATGCAATCCATGGGGGCATCGGAATCGCAGCTTTTAGAATTCGGTGGCAGTCTGCCGGATTTAAACGAATTGGAAAAACAAGTGCGGGAAAGCGAAAAATCGTTCCAGGACGGATATAGACAGGGCGCTCATTACATGCCTGACGCGCGTTCGCCGCATCCGGGAAAAGAAGATAAAATTGCCGAGGATTTAATCAACGCCTACCAGCGCGCCGGTGAGACGGCCGGCGGCGACTATGCTTTCGTTGATCTGTCGAATCAACATTTGTCCGGGATTAATTTGGAGTCCGCCTATCTGGAGTATGCGAATTTTACCAATGCCAATCTTAGGGGAGCGAACCTTACGAATGCGGTTCTTTGCCATGCAAATTTGACCGGCGCCGATCTCACGGGCGCACAGCTTTCCGGGGCGAATCTCGGAGCATCTATCATTGAAAGCACAAACTTTTCCGACGCGGATCTGAGAGGATGTATTTTTGGGAAAGCCCATATCAGTAATACATGTTTCCAGCGTTGCCGTTTCAACTCGGCTCCAGACACCTTTTTAGAGGCGGTGTTCAGTAACGTCGATTTTTCGGGGGCGGAACTATCGAAAAACACCTTCATCGATATGGATTTTTCAGAGTGCCTTTTTTCCGGTGCGAACTTGAGTGAGTCGCTCTTCCTGAATCCAAAATTGCAGGGATCGAAGTTTAACGGCGCGGTCTTGACCGCCGTCAATTTTATCGAAGCCGTGGCTGACAGGTCTGATTTTTCAAATGCGACCATGAACAATGTGAGGTTTGTCGGCGGGTGTATTTTGAATGAAGCGAATTTTATGGGCGTTGACGTCAGTGGCGGATATCTGGGAGAATGTTCGCTTGTCAATACGGATTTTTCCGCTTCAAGATGTTTTAAGACGAACTTCGACCGCTCTGATTTAAGTCGATCCCAGTTCGTCAAAGCAGAAGCGATGGAGGCCTCGTTCGCGAGGGCGGTTTTGAACCAGGCCAATTTTTACCGCGCCAATCTCATGGAAGGCTCCTTGCATAAGGCGTCGTTGATCGAGACCGATTTCTCAGGGGCGAACCTGTACTCGGTCAATTTGATAAAAAGTGTTGTTGAAGAAACCATTTTTAGAGACGCAATCCTGGATATGACTATTCTAAGAAGCTCATAACGATTTCGGAGACGCTGATTTGTGACTAAGGAAGAGTTGGAAGATCTGGCCAAAGGCAGGGGGGAGAGCCCTATTGTCAATGACATGGATTTGTCGAATGGTCAATTTGGCGGCACCGATCTTGGCGGCGGAACATTCAGTAAAGTGCAATTCCGTGGCGCCGACATGCGCGGCGCATTTCTAAAAGAATGCACTTTTATCGATTGTGATTTCACGGATGCGTGTCTGGATGATACCGATTTGACACTGGCGACATTTTTTAATCCAACGGCGACCGGGATCGCCATCCGAGGATCGATCCAAAATTATACGAATTTCCTAAACGGGCAATTCGATAAAGGAGATTTCAGCGGATCGGTGATGGGCAATACCACTTATTCCGGTGTCAGTTTGGCGAAGGCTATTTTTAAA
The DNA here is from genome assembly GCA_964431545.1 of uncultured Desulfobacteraceae bacterium. Taxonomy (GTDB): domain Bacteria; phylum Desulfobacterota; class Desulfobacteria; order Desulfobacterales; family JAABSP01; genus CAYSLC01. The sequence goes on along the minus strand of CAYSLC010000102.1, from coordinate 10,451 downwards.
GAAGTAAAGACGACGAATATAAATTTTGTTGAATGCAATTGCGAGGGGGCGGATTTTGGTGGATCCGAGCATTATCGACCGAATTTTTTAGAAGTAATTTTTCAGAATACGGTGTTTGAAGGGGCGCATTTGAATATCGCTTTTTTCTCGAAGCCGGATTTTAAAGGATACGATTTTTCAAATGTAAAGCTTACCATCTGTCAGTTCCAAGAGGCGGATTTAATCGGCGCGGTTTTCAAAGGAAACGATATCACCCAGTGCAATTTCATGGGGGCAAAAATGATGGATTCAGACTTCTCCGAATCCATTGCAAACAATGTGATTTTTATAAAAGCCGAGTTGTCCAGATCCACGTTTTCCAACGCAACATTGTCTCAAGCACTTTTCAACGAAGCCGCAGTCGATGATTGTGATTTTTCAGGGGCCAAAATGGAGCAAGCCCAACTGACCCAAGCGAATTGCCAGAAATGTGCATTCTCCGGGGCCGATCTGACATACGTTGATTTTTCACATGCCAATTTATCGAATGCGGACCTCTCTTATTCCCAGCTTTATCGGGCCAATTTGCATCGAGTCATTGAGGACCAAACCCTATGGGTCGGATCTACCAAAAGTACGGCATTGCCGACGGATACGAAAAGGGCAAGAGCCGAAGAGTACCAACCTTGACACATATAGTTCACCATTGCCTAAAATATCGTCCATTTCTGGCGATCCAATGCCATGAAAAAAGTCAGGTGAAAAGATGAACCGGAACGTCATTCCAATCCATTCCAAAGCATCCGATTTTGTGATTGATACGGGTGTCGTTAAATGTATAACGGCCAATTCGACCCTCGTCGAGACAAGAGACGGCGTCATCAATTCAGAGGTCGCTTTCAGTTGTTTGGTTTCGCCTGTTTGCGGCGACACGGTGCTGATTAGTCGGTCAAAACACGATTGCTATATCATATCCATCCTGAGCCGACCCTGCGCCCAGGATATGACCATCCGGTTTTCCGGGAATGTGAATTTACATGCAGTGAAAGGCGCTTTTGAAGTGACGTCAAAAGAGGCGAGGTTGGATTCTCCATACGTGGCGATGACTTCCCTGGATACGAATATTTTGGCAAAGAAGATTAACGCCACCAGTGATGAGATCAAGTTCAATTTCAATCATGGTGATGTTTTTGCGAAGAGCATCCACACGACGGCGGATCGCATTATGCAGCGCGCCAAAACGGTTGTGCGCCATGTTGAAGGGATAGAGACGCTTAACATCGGCCATATGATACAAAGGGTAAGAAAGTTTTTTACCGTGCAGTCCCATCATTCTTCCATTACAGCAAAAAAAGACATCCACATTGACGGCGAACGGATTCATATGGGATAAGGGGAGCCTGCTATGTGTTATGCAAATTGTCAGATGGGCGGGCAAAACCAGGCACAGCCGGATGTGTGCTTGACCCCTGCCGCGCCATCCCCGGTACCGGTCGCTTATCCGAATATATCGATGCTGAATACGGCCACGCCGTCTCAGACAAAAGTGCAGATACTGGCAACTCCGGCCCATAATATCGGGACGAATGTGCCCATGAGCAACGGCGATAATGCAGGGGTGAACTTGAATTCTGTCTCCGGCTGCGTGATGGGGCCTACCCGGCATTTGAAGTCGAGCATGAAAGTTAAAATCGGCGGGCAGCCTGCTACCCGGCAAACGGATCAAACCGGTCAAAACGGGATGTCCCCTGGGGCAATGGGATCGACTTTGTCGCCGAGCCAGACCAAAGTAAAGATTTTAAGTTAGTGATGCATCTGGAGAAAATGGATTCATGACAGATCAGCAACAGGAAACGGAAAAACAAGAACAGCGGAATATCCAATTCCACGTGAAACCGGAACTCGATTATGTATATCGGGATGTATTCAATGTTTATGTGGGCGTCGGCGACGTGGTGATTGAATTCGGCAATCATCACAGGGCCACACCGGACCATGTGACCATTTCCGACCGCATCGTCCTGTCCGTGGCCAGCGCCTACAACCTGCACCAGACGCTGCAGCAGGCCCTCCAGGCGGCCCAGATGCAGCTTCAGAAAAACCTTCAGGAGCAGGCGAAGCAGCAGAAAACGAGCGAACAAAAAGGACCCTGACCATGAAAACCATCTGGATCACCGCCCTGGCCAAAGACCATCAACGGGTCCAAAGGACGATGGATATGTGCCGGAAATACGGCCTGGACGCCAACGGCCATTTCTGGGAGGACAATCTCAAGGAGATGAAATGGCTCGGACCCCGGGAGCCGTTGACCCATCCGGATACGGCCCTGTGGCTGATCCTCTCCGACGACGAGATGCTGGCGGCCCCCGGAGTGCGCTTCGGCCTCTCCATGCTGGCCCTGTCGGTCCAGGGGGTTCGGGGGCATGGATTGCCGGTGATGCTGGTCCATCCGGTCGATCCGCCGGCGGCCGAATCGCTGCCGACGCCCCTCCGGAACGCCGACCTGCTCAAAGCCGACAACCCGGCTCTCGGGGCCAAGATCGTGGCCAAGGCCAACATGCCCGCCAGAGCGACGACGCCGGAATACCGTCTCGATGTCTATGCCCTGCCCCAACTGGGCCTCTGGCTGGAGGCCGGACCCACCGGCGGCGAATGGACCGGCGTGATGGCGGGGGTCTGCGGCGGGGAGATCGACGCCCACGGCGTGGGGCCGGCCGGCAAGCTGCCCGAGAAGGCGGTCCTGGAGTATCCCATGGAGGGGCTCAAGCTGACCCTGGGAGGGCGGGAATACACGGCGTGGGCCGTCCACAACCGGCTGGATCCGGGGCTGTCCTATTTCGTCCGGGTCCGGGGGGAACCCGACGGCCTCATCCTGGGCCCCCTGGCGGAAGGTGACGACGCCGAGGTGTTCTCGCTGGATCTGAAATAGGCGTCGGCCATGGGGCGAATCGCGACGGTTGTGTGGATGATGACGGCGGTCCTGGCCGTTCCGGCGGCGGCAGTCGCCGCCGACCCGCCGGACCGGGCCGACAAGCGGGCGGTCATCGACCTTATCGAACAGCGGCTGGCTTCGGCCTGGACCATCCGGACCCCGGACGATTCCCCCGCCTTCGGCGTGCTGGACGCGGTCTTCCCCGCCTGGCACGGCGGCGACCCGGCCGGGGCCCGGCGGAAATGGACCTTCCACGGCTACGAGCGGTACCGGCCGGTCTATTCGGTCCGGTCGGTCCATCTCAAGATGCCGGGGCTGGCCACCGCCAAAGGGAAACGGACGGTCACGGTTCACCGGCGGGTGAAATTTTATTTTTTCCCGTCGGAACTCAAAAAAGAACGGCGGCAGGGGGGTTTTACCATCGACTGCCGGAAAACCCCCCCGGGGGACTGGGAAATCATCCGGGCGGTTTATGAGTAAAAGGGCGCAAAAACGGTGACCCATCCGGCGCGCCCGCACCAACGCGGAATGGAAATGGATCGATATGTCAAGTGAATACCGGGAATTGTTATGGTCCGAGGGCATGTTCCTCCGACCCCATCATTTTCAGTTTGCGGACCGCAACCAGGACGCCAAGCTGCGGCAGGCCACGGAGCACCTGAGCCCCTTCAACTGGGGGTTCGCGCAACTGGAGATCGATGCGGGGTCGGTGAGCAATCACATCTTCGCCGTCCGCTCCTGCCGGGTCGTGCTGGAAAACGGGACCCTGTTGAGCCTGCCGGGAAACCTGGACCTGGACAGCCGGTCTTTCAAGGAGAGTGCGGCCGGCGCCGAGACCCTGGACGTGTTCATCGGCATTCCCTCCTGGCGCGGCGACGCCGCCAACACCGCTTCGGAGGCCGATGCGGGGGGCGCGCGCCAGCGGCGGTACCGTCCCGACGAGACCACGGTGGTGGACGAGAACACCGGCGACGAATCCGCCCCCATCGGGATCAAACGGTTTCAGGGCCGCCTGTTCTGGGGCGGCGAGGACATGACGGGATACGACGTCATCCGGACGGGCCGGGTGAAGCTCTCCTCTTCCGGCGGCGCCGTCTCCCTCGATCCCGCCTTTTTCCCCCCGGTGCTGGCCATCGGGGCCTGGCAGCCCCTCTTGGCGGCGTGCGAGGATGTCAACAACGCCCTGTCCATGGCCAACTACGCCCTGATCCGGGATTTTTCCGACCGGGAATTCGCCGAATTGCTGGGGATTCCCCGGGGCATCGAAGCCGTGATCAAGATGATCGCCACCAACCGGTACGTGGCGAGCCTGGATCAGATGTGCAAGACGCCCCGGATCCCCCCCTATCTCATTTACCTGGAGATGCTGCGGCTGGCGGCCACCCTGGGGGTCTTCCGGGGCAAGCGGACGGCGCCGGCTTTTCCCGATTACCGGCATGACGATCTGGGCCGGTGTTTTCTGGAGATGAAGGATGTCATCGAGGGGCTCCTGGACCGCATCGGCACATCCACCTTTGTCCAGCGCGCCTTCCAGTTCCGCAACGACCGCTTCGAGGCCGACCTGGAGGAGAACTGGATCACCGGACACCGGCTCTTTTACATCGGCGTCAAGGGGGCGGAGACCCTTTCCCAGCTCGACCGGAACCTGTCCCGGATCAAGGTCTGCGGCCCCAGCGATTTCGCCGCCGTGACCCAGAAGCGGCTCGGCGGACTCGGGGTCCAGCGCCTGCGGATGGTCCCCTCCTCCCTGCCCGAGCGGGAGGGGACCCACTATCTCCAGGTCAACATGGAAGGCGATTTCTGGGACACCGTTGAAAAGGACAAGGTGATCGTCATCTCCGGGGCCCGGGACCTGAATTTCAAATTCGAGCTGTACGTCGTCTAAGCGCATGAATCTGTACGATATCGCCAAGGATCTGTTCAACTACCTGACCGTTTTCCGCTGGCGGATCGCCGCCGGCAACCGCCCCGCCCTGGAGGACGTGAAACGGGAAGTGTTGGATCTTTTCCAGGAACAGGAGGTCCAGGTCCGGCGGCACCCGGAACTGCGGGGCGGCTACGAGCAGATCCGGTACGCCCTGGCGGTGTTCGCCGACGAGGTGTTCCTGTACGCCGACTGGGACTACGCGTCGGACTGGGAAAACCACCTCCTGGAGCGCCACTTCTTCGATACCGAGGTGGGCGGAGACCGGTTTTTCAGCCTGTGCGAGGAGGTGGAGATCACCGACCCGGACGTGGCCGCGGTCTTCTACACCTGCCTGAATCTGGGGTTCCGGGGGCGGTACGACAGCGATTCGGAGCAATTGCGGCGGTTGCGGCAACAACTCCTGGAGCGCTGCGAGGCCGGGGCCGGCCTGTCGGACGGTCCGCTTTTTCCCCAGGCCTATGCGGTGACCCGGGCCCGGCGGCTCAGGCGGTTGCCCGCCATCTACCAGTGGCGTCATGTGGGGGCTGCCCTGGTGCTGATCGCGGCCTTCTTTTTGGTGCTGGACCGCCTGGTGATCTGGGAGGTCATGTCGGCGCCGGTGGCCGACGTGGCCGAACTGGCTGAAGAGGTCCTGGCAATGGGGCCCGAGGCGACGCGTCCCGGAAACGCCCCGCCGCCGGCGGCCCTGTCGCAGATCCCTGCACCGCCCCCGGTGGACCGGGACGCCGAACTGGCCGAGGCCATCCTCTCCGAACCGGCGCCGGCCGGGACCGCCGGGGCCGGCGACGAAGAAGCGGCCGGACCGGCCCCCGACCCGGCCGAGCCGGCCGAGCCGCCCGAGCCGACCCCGGATGTCGAACCGGTCCCGGCCCCGGAAACCGGGCCGCCCGCCGCCTCGTCCGCCGGGGCCATTCCCGAATCCGGATACGCCATCCAGATCGCCGCCTTTTATTCCCGGGATCAGGCCGAAGCCCTGAAGGCGGAGCTGGCGGCCCGGGGGCATGATCCGTACATCGTCTCCGAACCCCATCGGGACGGGGAAAGGACCTGGTATTTCGTGCGCACGGGCCATTTTCCCCGGGGGACCATGGACGAGGCCCGGAAGGCCGCGGACCGGTTCGCCCAAAAAGAGAACATGAAGGTGTTCGTCACCAATTATCCTTGATCCCATGAAACTCATGCCCAAAATGCCCAAACCGCCCAAGATCCCCAAGGCGCCCAAAGTCCCCGACGCCGCCGGAGGCGGGAAGCCGGCCGGCGGCGGCTTGAAAGCCGGGGCCCGGTCGTTTCTCCGGGTGTTCAAGCCGCTGCTGTACCTGATCCCCCTCGCGGTCGCCGCGGTCCTGGTCCATTATTTCGCGCCCCATCGCGCCACCTTATGGGGGTATGGGGTCGATCCCTATTTTTATCTGATGATCCTCCTCGCCGTCCTGGCGGGGATCGTGGTGCTGTTAGTGCTGTTGAGGCTGATCAATTACGGGCTTCAGCGGCGGCGGATGAAAAAGCAGGAGGCCCAAACCGACAGCCCCGAGGCCCGGCGCATCGCCGAGGGACTGCTGACCCGCTGGGAGGCGGTGGAGAACCTCCACCGGTCGGCCGGGGTGGGCCTTTACGACATGCCCTGGTACCTGGTGGTGGGGGACCCGGGGGCCGACGCGTGTCCCCTGCTGGAGGGGGCCGACCTCACGTTTCCCGAATCGGAAAAAATCGAACCGCTGGCGTCGGACCCCGACGCCGTCGATCAGTGGTATTTTTCCCGGGAGGCGGTCTTTATCGATGTTGCGGGGCGAAAACGGGGGGCGGATCCGGAAACGGAACGGCTCGAACGGGACGCCCTGATGCAACTGCTGGCCGAAAAACGGCCGAAATGTCCCATCAACGGCGTTCTCCTGGCGGTATCGGCCGTGGATCTGGGGGAGACCGCCGAAGACGCCCGCCGGGAAACGGCCCGGCAGTGGCAGGACCGGCTTCGGAGCATCTTCCGGTCCCTTCAGGTGCGACCGCCCGTCTACGTGACGGTCGTCGGCATGGAGCGTCTCCTGGGCTTTACGGAGTTCTTCGCCGATCTGACCGAGGCCCAGCGGCAGGGGATTTTCGGCTGGTCGGACCCCAACCCGCCGGGGGCGGCGGTCTCCGTCCATGGGCTCACCCAGGCCCTGGACGAAATGGTCCGGACCCTGGACCGGCAGCGCTTTGTCCGGGGGGGGGGCGGCGCGACGGAGGCCGCCCACCGGGCCGCCTTCTTTCCCGAGGAATTCGCCGCGCTGCGGGGGCCCGTCCTGGATTTTGTCCGGGTACTGTTCACCCGGAGCCGGTTCGAGGAACCCCTGTTCCTGCGGGGCGTCTATTTCACCGGCGGCGCCGATCCCGCCCCCCCCGTCTCCCTGTACGGAAAGGAGATGCTCCCCCCGGCTCTTCTGGAATCGATGGCCCGGGCCGAAGAGCACCCCGTTCCCCGGACCCCTCTGTTCACCCGGGACCTGTTTTTCAAAAAGATCTTCATGGAGCGCGGGCTGGCGGCCCGGCCCGGCGAGGTGGTCCGGAAAAACCGGAAGGTCAAGGCCGCGGCGGCCGTCCTTCTGGGGGCGGCGATTCTCCTGGGCGGCTATTACACCGTGGATTTCACCCGGCGGACCTTTCGGCGGATCGCCTCCGTGGAGGCCGATCTGAACGAGGCCCGGAGCGTGCTCGCCACCGGCCGGACCAGCGGCGACACCCTGGGGCTGTGCCTGCGCCTGGCCGACCGCAAGCAGCAACTGCAACACGTCGGCTGGTTGAGCCGGATCATCGGCATGGGCCGGTATGAGGAACTCATGGGCCGGCTCGGCGTCGTTCACCGGGCCGTTTTCCAGGAGACCCAGTTGACCCGGATTCTGGCCCGGACCGAGCATCGGCTGAGCCGGTGGACCGGGGAACGGTCCCGGGGCGGAGCGGGGTTCGGGCCCTTTGCGGCCGCGCTCACCGAATACATCCGGTGGCGCAACGACGCGGGCATTGTCCCCTACGCGTTGGAGATCCGGCCCTTTCTCGATTTCCTCGGGATTCCGGCCCAGGCCCGGTACCCGTACCTGGAACAGTTCGAGCTGTTCATGGCCGAAGGGGGACGGGGCCGGCGGCTGACGGCCCCGGCCGCCGACAGGATCATCCGGGACGGCCTCCGGATCCTGCGGGCCTACATGCAGCCGGCCGTCCCCGACACGCCCCGGGACAGCGCCGATTTGACCGAGCCCGAGTGGTGGCTGCGGCTGTCGGTCCTCCTGGACGACATTCACCGGAACTACCGCTCCCTGCTGAAAACGGAGATCCCGGACCGGAACACCCCCGCCGAGCAGATGTTTTCCGAATACCGGTCCTTCCGGACTTTTCTCCAGGAGATCCTGGGGGGGACCCGCCGGCTTCTGGATCACCTGCGGGCGGGCAGCGGCCGGTCCATCGTATGGGTGGAGGCCGAGGACCTCTATGAGGACCTCATCGGCGCCGTCCGGGGGATGGACGGCCTGGAGGCCCGGGTGGTCCGGGACGCCCAGGTGGTGGTGGCCGACTACCGGAAGCGGGTGGCGGCCCCCATCGACCGGTATCTGCCGGTGATCGACCTGCTGGCCCGGTATCCGGTGGAAACGTGGCTCGCGGACCGGCTGTCGGATGCCTTCGGGGTCGAGCACATGGGGATCTCCCATGATTTCGGCATCGGCCACACCCTCTTCGGCCTGCTGGAGGATGTCAACGACTTCAGCCTGTTTCTGCAACACTATTACGACCGGCTGGGTTCCTGGCAGGAAAACCTCCCGTCGCGCATCAATCACGTCAATTATACGTCCCCGCCCCTGCACGGGATCGAATTCGGGGAGGAGACCCACGACATCAAGAGCCGGCTCCGGTCCCTCAAGGAGCTGGCCCTGCCCCCGGCCGACGCGCCAGCCAATGGCGCGGCCCCCGGCGCCGCCTCCTCCAACGGGGCCCTGCCGCCCGCGGAGGAAGCCGACGAACAGGAAGCGGAGCGGAAGCGCGCCCTCGCCGGGTTCTGGCGCATCGGCGAGCTGCTGGAGGACATCGACAACTGGCACGCCGTCCAGAACCGGCTCAAGATGAACGCCCAGAGCCTCTATCTGCGGGAACTGTTCCAGCGGGCCGACTTCCGCCAGAACATTCCCGGGGTCGATCGCTGGCGGGGGATCAAAAGCATCGAAATGTTCCAGGAGGGCAACGGCATCGAGCTGGTGGCGCCCGTGGATGTCTTTCTCGCCAAATGGCTCGGCGACATCCCCCAGCCCATCCGGTCCCTGGGGGAGGCGGAAGACGGGGCCCCGAAGGAGACCTATCCGGAAATGCGCCATTTCCGGAAGCTCATGGAGGAGGTGACCCTTTTCCGGACCCGCTACATGCAGCCCCTCCGGGCGGCGGCCAACCGGTTCGCGGAATGCGTCCAGTCCATGGACGCGGACACCGCCGCGGCCTGGCGGACTTTGAGGGAATCGTCCCGGTACGACGACGCCACCAATCAGCCGGTGAGCTGGAAGCACCTGCTGAGTTTCAGCAATTTCAAAAAGACCCTGGAGACGGAGAGCGGCCCCATCGTCCGGACCGTCACCGAACAGCTCCTGGAGATCGAGTCCCATGTCTTCCAGGTCTACAAGGCCGATCTACTGGCGACCTACGCCGCCATGGAAAACCGTCTCATCGAAAAGTACGAGGAGAAGAAGATCGGGGAGAAGTTCCCCTTCCGCAAGGACGGAGATCCGGCGAACAGCGCAATGCTGCTGGCGCTGCTCGAGGACGCCGGGACCCTCCGGGCCCGCTTCGAGCTGGACGGGGGGATCTATGTGGCGGCGGCCGACGGCAAAAAGACGCCGGTCTCCCGCCTCTCCCGGGATATTTTGGAGGAGATGGTCGGGGTCCGTCAGCGCCGGTTTTTCGAGGACCTGGAGCGGTTCGGCGCCTTTCTCTTCGAGGAGCGGCGGCCGCGGAGCCACGAGGTGGCGGCATCGGTGGTCCCGGGCCAGGTGGGGGCCTATTTCCACTGGCTCCGGCTGGTGTTCGGTTCGGGCCGGGTCACGGATTTGAACGTCTACGGCGATCCGGTAAAGGAGATGACCGTGCCCCCGGAAAACGGGTCGCTGGCCGTCCACGGCCTGGACGCGGCCCGGATGCCCCAGGCGTCGGTCCTGCTCACCAGGGGGGATTTCGCGTTCCTTCAGGCGGCCTATCTTTTCGGGCGGCCCGAGGACCCGGCCCGGACGGTCTGGGCGGTGGAAATCGACATCCCCATGAGCATCAACCCGGCCTTTGTGGTAGGGGCCGAATTCCGGTTCACGTTCAAAGAGGGGCTGCCGCCCCTTCCCGACTGGACGGATATGCATCGGAAAGGGCCGTGAGACGGATCTCTTCGCCATCCGGCCGGGGAGGGAAACGTCTCCTTCTGATCCTGGCGGCGATCCTGCTCCTGGCCGCGTGCGGCCGGGAAATCCGGCCGCCGGCGCCCACGGACGTCCGTTTCTGCACGGCCGAGGCCGACCGCGTCGAGGGCGCGCTCTATTACCCCCAACCCGGGGAGGCCCTGACCGGGGACGAAGCGGCCGTGGTGACGGGGGAGCTGATTTTCAGCGGACTGACGGG
>CAYSLC010000101.1:0-19089 GCA_964431545.1 uncultured Desulfobacteraceae bacterium | reverse complement strand
CAGGCTTTCCCGTTCCCCTTCGTCCTGAATGCCGCCAGTTTCGGGATCGACTTACAAGCCATTTCGAAAAAGTCGGAGTCCTTTTCCACGCCGATGCTGGCGTACCCGACGGCCTCCGCCGCGGCCAGCGTGGAGCCGGCCCCGGCAAACGGGTCGAGGACCACCCCTTCTCCAAGCGGCAACGAGGCATGGACGATCTGTCTCATGAACGCCTGTGGTTTCAGGCTGGGGTGAGGGGCAAGGCATCTCTCCCCTTTTTTGGTGGGCGCCGATGCCACCACATCGCCGAAGGGCTTGTCAACGGACGGCCGGCGGAACCCTCCTGTTTTCCATCTTCTCAGATTATCCCGGGCTCGGCCGTCAAGGGCCTTACGGTATACGATCCAGGGCTCCCACATGGAACGGGGCATGACGCTGACCTCCCTGAACTCCTCATGGGCCGCCTTTGGACGGTCCCCGCCCCTCATCGTCATGGTCAGGCGCACAATTTCCCCCCTTCTTTCCAGGCCCGCTTCGGCGATGGCCGTTGAAACGATATAGGAAACCAGGGGGTTCGAGGCGACGACGACGTGGGCGCCGGGAACGAGTATGGGGAGCAGAGACTTCGCCCATAAGAAGAAGAAAGATCCCAGCTGATCCAGCTGCCCGGGGGTCAAGGTGGTAAAGCGGGGAAGAGGGGAACGCCTGTTCCCGTCAAAGGCGGGCGGTATCCGCCAAACCCCCCCCTTGCCGTTGCGCAACTTATGTTGCTGCTCCTCGGTATATTCATGGAGGCCATAAGGGGGGTCCGTCACCACCGCATGGATGCTGTTGGGCTCCCGGCTTTCCATCCAGTCGAAGCAGTCTCCGTGCACAAGGGTCGTCTTGCCGAAGTGGAATGGTGCTTTCCAAGGCCGGTCGAATGGAATCTCGCGTTGAACGCAGTGATCCTTTATCGTCCCGGGTCTTTTCAGCCGATAGACGCCACGTCTTTCCCGAACGAAGATATCGGGCGTGTTGAGGCTCAGGTAGCTTCTGATGGAGGACGGGGGAGCCTCCCCCGTGATTATCCCATGGACCCTGTCCTCGATCTCCTTGACGGTCAGCGGCTTGGAGGTCAGGGACAGAACATGGAGTATGGCATCCCGAACCTGGCCGGGAGGATTTCGTCCGTTGCGCGATTCCATGGAGGGAGCTTAGACGTCCGGACGTCAACTGTCAATACTTTTGTATACGCCCAGGGCTTTCCATCCCGCAGGGGTCCCGCTCCTACGCTTTTGATCCGGCCTTTTGCAACCGTTCCCGGTTGGAAAGGGCCGCAACCCCCGGTTCGTCTTGCATTCATCCCTCCGGGGCCGGCCAGCCGGCGAACGGATTTTCCGATCCTCATGCCGTTATCGGCCGCGCTATTCCCTCTTCGTCACCGTATACTCCACGGTCACGCTTCCCGATCCCTCGGGGACGCTCATGTGCTCCCGGCCCAGGACCAGGCCGGCGGTGGTTCGGCCGCTTTTTTCGATCCGGTCCAGGGGGATCTTTTCGGTGTAGATGGTGTCGATATCGTCCATCTCTTCCGCGCTGCCCCGGACCTGGACCTGGGAGGGGGCGACCTTGACGTCGGAGAGGATCAGATCCTCCCTGAGCTTGCCGGTCCAATCCACCTGCACGGGCAGGGATCGGGTCACGGGGACGTCGATCTCCAGCTCCACCAGACGGGGATCCACCTTGGATAGTAGCACCCCGGGCGGAAGGGTGACGTTCTCTTCCGTGATGGGGATGACGTTCTCTCCCACCGACGCGTCCGACAGGCTGACCCGCACCCGGACCTGATCCGGGTCCATGGAGCGCAGCAGGATGTGGGACCCGCTCAGATGGAGCCGGACCGTGTTGGTGGAGGTGTTGAGGATGATCTGCCCCGGGTCCCGGTCCACATACTCCACCGGGATATCCATGGTGATGAGGAGCGGATCGAAGCCCCGGGTCAGCACGAACCAGATCATGCCGATGAAAAGGAGCGACGCCAGTGCCCCCGAGGCGACCCGCTGGCTCTCCATGCCGAAGAAGTGTTTGACCTGGGACGGCGCCCCGAGATGGTTCCGGAGGGTCCCCTCCAGGGCCTGGCGGTTGGCCATCACCTGACCCGTCCCCCGCTTGGCCACCATCACCACCCCCCGTTCCTCCGAGGAGACGATCACCAAAGCGTCGGTGTCCTCCGACAGCCCCAGGGCCGCCCGGTGGCGGGTGCCGTAATGTTTCGGCAGATCGGTCCGCTGGGAGAGCGGCAGGATCACCCCCACGTCGGTCACCTGGTCCCCCTGGATAATGGCCGCCCCGTCGTGGACGGGGTTGTTGTGCCAGAAGATGCTGATGATCATCTCCCTGGAGAGCAGCCCCCGCCAGGGGATGCCGTTTTGGACCTCCCCCTCCAGGGAATCCTTTCCGGGGATCACGATGAGGCTTCCGCAATGCTTTTTGGCCATGTCGAAGACGGCCTCGGAGATGATCTCCACCGAGGACACGGCGGTCTCCTTGGGGATCCGCCAGAGGATGTCCGCGATGGACTTGGTCTGGAAAACCGACCGGATCTCCGAGCCGAAGACCACGATGATGATCAGCGCGGCGGCGGCCGTGATCCCCTGGATGACCCAGCTGGTGACGATGAGCCCCAGGGAGACCGAGATCCGCTGGAGGAACCACAGGGCGGCGATCCCCACCAGCAGGTGGAAGACATTGGTGCGCCGCAGCAGGACGTAGAGGCGGAACAGGATATAGCTGTTGAGGGTCACATCCACGACATCCTGCCAGCGGATGGTCGCCAGAAAGTCGAACAGGTGTTCCATCGGATCAGTCCGTGACGCTGAATCTCAGGATCTGGAAGATGTGTCCGTCGGCATCGGTGACCTCCACCCGCCAGGGCCCCTTGTCCGACTCCCGCAACTGGATGTTGCTGAAGGTGGACCATTCCGGCGGATTGACGTAGAGGGCGATCTTGGAGGTGAGGCTCTCCCGGCGGTACCACCGGTGGTGGATCATCATCTTCTTGGGCACCGGGTCGAAATGGGTGAAGCAGTAGACCCGGCCTCCGGCGACGGAGAAGACCACCGCCGGGTGATAGGGGGTCCGGTCCCGGACATCTTCGCACATGACGGCCCGGTCCAGCTCGGGCCGCCGGGCCTCCGGGGCGGCATGGGGTGCTTGGGCCTCCTCGGACCATCCCGGCACGCCCCCCAGGGGGAGCGCCAGAAGGATCGACAGGAACGTCAAAAGGATGGGTTTCATTGGGCTTCCTTCCCGCCGTGGGCGGGGGCCGCCTTCTGGAAGGCTCGGCGCCGCCGTTCGGCGTACCGTTTCATCGGGCATAAAAGCGTATGGTCCCACACTTTCCCCCCTACATCAAGCCGATATTGAAGGCGTTGCCCTCCCGGGCGGTCGATTCCCCCCGCCTGGTTTCCTTGAGGCGCGAGCCCATTTCGCCTTCGATTTGTCTTGAAAGGGTGGCGGCGAATATGCTAGTCTATCCCTTTTGATTCCGAACGGAAAAGCGCCGAAGAGAGCGGAGGAGAGATGGCGGACGACTGGACCGAACACCATGCGAGAAGATCCCTGGATCGGCTGCTGCCCCGGCTGAAAAACGGGTTCGCGGCCGAGGCCCGGGAAGCCCCCCACCACTGGGAATCCTTCGAAGAGCGGCTCCGCCGCCACTGGCGGGAGCTTTTCGGACTCCTGGTCCGCCTTTACGCCGGCCATTACGATCTCTTCTACCACATGGAGATGATCCTCACCACCGCGGCCAGAAGCTGGATGGACCGGTCCGAGTCCCTCAAGGCCCTCGACGCCCGCCGGGAGGCCGATCCCCAGTGGTTCCAGTCGCCGGAGATGGTGGGCGGCGTGCTCTATGTCGACCTGTTCGGCGACAACATCTCCACCCTCCACGAGCACATCCCCTATTTCAAGGAGCTGGGGCTCACCTATCTCCATTTGATGCCCCCCTTCGCCGTCCCCTCCGGCGACAGCGACGGCGGATACGCCGTCAACAGCTACCGGATCCTCAACCCCGACCTGGGCACCGTGGAGGACTTGACCGCGCTGGCCGACCGCCTCCGGGAGGAGGGGATCAGCCTGGTGATCGACTTCGTCTTCAACCATACCTCCGACGAGCATGAGTGGGCGGTCAAGGCCCAGGCGGGGGACCTCAAGCACCAGGACTTCTACTACCTGTTTCCCGACCGGGAGACGCCGGACCGGTACGAGCGGACCCTCCGGGACATCTTCCCGGAGATCCGCCGGGGCAGCTTCACCTGGCACGAGGGGATGCGAAAGTGGGTCTGGACCACCTTCCACAGCTTCCAGTGGGACCTCAACTACGGCAACCCCCGGGTGTTCCGCGCCATGGCCGAGGAGATGCTCTTTCTGGCCAACGTGGGCGTGGAGGTCCTCCGGCTCGACGCCGTCGCCTTCATCTGGAAGCGGATGGGCACCGACTGCGAGAACCAGCCCGAGGCCCACATGATCATCCGGGCCTTCAACGCCCTCACCCGCATCGCCGCCCCGTCCATGCTGTTCAAATCCGAGGCCATCGTCCATCCGGACGAGGTGATCCGGTACATCGGCTTCGACGAGTGCCAGCTCTCCTACAACCCCATGCTCATGGCGCTGCTCTGGGAGGCCCTGGCCACCCGGGAGGTCCGCCTGCTGGAGCACGCCATGCGCAACCGGAGCCGGATCCCCGACGACTGCTCCTGGGCCAACTACCTGAGATGCCACGACGACATCGGGTGGACCTTCGACGATTCCGACGCCTGGGCCGTGGGCATTGACCCGGCCGCCCACCGGCGGTTCCTCAACCGGTTCTACACCGGCGAGTTTCCCGGATCCTTCGCCCGGGGGGTGCCGTTCCAGTTCGACCCCAAGAGCGGGGACTCCCGGGTCTCCGGCACCCTCGCCTCCCTGGCGGGCCTGGAGCAGGCCCTCAACGCCAATGATCCGCTGCTCATCGACATGGCCTCCCGACGGATCAACATGCTGCGCAACATCATCCTCTCCATCGGCGGGATTCCCCTCATCTACCTCGGGGAGGAGTGGGGGATGCTCAACGACTACTCCTACATCACCGACACCCGCAAGGCCCGGGACAGCCGCTGGGTCCACCGGCCCAAGGTCCGCTGGGGCGGGGAGCGGTGGCGGGACCCCGAGGCGGTGGAGCGGCGCCTCTTCAACGAGGTGGCCGCCCTGATCAAACTTCGAAAGTCGATGCCGGCCCTCGCCAATGGGGGCATGGAGATGATCAGCACCGAGAACGTCCACCTGTTCGGCTACATCCGCCAGAACAACGGGCAACGCCTGCTGATCGTCAACAACTTCTCGGAAACGCCCCAGACCATGAGCGCCAACCGGCTCCGGGTCTACGGGCTCGGATACCGGTTCACCGACCACATCTCCGGGGTGACCTACACCTCCGAGGACCCCCTGGAGCTGGGACCGTACGGGTTCGTCTGGCTGGAGACCACCCAGTACACCCGGTAGACCCGCCCCTTCGGGGCCCCGGAGACCCATGTTCTCCTTTCTCCACACCGCCGATCTCCACCTGGACAGCCCGCTGCTGAAGCTCGCGCGGTACGAGGGCGCCCCGGCCGAGGCCCTGCGGGGGGCCACCCGCCGCGCCCTGGAGAACCTCGTCTCCCTGGCCCTTTGGAAGAAGGTCGATTTCGTGCTCGTCTGCGGGGATCTCTTCGACGACGACTGGCGGGACTACAACACGGGCCTCTATTTCGTCCGGCAGATGGCCCGTCTTCGGGAGGCCGGGATCCCCGTCTTTCTCATCATGGGCAACCACGACGCGGCGAGCAGGATCACCCGGACCCTCCGGTATCCGGAGAACGTCCGGACCCTCTCCACGGAGGCCCCGGAGACCATCACCCTCGATGCCATCGGGGTCGCCGTCCACGGTCAGGGGTATGGATCCCCGGCGGTGGAACAGGACCTCTCCAGGGGGTATCCCCGGCCGTCCCCCGGCTATTTCAACATCGGGATGCTCCACACCTCGGCCACGGGCCGGGAGGGGCACGCGCCCTACGCCCCCTGCCGGATCGAGGACCTGGTCGCCAAGGGGTACGACTATTGGGCCCTCGGCCACATCCACCAGCGGGAGATCCTCCGCAATCGTCCGGCCATCGTCTTTCCGGGCAACATCCAGGGCCGCCACATCCGGGAGTGCGGCCCCAAGGGGTGCGTGCTGGTGGAGGTGGACGACCACGGGGAGCCCGAGATGGGATTCCGGCCCCTGGACGCCTTCCGGTGGGCCCGGGTCCCGGTGACCGTGGCGGGGGCCGAGACGCCCCTCGATGTGGTGGACGCGGCCTGCGAAGAGATCCGTGGCGTGCTGGCCGGGTGCGACGGCCTGCCCGCCGCGGTCCGGCTGGAGGTTTCCGGCCCCACCCCCGCCCACGGGAAACTGAAGGCCGATCCGGAGCACTGGCTCAACCAGGTTCGGGCAGCCGCCGGCCTCGACTTCGGCGGCCGGGTCTGGGTGGAGAAGGTGGTCTTCGACACCCGCGCCCCGGCCGACCTCCGGGACCCGGCCCTCCTGGACGGACCCATGGGGGAGATCGTCTCCCTGTTCCAAGACCTGGCGGGGGACCCCGATTTGCGCCGGGACCTTTCGCGGACCCTGGACGACCTCTGGAAGAAGCTCCCCAGGGAGCTGCGGGAGGGCTCCGATTCCCTCCGCCACGGGGAGGACGGCTGGCTGAAAACGGTGCTCGAAGAGGTTCGGCCCCTGCTCATCGACCGGCTCCTCTCCCGGGAGCGGCCGTGAAGATCCTCCGCCTGGATCTCATCGCCTTCGGCCCCTTCACCGGCGCCGCCCTCGACCTGGGGGAGGGGGACGAGGGCCTGCACATCGTCTACGGCCACAATGAGGCGGGCAAATCATCGGCCCTCCGGGCCCTGTCCCAGATGCTCTACGGGATTCCGGTCCGTTCCCCGGACGACTTCATCCACCCCTATCCCAAGCTCCGGATCGGGGCGGTGCTGCGGCGGAGCGACGGCCGGGAGCGCGCCTTCATCCGCCGGAAGGGCCGGGGCGCCACCCTCCGGACCCCGGACGACGGAACCCCCGTGGACGAGGCCGATCTCCTCCCCTTCCTGGGAGGGGTGGACGAGGCCCTGTTCCAGACCATGTTCGGCATCGGCTACGCCGGGCTGGTGGCCGGGGGCGAGGAGATCATCCGGGGGGGCGGGGACGTGGGGCAGATCCTCTTTTCCGCCGGTTCCGGCATCGCCGACCTGCGTCAGGTCCAGGGGGAACTAACCGCGGAGGCGGAGGCCCTCTTCCTGCCCATGGGCCAGAAGCCGGCGGTCAACGCCGCCATCCGGGCCTACCGGAACACCAAGAGGGAACTGGCCGACGCCGAACTCCCCGGCGGGACCTGGGCCCGGCACGACCAGGCCCTGCGGGAGGCCCGGGCCGGGAAGGAGCGGGCCGTCGCCGAAACGGCGGCCCTGGAGGCCGAACGGTCCCGCCTGGAGCGGATCTCCCAGGCCCTGCCGCTGGCCGCCCGCCACAAGGAACTGGCGGCGGAGCACGAGGAATACCGGAGCGCGCCGCTCCTGCCGCCGGAGTTCGGGGAGCGGCGGATCAAAGCCGACGAAGCGGTGAAGGTGGCGGAGAGCCTCGCCGCCCAGTCCGAGGCCGATCTGGCGGAGATCCGGAAGGCCGAGGAGGGCGTCAACCCTCCGGCACGGCTCCTTTCCAACGCCGGGACGGTGGAGGCGTTTTACCAGGAGCTGGGCAGCCACCGGAAGGCGGCCGGGGACCGGATCAAGCTGACCGGCCTGCTGACCGGCCTGCGGGGGGAGGTGGGGGAGATCCTCCGGTCCATCCGCCCGGGGCTCGACCCGGCCCGGGTGGAGGCCCTCCGGCCGGCCCGGGACCGGATCATCAAGATCCGGGAGCTGGGGGACGCCCACGAACGCCTGGCCGCCCGGGCCGAAGGGGCCGGGGAGGAGACGGCGCGGATCGAGAAGGAGGTGGACCGCCTCCGGCGCCGCATCGAAAAGACCCCGCCGCCGGCGGATCCGTCCCGGTTGAAGGCGGTGGCCGAGAAGATCCGCGGGCAGGGGGATCTGGAGGGGCTTCTCTCCGAGGAGCGGCGGGAGATCCGGCGGCTCGAACGAGACCTCCGGACCGGTCTGGCGGATCTGCGCCCCTGGGCCGGCGGCGCCGAGGAGCTGGCGGATCTCGAGATTCCGGCGCCCGAGGCCATCGATGCCTTCGAGGCCCGGTTCACCGATCTCGGGGCCCGGGTCGATCGGCGGCAAGAGGCGCTCTCCGATGCGGAGCGGGACCTGGAGGAGATCCGGGCCGATCTCCGGGGGATCACCGGCGCCGGGGAGATCCCCACGGAGGCGGCCCTGGATGCCGCCCGGGCCTTGCGGGACCGCGGATGGCGGCTGATCCGCCGGATGGCGGAAGGGGGGGGCGTGGCCGAGGAAGAGGGGCGGGAATTCACCGATCGGGTGGACGGCGCCGCCGATCCTTCGGACCTTCCGGCCGCCTATGAGCGGACCGTCGCCCTGGCGGACGGGCTGGCCGACCGTCTCTGGCGGGAGGCCGACCGGGTGGCCCGGCACACCGCCCTCACGGCCGAAGCGGAGAAGCTGGTCCACCGACGGGAGCGGTGCCGGGAGGCCCTCGCGGCGTCGGAAAGGGCGCTGGCCGACCTCCGGGAGGAGTGGGACCGGGTCTGGGCGTCCACCGGGGTCCCCCCCGGGACCCCGAGGGAGATGCGGGCCTGGGCGGCCCGCCGGAAGGAGGCCGCGGCCCTGGGGACGGCCGTCGCCCAACGGAGGACCGCCGCCGCGGACCTGGAGGATCGGATTCGATCGGCCCGGAAGACCCTGATCGACGCCCTGAACGAGGCCGACCCCCCGGAGCCCGATGGGGACGCCCCGCTGGCGGATCTCCTCGCCCAGGCCGGCCGCGCCGTCCACCGCCTCGATGCGGCGGCGGCGGACCGCCGCCGGATGACCGAGGAGCTGTCCGCCCGGGCGACGGAACTCCGGGATGCCCGGGCGAGGGCCGAAAAGGCGGACGCGGACCTGGATCGCTGGCGCCGCCGGTGGGCCCCGGCGGTGGCCCCCCTGGGGCTGGACGGTGAGGCGACCCCGGCCCAGGCGGGCGCCCTGGTGGAGGAGATCAAGACGCTCTTCGCCAAGATCCGGGAGGCGGAGATCCTGGAGAAGCGCATCGAGGGGATCGATCAGGACGCGGCCCGGTTCGCGGAACAGGTCGACCGGTTCGCCCAACGCCACGCGCCGGACCTCGCGGGCCGTCCCGCCGGGGAGATCGTTTCCGAACTCCATGGACGCCTGGGCCGGGCCCGGGAGGACCAGACCCGGAGACGCGCCCTCGCCAAGCAGGCCGAAAAAGAGGCGGCGGCCCTGCGGGAGGCCCGGCGTCGCGGGGCCGAGGCCCGGGCCCAACTGACGGCCATGTGCCGGGAGGCCGGCTGCGATGATCCCGGGGACCTGCCCCGGGCCGAAGAGCGGGCCGCCCGCCGGGCGGCCCTGGAGGCGGAGATGGCGGGGGTGGCCGACGACCTCCGGGCCCTGGCGGGCGGGGCGACGCTGGAGGCCTTCCTCGACGATGTGAAGGCGGCGGATCCCGACGCCATCCCCCCCCGGATCGCGGAGCTGACGGCGGAACTGGAGACCCTGGCCCAACGCAGATCCGACCTCGATCAGACCATCGGATCCGAAACCGCGGAGCTGGCCCGCATGGACGGAAGCGACCGGGCCGCCCGGCTGGCCGAGGAGGCACAGTCGATCCTGGCCGGGCTGGAAAGCCATGCCGAGCGGTACATCCGGCTCCGCCTCGCCTCGGCGGTCCTCGCCCGGGCCATCGATCGGTACCGGGAGCGCCACCAGGGCCCGATCCTGGGGCGGGCCACCGCCCTGTTCCGGCGGATGACCCTCGGCGCCTTCGACGGCCTCCGGCTGGAGTTCGACCAGAAGGGGGGCGGGGTCCTGGTGGGAGTCCGGTCCGGGGGCGGGGAGATCGTCCCCGTCGAGGGGATGAGCGAGGGGACCGTGGACCAGCTCTACCTGGCCGTCCGGCTGGCGAGCCTGGAGACCTATCTCGGGAAGAACGAGCCGATGCCCTTCATCGTGGACGACATCCTCATCAAGTTCGACGATCCCCGGTCCGCCGCCACCCTGGAGGTGCTGGCGGAACTCTCCGGCCGGACCCAGGTGATCTTCTTCACCCACCACCGCCATCTGCTCGACCTCGCCCGGAACCAGGTGGACCCGGATCGTCTGTTCATCCATACGCTCGGCGACGCCGGGCCGTGAAGGAGGCATCCATTGGTCAACGATTTCATGGACGAGGTGGTCTCCCGGGGGGCGGAGGCGCTCCTCCCCCAGAACCTTTCGGTCGACTGGCTCGACGAACTCTACGCGGCGGCCATCGACTTTCTCCGGAACGTCTCCGGTGAAACCGAGGGCGCCCGGGGGCAAGAGGATCTCTTCGAGGACGAAGCATCGATGCTGATGCTGAGCGCCGTGGTGGAGATCCTCCACCACCAGGCCGGGTACCCGTCCGACCTCCGGCTCCAGGAGGGGGCGCTCTTCGAACCCCTCTCCTGCTATGCGCTGTGGACCGTCCTGGAGTATATCCGCCGGAAATCCCAACTGGAGATCGATCCTCCCACCCTGGAGAACATCTTCGACAAGGAGCGGATCATCCGGTTCGAGCGGCGGAACCCCGACGTGACCACCGCCCTCCACATGCTGGTGGGCAAAGAGGCCCCGCCTGGCGATGCCTAGCCGTCGGCCGTCGGGACCGGGCCGGCGGTAGCGGACGGAGCCCGGATCATGTTGGGACTGCTGCGGAGACTCCTGGGGCGCGGGCCGAAACCGGCGGAGGAGACGGAGCCGGTCTCCGAAGACCAGGCCCCGGTTTCGGCGCCGGCCGGGGAAGATCCTCGACCCGAATCCGGGGCGACGCCGGTCCCGGCCGAGGCCGAGGACGATTTTCCCGAAGCGCTCCGCCGGCGGCAGGCCGAACGCCGGGACCGCCGCCGGGAGCGTCGGAAGGCACGCGGGCGGGAAGGGAAGGCGGCCCCCGGAACTCCGGGAGAGCCCCGGCGGGACCGGAAGGGGATCCGGATCATCGGCGGGGGCGAAGACCTCTGGACCCTCATGACGCACGGCCATGCCCCCGCCGAACCCGAACCCGACTTCGCCGAGATGCTCGAGGACCACCTCTCCCGGACCGCCATGGCGGAGGTGCTTCGGGAGAAGCGGGAGGGGCTCGGCCTTCCGCCCAACCAGCCCGCGGCCGCCCGGAAGAAGCGATACCCCCCGCCCCAGGACGAACTCGATCTCCACCACCTGACCGCCCCGGCCGCCGCCGCACGGATCGAACCCTTCATCCGCCAGGCCCGGGCCCGGCGGCTGCGCACGGTCCGGATCATCGTGGGCCGGGGGAGCCACTCCCTGGAGGGGGCGGTCCTGCCCAAGGTGGTCCGGGACGAGGTCATCGGGCTGAAGCGGAGAAAACTCCTCGAAGCCCACGAGTGGGAGAAGGGCCATTGGCGCAGGAGCGGCGCCCTGGTGGTCTATCTGTAAACGGGATATCCGGCGGGGCGGCCGCGGCCCGCCCGCTGGTCCGTCCCCCCGCTGTTACTCCGAACGCTCCCGGATGACCCGGCCCCTGGAGGTAAAGGAGATTCCCTGCTGGGTCTGGGCCCCGATCATCACCGACTCGATGATGGGCGGATCCACCGGCCGGTCGGCCGTCCACTCCACCAGGAAGTTGGCGCCGGACCCGCCCACCTTGTCCGCCTCCTTGATGACGTAGCGGATGGAGGCCATGGGACCGAGCGGGACGGGGGACTCGATGTAGCGCCGGATCCGTTCGCCCTCGGAGTCGTAGTAGTCGGCCGAACGGACCGAGATGGGATGGTTCGGGTCGGTGTTCCGGATGCTGACGGTCACCGCCAGGTAGAAGGGCCGTTCCTTGTTGCCGCTGTAGATGTGGGAGTAGACGGGGACATAGACCGTCTGGCCCGTGGAGAGCC
This sequence comes from uncultured Desulfobacteraceae bacterium, assembly GCA_964431545.1. Classification (GTDB taxonomy): domain Bacteria; phylum Desulfobacterota; class Desulfobacteria; order Desulfobacterales; family JAABSP01; genus CAYSLC01. The sequence goes on along the minus strand of CAYSLC010000101.1, from coordinate 7,027 downwards.
GCGGCACGGTCCCGGATAGTCCCGGCGCCGGCTGCCAGAAAAAGGCCGCCACGAGAAGGGCGGCAACGGAAATGCGGAATGTCATGTCGATCTCCTCTTCTCTTCGGGTTGTTGATGGTTCCACCGGGGAACACCGGCCTTCATCGCCGGAGCAGCCTCCGGAGGTCCGCGAGATCCCGGGTGTTGGCCACGTCCCCCGGTTCGAGCCATCCCCTGCGGGCCTGACCGATGCCGAACCGGATCAGGTCGAAGTCCTCCACCCCGTGGGCGTCGGTGGAGATCACCACCGGGATCCCGAGCGCCTTGGCGAGCCTGCAATGGCCGTCGTGGAGGTCGAGGCGGTCGGGGTGGGCGTTGAGTTCCAGGAGCATCCCCCGGTCCCGGGCCGCCGCCATCACCTTCTCCATGTTCACGGCGTAAGGTTTCCGGGCGTTGATCAGCCGCCCGGTGGGGTGCCCCAGGATATGGACGTGGGGGTTGTCCATCGCCCGGATGATCCGTTCCGTCTGCTTCTCCTCGGGGAGATGGAACCGGGAGTGGACGGAGCAGATGGCGAAATCGAGGTCCCGCAGCACCTCGTCGGGCAGGTCCAGGGCGCCGTCGGCCAGGATGTCCACCTCGATCCCCTTGAGCAGGGTGATCCCGGAGACCTTCGCCCCGGCCCGGTCGATCCGGTCCATGTGCTCCCGGAGGCGTTTCACGTCCAGGCCGTGGGCCACGGCCACCTGCTTGGAGTGTTCGGTGACGGCCAGATAGCCGTACCCCCGGTGCCGGGCGGCCAGGGCCATCTCCTCGATGGTGTTCCGGCCGTCGGTGGCGTTGGTGTGGGCGTGGAGGTCCCCCCGGATGTCCGCCGCCGACACCAGCCGGGGCAGCCGGTCCTCCAGGGCCGCCGGAATCTCGCCGCCGTCCTCCCGGAGTTCCGGCTCGATGTAGGGCAGCCCCACCGCCGCGAAGACCTCCGCCTCGGTCCGGCCCGCCACCGGCCTTTCGCCCTCGAAGACCCCGTATTCGTTGACCTTGAGTCCCTTTCTCCGGGCGAGCCGGCGCAGGGCGGTGTTGTGGGCCTTCGACCCGGTGAAGTAGTGGAGGGCGGCGCCGTAGCTCTCCGGGGCCACGACCCGGAGGTCCACCTGGAGCCCGCCGCGAAGGATCACCGAGGAACGGGCGGGTCCCCTGGAGACGATCGCGGCCGCGTCCTCATAGGAGACGAACCGTTCCACGAGCGCCTCCGGAGCGGCGTCCGGGTTCCGGACGGCGGCCAAAAGATCCAGATCCCCCACGGTCTCCTTCCTCCTGCGGAAGCTTCCGGCGACGGTCACGGCCTCCGTCAGCCCCGCCGCCTCCAGGTGGGCGACCAGGGGCCCGGCGACCGCTTCGGCCTCGGAGAGCCGGATGCGCCGCTCCCCGGCTTCGGCCTCCATCTCCGCGATGGACGACAGGAGGAGCCGTTCGGTCTTGGAACCGAATCCGCGGAGTTCCCGGACCTTCCCGGCCTCCGCCGCCGCCCTGAGCGACGCCAGATCCTTGACCCCCAGCTTGAAATAGAGGGTGGAGACCCGCTTGGGACCCATGCCCGGCAGCTCCAGCAGGGAGGTGAGGCCCGGGGGGACCTCTTTTTCCAGCTTCTCCAACTGGGGGAGGGTCCCGGTTCGGACGATGGTCTCGATCTTGGCGGAGAGGTCCCTGCCCACGCCGGGCAGATCGGTGACCGGTTCCCCCGCGGCCACCATTTCCGAAACGCTTTTGGGCAGCCCGGAGATCATCCGGGCCGCGTTCCGGTAGGCCCGGACCCGGAAGGGGTTGGCCCCTTCGATCTCCAACAGATCGGCCATGCGGCCGAACAGCTTCGCGATATCCCGGTTGTGGATGGGCATGGCCCGTCTCTTTCTCCCTCGATTCCAGCCGCCGGTTCTTCCCGCTCGGGGTCGCCTTCCGCCGTGGTTCCACCCCCTAAAAGTAACCGCTGTGGTGGACGAATCAAGGAGAAAGATCTGCCGGGCGGGGGATCGGGATCTTGATTCATCGGTGGAAACCCCCTACTTTACGTTGATCATCGGTTGATCATCGGTGTTCTTGAAACTTTGATCCGAAAAGGAGGCGATCGTGACATCGACGACGGCGTTCTCTGATCCCCTGGCCCGGGCGGTGTTCGACTCCCTGTCCGCCCACATCGCCATCCTCGACGCCGAGGGGGTCATCCTGGCGACCAACCGGGCCTGGCGGGCCTACGCCGCCCAAAGCGGTCTGGAGGAGAATCCGGACACCGTGGGGATGAACTATATCACCGTCTGCGACGGCGCCGCCGGTCCGGAGGCGGAACAGGCCCGACGGGCCGCGGCCGGGATCCGTTCGGTGATCGCGGAAGAGACGGACGAGTTTCTCTTCGACTATCCGTGCCATTCCCCGGAAGAGAAGCACTGGTACTACATGCGGGCCATCCGCATGACGGGCGAGGGGCCGGTCCGGGTGGTGGTGAGCCATGAGGAGATCACCGCCCTCAAGCTCGCCGAGGAGGCCCTGGCCGAACGGACCCAGGAGCTGGAGGAGGCCAACGTCGCCCTCAAGGTGCTCCTCAAGCACCGGGAGCAGGACAAGGACGACCTGGAACGGAAGGTGGTCGCCAACATCCGCCAGATGGTGCTCCCCTATGTGGAGAAGCTCAAGGACGCCCCGATGAAGGCCCGGGAGCGGGCCCACGTGGAGATCATCGACAGCCACCTGGCCGACATCGTCTCCCCGTTCCTCCAGCGTCTGGCCAATGCCGAGGTCTTCCTCACCCCCCAGGAACTTCAGGTCGCCGCCATGGTGCGGGACGGAAAGCCGAGCAAGGAGATCGCCGATCTCCTTGGGGTCTCCGACGCCACGGTCCATTTCCACCGGAAGAATCTGCGGCGGAAGCTGGGGCTGAACAAGGGCCGGGGGAACCTCCGGTCCCGGCTGTTGGCCATGTCCTGACGGCGGGGCGAGGGTGCAATTCCACCCTGAATCTTTTCTACGAAGGGAAAAACGCTCTCAGAATCCAGTAATAGAGTCCGCTGCCGACCACCAGGGCCCCGCAGGGGACCCAGAGGTGCCGGTAGACCCGCTCCATGGGGATCTCGAAGTACTCGTTGGTGAGGATGAAACACAGATGGACCGGAGAGAGCATCACCCCGGCGAATCCGCAGGTGAGGGCGAGCATCATGTAGGGCAGGAGGTTTCCCTCCGGGTCCATGGTCTGGATCAGGGGGATGAGGATGGGAAAGGAGCTGCCCACGAAGGCGATGGTGATGCCGGTCACCAGTCCCACCAGCAGGGGGACGAAGGCGACGATCACCGGCAGCGGGATCTTCAGGGCGATCAGCTCCCGGCTCACGGCCCCCACCGCCTCGCTGTCCTCCAGGATCCCCTTGAAGACGAGGATGGCCAGGATCATGTAGATGAGGCCGAGCAGCTTGGGGCTCCGGAGCATATCGATGATCCGGTCCCGGGGGAGGTCGTTGGCCCGCCACACCCATCCCACGGCGGCGAACAGGGCGATGATCAGCCCCATCTCCTTGTTGACCGATACGCCGGGAAACATCCTCGACAGGATGATCCCGAGCCCCAGTCCGGGCAGGATCACGATGAGGATGGGGAGCAGCTCCCGGAGGAAGGGCCAGAGCCGGGGGCGCTCGGCCGTTCCCACGTCCGCGTTGCCGGTCTTTTTTCCGAGGCGGGAGTACCCCGCGCCCACCGCCAGCAGGGTCAAGGGGCACATGATCACGATGAAGGCCGCCAGGTTCAGGTCGGCCAGCACGGAGGTCAAAAGGACCCCCGGATAGAGAGGCCACCAGTACTCCCAGATGTGGCGGAACCAGTAGTTGATGAAGCTGAGCCGGTCGGGGGGATAGGCGGACCCGGCGCCGAGCTGCTTGACCATGGGGGCCGAGAAGATCGCTCCGCCGGGCATGGGCAGGAGCCCGATCATGGCCGGGAACAGGACCAGGTTGAACCGGGGCTTGCGGATCAGCCCCTGGAAGCTGCCGAGCATCCGCTCCAGCTGTCCGGCCATCTCCATGCTGTTGCTCAGCACCAGAATCAGGGAGACGATCACCGTCAGGGAGAGGGTCTTGGGGTCCGTCACGGAGCCGAGGACCGATTGGGCCACCGCCCCGGGCCCCAGGGCGAAGAGGAGGCTCAGGCACAGGGCCCCGAGCATGAAGGTGTTTCCCAGGGAGACCTTCCTCCGGATCAGGGCCACGATGAGGATGAACGCGACCAGGACCCGCAACACCGCCGGAATCGATTGGAGAATTGCCATTTTCGTCACCTTTTGCCGTCGATCCGGGCGCCCGGCCGCCATCGGCCGGGCTGCGCCCGGAAAGCGAATCGGTAAAGATACAAAAGGGGTCGGCGGGTGGCAAGAAAATAAAATGCCTTTTCGAGCCCATGGATCCGTTTGGTCGTTGAACCCGCCGCCGGCCGATGGTAGAATCGGGGAATCGAAAACCCCATTTCATTGAGGAGAACCCATGAAGACCATCACGCGAAGGACGTTTATCAAGGGCGGGGTGGCCGCCGGCGCCGCGGCCGTCTGCGGCGGGGTGATCCGCCCCATCGACCCGGCTCCCGTCCGGGCCGCCGCCCCCGTGGATCTGGCCATCGTAGAGGGGAAGCCCCCTTTTGACGCCGCCAACGCCGCCGTGGAGGCCCTGGGCGGGATCGGCCGGTTCGTACCCAGGGGGGCCACGGTGGCCCTGCTCATCAACGCCCCCTTCCGGAACCCCGGCACCCACGTCAACCCCGACGTGGCCCTGGCCGTGGTGAAGCTCTGCCGGGACGCCGGCGCCAAGGCGATCATCAGCCTCAAGGACGCCCACGGCGGCTACTGGGAGGCGGCCGACCACTTCGGCGACCTCGGCGCCCTGGCGGGCGGGATCGGGGACGGCGGCCGCCACTTGGACCGGAAGGTGCCGGGCAAGGCCCTCAAGGAGGCCCGGATCGTGGAGGGGCTCTTTTCCGCGGACGTTTTCATCAACCTCTCGGTGGTCAAGCACCACGAGGGGACCCGGTTCTCCAGCGCCCTCAAGAACATGATGGGGGCCCTGCCCCATTCCACCTGCCGGTACTTCCACATGGGCACCGGAAAGAGCGGCTGGTACGGGGACCTCGACCACATGAACCAGTGCATCGCCGACATCAACAAGGTCCGCAAGCCGGATCTCGTCCTGGTCGACGCCACCTCCTTCATCACCACCAACGGGCCCTTCGGCCCCGGCAAGCTTTCCTCCCCGGGGCAGGTGATCGCGGGAACCGACCCCGTTCTGGTGGATGCCCACGGCTGCACCCTCCTCGGCCTCGATCCCAAGGAGGTGGGGATGATCGTCCGGGCGGCGGCGGACGGCGTGGGGAAGATGGATGTGGAGGCGGCCCATGTCCGGCGGATCGCGGGCTGATCGGAGGGCGTCGGCGGCGCGGCGTCCCCCGGGGCGCCGGATGCTCCTCCATATCGCCGTCGCTTCGGCCCTCCTTCTGGTTGCCGGTACCGGGGGTGCGTCAACGCCGGAGTCGAATTCCGGCCTTGACGCCTATCTGCCTTCGTCGGAGGAATGGGTCGTCGAGGGGGAGATCCAGCGGGCCGACGGAGAGGCGGATCTCTTCGCGGCCATCGACGGCGGCGCGGAACTCTACCTCCGCCACGGGTTCCGCCGGGCCCTCTTCGCCCAGATCCGCTTCCGGGAACAGACCCGGTTCAACCTGGCGATTTTCGAGATGGCAGACCCGGAGGCCGCCAAGGGGGCCTTCGGCGCCCGGACCGGCGGGGAGTCGCCGGGCCCGGATCTGGGGGATGGGTCGGTGGTGGGGGAGTACTACCTGATCTTCCGCCGGGGACGGTTCCTCGTCTCCCTGACCGGGTACGAGGGGACGGCGGCGGTCCGGGAATCCCTGAAAGCAGCGGCGGCCGGGATCGCGGCGCGGATGGGAGAATGAGGGGGCGATTCGGCCGAGCTTCCGTACGGTCCCAATCGAAAGGCGTCCATCATGAACGCGGTCAGCCGGGAGCTTCGCCGGGATGGGGCGGCCCCCACGTCCGCTTGACCGGCTTCAGGATCTCCCGCACCGCCGGCCCGTTCCGAACCAGGAAGATGGAGAGTTCCTCCAGCTCCTCCTCGGGGATGTCGATCCCGCTGTCGGTCATCAGGTCGAGCAGGTCGGACGCCGCGTCCATGATCCGGTCATGGGCGTCGGCCTCCTGTTTGGAGACAAAGGGCATGGCGGCCGGCTATTTCGCCTTGCCCTTGGGCCGCCCGGGTCTGGACGGCTTTTCCGGATCGCCGGCGGACTCCCCTTCGGGGGCGGCTTTCTTCCCCTCCTTTTCGGGATCCGCCGCCGCGGGTTTCCTTCCCCGCTGTTTTCCGGTGGACGACGGCCCTTTGATCCCCTTCAGGATCTTGGAGACCTCCGGGCCGTTCTTGGCCAGGAAGACCGACAGGTCATCGATGACCTCGGCGGCGAGATCGATCTCCGCGGCGTTCTCTTTGATAAAGCCCGCCAATTGGTCGGCCGCGTCGAGCATCTTGTCGTAGGCCTCGGCCTCCTTCTTGTCCTCGAATACCTTGTCCAGTTCCACGCCGTCTCGGACCACGATGTATCGCGTGATGACCGCCATTTCAAAACCTCCGCTGGTTTTACGGGATCATGTGGGTATTCCCGTTCGGTTTCCGATCGTAAGGATGCTTCCTCGTTCCCGTTTCCCATAGCACGATTCCGGGCGTCGTTCAAACCCTGCGTTGGACGTCGCCCTGTATTGCCCTGTGAACGGGTGATCGGCTGGCGAAAATATGGGTGCAGCGGGGTTTCATCGCAGGATTTCCTGTAAAATGTACGATGATTTCGTAAATTTTACAGCATGGTTTGCGGTTCTGCGTTCCATTTTTCAAGAATAGACCCAAGCCACACCTCGTCGCTTCGGATCTTGGATACCTGCTCGAAAAACCGCCGCACGCCAAAGCCCATCCCCCGGAACCGGGCTTCGAGAACCCATTTCCGCCAAAGGAAAAAA
>CAYSLC010000100.1:10247-19390 GCA_964431545.1 uncultured Desulfobacteraceae bacterium | reverse complement strand
CTCGCCCTCCTCCCTCCGGCCGTTGGGAAACTCCCACAATCCCCCTAAGAGCCCCTCGGGCTTCCGCTGGACCAGGAGAACCCTTCCTCCATGGAAGACCACGCCGGCCGCCAACAAGTGCCGGGGCACGGCCGCCTTTTTCACCCGGGCGGGGAACCGGTCGGTCAGCCCCCGGGACCCCGCGGCGCAGAACGCTCCGGCCGGACACTCCCCGCAGACCGGCTTCCTGGGTTTGCAGACCAGGGCGCCCAGCTCCATCAGGGCCTGATTGAACGTGCCGGGACGCTCCCGGTCGAGAAGCGATTCGGCTCGCCCCCGGAATACGGGATGGTGGGCCGAGGTGTTGGCCGGGGCGTCCAGGAGAAACCACCGGGAGAGAACCCGTTTGACGTTGCCGTCCACCACCGCCAGGGGACGGCCGAAGGCGATGCTCATGACCGCCGAACAGATGTATTCGCCGACCCCCGGCAGCCGCCGGAACAGGGCGGGATCATCCGGCACCCGGCCGCCGTGGAGATCGACCACCATCCCGCAGGCCCGGTGGAAGTTCCGGGCACGGGCGTAGTACCCGAGCCCCTCCCAGAGCTTGAGCACCGTCTGGAGGTCGGCCCGGGCCAGGGCGCCCAGGTCCGGAAACCGGCTGAGGAACCGTTCGTAATAGGGCAGGACCGTCTCCACCCGGGTCTGCTGGAGCATCACCTCTGAGAGCCAGATCCGAAAGGGGTCGCCGGTATCGCGCCAGGGCAGATCCCGCCGGTTGGCCCGGTACCACCCGACGAGGGCCCCGACGATGGCGACGCGATCCGCCGCCGCGCTAGGCGGACCGGCTCGGTCTCTGGGAGGCGACGGGAATGATGTCGGTGATGATCCGTCTTCCATCGATGGTCTCCTCGGCGTGGAGTTCGTCGCGTTCGGTGTGCTTTCGGCTGAAGACCACATGGAATCCCTCCCCGACCCCTTCCGAGGAGAGGTACGCGGCCAGTTGGCGCTTCCCCCTTTCGAAGGAATGCCGGTCGGTGAAGATCTTGGTCTCGATGACGTACTTCCGGCCGCCGTGGAGGATCAGCAGGTCGATCCGCCCCCGGCCGGAGGGGACTTCGACGAGGATCTCCCCGCCGAGGCGCTCGATGAAGAAGTGGAGGAAGCCGTCCAGGGAATAGTGCCAGGCGGCCTCCCGGAGATGCTCGGTGTCGAAGGCCCGCCATCCCCTCCTCCGGACGTACTCGCGGTATCTCCCCAGGATGGCCCGGAGGTTGAGCCCCTCCTCGCCGGCGTATTCGGCAAAGGTGTCGTGGGCCGACACGTAGTGCTCGTGCTCGCCGTTGAAGAGGGGCTGGAACGCCGACACCAGGGCCTTGGCGTAGAGCGGTACGGCGATCCCCACGTCGTCGCCCACCTTCTCCACCACGCCGTGGGCGTAGAGGTGGGCGATGTCCGGGTCATGGACGGTGAAGGGGATCGGGTTGTCCACGAAGAGCAGACGGAGCATGAATTCCCTCTTCTCCCTGGCCTTGTTGACGACGTTGAAGATGTTCTTGTCGAACTTCCGGGTCAGATAGTGCTTCAAGGTCCGGTGAAAGTCGGCCATGGCGACCGGTCTGGATCGGTCCGTGGCCACCTCCTCGGTGAGGTGCTGGCAGATGCCGCAGACGAGGCCGGGCTGCCCCATGGTGTTCTGGTACACCGCATCGACCACCGCCGGATCGAACCGCTGCCCCGACTCGGCCTCGTACTGGCCGACGAGATCGGCCACCTGGTCGAAGGTGAAATAGGGGATCGGCAGCTCGTCGGCGATGTTGAAGGGGGATGCGCTGGAGACCACCAGCTCGGCCATGGTGCTCACCCCCACCAGGATCAGGGCGTGAAGACAGTGTGACCCCCGCCGGTGGTACAGGCGCCGAAACGAGTGCATGACCTCGCCCACAAGCGCATCGGGGATCCCCTCGAACTCGTCGATGAAGAGGACCAGGGGCCCCTTTCCCGGACGGACCTTCTGAAAAAAGGCGGTGAGGTCCACCGGGCCTTGGACGGTCAGTTCGGGAGTGGGGCCGTACTCCGCCAACTCCTCCCCAAGCTGCTGGCCGAAATCCCGGTAGAAGACGTCACCGGAGACGGTCTTGAGGTTTTCGAAGGTGATCCAGATGGGGGTGTAGGGTCCTTTTCGAAGCCGTTCCACCAGAAGCTGAAAATAGGTGGTCTTGCCCGACTGGCGCGGGGCGAAGATGGTGAAGAATCTTCCTTGTTCCACCAGTCTCCGTCCCCTTTCCAGCAGGTCGTCCCGGGGGACCGTGAAGTGTTCGGCCGGGTTGCAGGGGCCGGAGGTGTTGAAGTAGCGCGCCATCGTCAGGGTGCTCCTTTACCGCACGCATCGATTTTTGGTATCGGGAATCCTCCCGGTTTCAAACGGTTCCGCACAAACGCGGCTCCACTTCCGGTAAGGATATCGATCTTTCCCGGCTTTTTCAATCCGGGGATCGCTTGCCAGCCCCGACCTCTCACGACGACCGGTGGGACAGCCCTCCATCCACCAGCCCCGGAAGCCGTCCGGACCGGGAAAAAAGTCTCTTTTCCCTCGAAAAAAAGGAGAACTTCCGGTATCATCCCCCCGTGGTTGCGTCGTTTTCGAGTAGAATATTGCCCCCAATGCGGTCCATGAACCAGGAGGCGGAGGAGAGATGACAGAAGAAGGGCTCAATGTATTTCCGGTGCTGCTGGCCGGCGGCAGCGGCACGCGGCTGTGGCCGGTCTCCCGGCAGCTCTATCCCAAACAACTGGCCCGGTTTTTCGGCGAGTCCTCGCTGATCCAGAACACGATTCAACGGCTTTTCCCGGTCTTCCGGAGCGACGCCATCCGGATCGTCTGCGGGGAGACCCATGCCCACGAAATCGAGCGGGATATCGAAGCGATCCAGATCTCCCCCCAGGGCAAGGTCATCCACGAGCCCTGCGGCCGGAACACGGCCCCGGCGATCCTCCTGGCCCTGCTCACCATCCTTCGGTCCGAACCCGACGCCCTGATCTTCATCCTGCCCGCCGACCATGTCATCCGGGATGTCCCCATGTTCCACGACCGGATCAAATCGGCCAAGGCCCTGGCCGAGCAGGACCATATCGTCACCTTCGGGATCACCCCCACCTATCCGGAGACCGGGTACGGCTACATCGAGGCCTCGGATGTCCCGATCGGTAAAGGGTTTCGCCTGAAACGGTTCGTGGAAAAGCCGGACCCGCCCACGGCCCGGTCCTACCTGGAGGCCGGCAACTTCTACTGGAACAGCGGCATGTTCGCCTTCAAGGCATCCACCATGCTTTCGGAGTTCGGCCGTTTCCATCCGGAAATGCTTCGCCGGATGGAGGAACTCATCGGCGGGGAAGAACCGGAACTGACCGCCGCCCGGTACGAGACCCTCGACAACATCTCCATCGACTACGCCGTCATGGAGAAGACCGACAAGGGTGTGGTCCTGCCCTCGGACTTCGGCTGGAGCGACATCGGCTCCTGGAAATCCCTCTACGACTTCCTGCCCAAGGACCCGAACGGCAACGTGGTGGCCACCGGCGACGTGATCTTCCAGAACACGGTAAACAGCTTCGTCATGGGCCTGGAACGGCTGATCGTGGTCAACCATCTGAAGGACGTGGTGGTGGTGGAGACCCCCGACTCGGTCTTCGTCTCCGACCTGGAGAACAGCCGGGAGGTCAAGCGGATCGTGGAACAGCTCAAGACCGAGGGACGGGAGGAGTTCCGGGTCCACACCACCGTCCACCATCCGTGGGGGTACTGCCGGACCTTGGAGGAGACCCCCAGGCTCACCGTCAAGCGGATCGTCCTCTACCCCGGCGCGGAGCTTGCCCCGGCCGGCGGGGCGGACCGGGAGAAGCAGTGGATGGCCGTGGAGGGCACCGGCGAGGCGACCCTGGAGGGCCGGCCGGTCCGGCTGGCGCCGCCGGCCTCCCTCAAGATCCCCGAGGGAACGTCCCACGGCATCTCCAATCCCACGGATGGGGAACTCCACATCATCGAGACCTCCCGGCCGATCTAGCCCGTCCCTTCCGGTCCCCGGCGGCGGGATCCGCCGGGCCGACCGCCAAGGTGATCTCCAAAGTTATCGCCAAAGTTATCATTGACAACCGCCCCCTTTTCCCTTACAAACGGGGCCAACGGAACGCGCCCGTAGCTCAGCCCGGATAGAGTGCCGGACTACGAATCCGTAGGTCGCAGGTTCGAATCCTGCCGGGCGCGCCAGCAAATCCCAGGGGTCGATCATCGTCGTGGTCGGCCCCTTTTTGTGTTGGAGAAAGAGAGGGTTTTCCTCCCGACAGGTCGAAAGCCCAGGGAACCAGGAGGATCTCTTGAAAGTCACGCCCAAAGAGAAGCGTCACCTGTCCACCGGGCCGATCCTGCAGCAGACCCCATTCTGGGGCAAGCTGAAGGAGCACCAGGGCCGTGAAGTCCGGGCCTACAACATCGACCTCCCCGCAAACCGCTGCCGGAAGGATCGCCCGATGGAGTCCGGAGGAAGATCGCGGGTCTCCGACGATCTTCTGGTCATCCTTCAGCCGGTGGGTCCCGATCACCTGATGGCCTATGTCCCCTACGGGCCGACGCTGGAACCCCGCGAGGAATGGCAGGGGCCCGTTCTCGAGGACCTCTCCGAATGGCTCCGGCCCCAGCTTCCCGAAAACTGCCTGTTCATCCGGTATGATCTGCCGTGGCAGTCCCCCTGGGCCGATGATCCCGACCGCTACGACGATGATTTCGGATGGCTCGGTCCTCCCAGGGTGGAGATGCAGGAGATCCGGATGAACTTCGACACCCGAAACGGCAACCTCCACAAGTCCCCCACCAATGTGTTGCCCACCAATACGGTGTTGATCGACCTGGGCTGCGGAAAGGACCGGCTGCTCGGCCGCATGAAGCCCAAAACCCGGTACAACATCCGCCTCTCCCACAAAAAAGGCGTCCAGGTGACCGATGCCGACGCCTCCGGGCTGGACGCCTGGTATCGAATCTACCGGGAAACGGCGGAGCGGAATCAGATCATCCTCCAGGACAGAAGCTACTTCGAAAGCCTTCTCGCCGCCGGGAAGGCCCGGCCGGACGACCGAATCTCCCTGCACCTCCTGCTGGCGGAATCGGAAGGCGCCCCGCTGGCGGGGATGTTCTTGTCCATCTCCGAAACCCAGGCCACCTATCTCTATGGCGCCTCCTCGGCCCGCCGGCGCGACAAGATGGCGCCCTACGCCCTCCAATGGGAGGCGATCCGCACGGCCAAGGCCCACGGCTGTCGTTACTATGACATGTTCGGCGTGGCCCCCTCCCCTTCCGTCTCCCATCCCATGTACGGCCTCTACCGGTTCAAGACGGGGTTCGGGGGGGAGCTGTTCCACCGTCAGGGGTGCTGGGACTACCCCCTCCTGGAGGACCTCTACCAGGTCTACCACGCCCAGGCGCTCAACGAGGAGGGGTATCACCTCTAGACGCGGCCGGGGGGCCGGAAGGGCTACCCAGGCTTTCGTAGAGATCGACCATCCGGCCGAAGGTGCTCTCCCAGGAGAAGTTTTCGACCATCCGGGCGCTTCGCCGTTCCCGGTCCGCCTCGGTCTCCCCCAGCCGGAGCGCCCGGGCCACCGCGTCGGCCAATGCCTCGGAAGTGGGCGCCTCGGCGAGGATCAGGGGGTCCTCCCCCTCCAGAGTCTCCCCCATGCCGCTGTTTCGCACCGCCACCACACGGGTGCCGCAGGCCTGGGCCTCCACGGAGACCAGGCCGAAGGTCTCCTTCCGCCCGGCGTGGACAAAGAGGTCGGCGGCGGAGTAGATCTCTGCGAGCCGCTCCGGGTCGCTCTGGTATTCGAGGCGGAGGATGTCCTTCCGGGCATCCGATCGGGACCGGACCTCGTGGAGGTATTCGCCGTCGCCCACCACCAGCAGGCGGCAGGGCCTCGCCTCCCGGGGTAGGTGATCCATCATGCCCAGCAGGACGTCGATGTTCTTCATGGCGGCAAGCCGTCCCACATAGAGGAGCAGGCGGGCCTCCGGAGGAATGTCGAGCCGGCGGAAGACCGCCTCCCGACCGTTTCGGCGGAAAAAGACCTCGGTATTGGCGCCGAGGGGGACCCGGGCCACCCGCCGGACCCCGAGTCCGTGGAGCGTCTCCTGGAAGGTCCGGGTGGAGACCAGGGCTAGGTCCATGCGGTTGTAGAGGGCCGCCAGATACCGGTCGATGGCCCCGACCAAGGGCCTCGCCGCGAACCGGGGAAGGTTCCGGTCCACCAGATCCCCCAAGGCCCGGGGATAATCGGAATGGTAGAAGGCGGTCACCCGGCACCCCCAGCGGCGGCCCGCCCCCAGGGCCATCCAGGCGGAGGGGTAGGCGCTGTCCACCTCCACCACGCCGGGCCGCTCCGCCGCGATGATCCGGTCGATCCGCGGTCCGTTCACCAGCAGCCGGTATCCCTTGGAACCGATGAGGTAGGGGGATCGGACCTCGTGGATCCGGCTCCGGCCCTGGGTCCGAATCCGGTCCGCCCCGGCGGGGACGACGGCGGTGTGGCGGACATCGGAGCGTCCGGCAAAGACCCGGATCTTGTTGGTCAGATACCGCTTGACCCCGCCGCTCACCGGACTGTGGGACTGGACCACATCGCAGATATGGATCATCTCCCCTCCCTCCTTTCCCGGGGTATTGGCAGGATTTCGGCAAACCGGTCCCGGTTCTCCACGGTCACCGGGGGACGGCCGGGGAGATGGATCGCCACCCGGGGGGCCCGATCCCGCCAGGTGGCCGACCACTCCACCCGGATCCCCTCCCCCGTGGGCGTGACCCGAATCGTCATGGGCCCGAACTCGGTATGGACCACCCCCATCTCCAGGGACTCCCGGCCCCGGAGCCAGTCCTCGGGAATGCCCCCCAGCAGGACGAGCCCCTCTTCCTCCTCCCGGACGAACATGTTCCGGACCATCATCAGCCATTCGGCCGCCGCCCAGATGTGCTGGCCGTCGCCCTGGCATCCGCCCAGGGTCCGGGGATGGACCGCTTCGGGCCACTGGCCGGTGGGGGAGGCGAGCCGGGCCACCGCCTCGACGATGGAAAAGAACCCTGGATCGCCGGCCCGGAGAAGCGTCTGGGCGCAGTGGAGCGTCAGGTAGGGGTTGAATCCGGAATGGCTGATGTCCTGGAAGAAGGCGCCGTCGATGAAGCACTTCTCCCGCAGGAACCCGACGGTGTGGAGGAGCCGCGGATCATCCGGGCCCCATAGACGCAGGGGGTATCCGGCAACCAGGGAACCGATGGCCCCGGCGTCCATGCGCCGGTGGGGGGAGGCCGGAATCCCGTCGTGGCGGCGGATATGGCCGGACTTGAACAGGCTCCGTTCGATGCACCCCATGAGGTTCTCCGCCTCGGCCCGGAGGGACTCGCCGGTCCCGGCGTCTCCGCCCCGGGCGAGGATCCGGGACCCGGCCCGGAGACCGGCCACGGCCCAGAAATCATCCCAGAAGTAGAAATCGTTGTTCCCGAAATGTTCGGCGCTGAACCCCGCCGGCAGCAACCCGGCGTGGCGTTCGTCCCCCTCCGGCGACAGGCGCTTTTTCCGGATCCATTTGCCGGCCCGGGCCACGGCCACGGCCCAGGGGCCGGGGATCGACTCGCCGGTGAACTCGGCGTACTTTTCGATGATCCACATCACCTGCCCGTTGGAGTCCCACTCCCCATCCTGGGAATGGAAATAGCCGGCCATGGACTGCCGGGGAAAAAAGCCCTCCAATACCCGCCGGGCCCGCCGGTGGAGGCCCAGGCAGAGCATGGGATAGAGGATGAAGACCGCATCCCGAAACCAGAACCGCTTGTAATAGAACGGACCGGGATAGACCTCCTTCGGGGTGTGGAGGATCACCGCCCGGAGGGCCGCGTCATAGAGATACCGGAACCGTTCATCCGGCACCCGGAACCGGCAGGCCCCGGCCAGGGCCTCGGACCACGAGACATCCGCCTGGGCGGGGTCCGGAAAATCTCCGACACCGGGATCCTGGGAGAGGTCGATCTCCACGGAGATCTCGGTCCGGGTGCCGGGCCGCAGGTCGAACAGCGCCGCGGCCGAGGCCATCCCCACCCGGCAGGAGACCTCCCGCCGGTCCCCCCGATCGAGGATCCGGTGGAAGACGTCCCCCTCCGGATAACTGGAGACCAGATGTCGCCCCACGGGCCGATCCAGGGCCACGCACGGCAGGCCGTTCACGCGCCAGGTCCGCCCGTCGTCTTCCAGTGCGATCCGGTGGATGAAGCTGATCCCCTCCGGGTTGCAGGGCCGGAGGACCACGGCGAAGACCCCCGGTTCGTCGGTCCACGGCCGGAACCGGATCCGGCACAGGGCGCCGCCGTCGTCACCGGCCACCTCCGCGTCGGCGGTCAGGCGGAGAGGACCGTCGGTCAGCACGGTCCGCACCCCGAGCCGGTCTTCGGCAATGACCATCCACTGCTCGGCCTGATCGGCATCGGGGGGCAGCAGGGTTCGGCCGTCATTGGTGATGATCCATCCGTCCAAAGACCACCCGTCGAAGAACGGCGTGGTGAGGCCCCGGGGGTCGACGATGGGATATGCGGCCAGATCGGGCAGCCCCAGGGCGGTCCAGTTGCGATGGGTGAGGTTGACGTGGGTCAGGGTATACGAGCGGGGCACGAACGCGGGATCGAGGGGATCGAACTGCCGCCGCACCCAGTAGGGCCAGACCCAGTCGAGGTTGCTCTGGATCGTCCGGGCGTTGATGAGCCCCCGGGCGTGGAAGACGGCCTGGTACCGCACCAGCTCCATGGGGGCCGCCACCTCCGAGGGCTGGGCAAAGGCGTTGATCTGGGACAGCAGCCGGACCGGGTCCAACAACCCTTGGGACCGGGCCACCCGCCGCAGAATGAATTTCCAGGGAAGCCAGTCAAGACGCATGGGTACTCCCGAGATTCGCCGTGGGGTTGGTCATTACCCATTCTAGCGTCCCCGTTGTTTGCACCGGATGAGCGGCGGGTTAGAATCTCGCTAAGGTCCGTCGGCAGGAGGGCTGGCGGGGGTGGGATTCAAATGGTTCGGAAAAATTTCCAGGGGGTGGCGCCGCTCATAATTCCTTAACATGGATGGGGTAGGGGTAGGAT
>CAYSLC010000100.1:0-10237 GCA_964431545.1 uncultured Desulfobacteraceae bacterium | reverse complement strand
CGGGTTAGAATCTCGCTAAAGTCCATCGGCAGGCGTCCCGGACGGCGTGGGTCGGGAATCCCAGGGTTCGGAAAAATTTTCCGGGGGCGCCGCTCATAATTCCTTAACATGGATGGGGTAGGGGTAGGATGACGAGGGCGGACACATAGGTCCGCCCCTACGATTCGGTGGGGAGGCCGATGCAATGAAACCGATTCTCTTTCTCGTCCTCATGACGGCGGTGGTCGCGGCCGTCTTTCTGTTCCAGTGGCGCCGGCTGGAGAGGCGCCACCCCAACGCGGAACTGCTCATGGAAGCCATGGCACGGCTGGCCGACGACGACGATCGGGACCGAAAACCGGGGAGGCGGTGACGGATCAGTCCGCCCGGAACGCCTCCGCCGCCGGCAGCAGGATCCGCACCGTGGTCCCCCGCCCCGGCGCCGACCGGATCTCCATCCGGCCCCGGTGGCGCCGGACAATGGCCTGGGCCATGGCGAGGCCGAGCCCCATCCCCTTTTGAGCCCCCCGCTCCTTGGTGGAAAAATAGGCGTCGAAGACCCGGGAGAGGTGGGCCTCGGGGATCCCGGGCCCGGTGTCGGTGATGGTGAGGGCCACCCGGTCCCCCTCCGCCTCCGGAAGCGCTTGATCCGGTCCGGCGGCCGCCCCGAGAAGGTTCCCGGCCGTGATCTCCACGCGCCCGCCGCCGGGCATCGCCTCCCTGGCGTTGACAAGGACGTGCTCCAGAACCTGGGTCAGCCTTCCGGCATTCCCCAGTACCGGTCTGAGGTCCGGGGAGAGACGGTGGGTGTGGGTGATCCCGGTCCCCCCGAGGATGGCGTCGGCGGTCCGAAGGATCAACGGCTCCAGCCGGACCGGATTCAGCCCGTCGCTGGGCGCCGCCGATAGGGTCATGAACCGGTCGATGAGCCCCCTGGCCCGGTGGGCCCCGGCCTGGGCCTCGGTGAGAAGCGGCGCGACCGGATGGTCCGCGGGCAGGTCCACCCGCGCCATGTCGATGTTGCCCAGAATCACGGCCAGCAGGTTGTTGAAGTCGTGCGCGATCCCTCCGGCGATGATGGCCGCGGCCTCCGTCTTCTTGGCCTGGATCAGCTCCTCCTGGAGCCGCTTCCGGTCGGTGATGTCGTGGACGATGGAGTAGAGCAGGACCCGCCCCCTGACGGGGACCGGCCCCGAGTGGACCTCCACCTGCCGGACCTCGCCGGTGGCGAGGGCGTGGGGGAACTCGAACCGGTTCCGGCGCCCCTGGAGCACATCGTCCAGGGCCTCCCGGACCGCATCGGGGTCGAGGGCGTTGATCTCGGTGACGCGCTTTCGGAGCAGGCGGTGCTTGGGATATCCGTAGAACCGGCAGGCGGCCGGATTGGCGTCGATGATCGACCCGTCCCGGGGGTCGATGAGGAGCTTGACGGCGCTGTGGGCCTCGAACATCTGGTGGTAGAGGGACTCCCGCGCCACCAGGGCCGCCTCGGCCCGGAACCGCTCCATGGCCTGCTCCAGGGGGGCCGCGGCCTGGTGGATCACGCCGGCCACCGCGCCGTCCTCGGCAACGACGCGGTCGGTGAAGACCCCGAGGACCGCCGCGATCCGTTCCCCCACCCTCACGGGCCTCAGAACCCCCGTCCGCATCCCCGCCGCGGCGAAGGGGAGGATCCACGACGGCCCTTTCCTCTCCCGGAGATCGTCCATCCACCGGTCCCGCTCCACCACGGGGCACGCCGGCGGCGGCGCCGGGATCTCCACATCGGCCCCTTCCGCGGTGAACCAGACCCGGTCTGCCGCCATGTCGCCGGTTTCCGGATCCCCCTTCAGCCACACGCATCCCAGCGGCCAAGCGATCAGCGGACAGAGGTCCTGGAGACAGCGCTCGGCCGCCTCCCGCGCGTCCCCCGCTCCGCCCACGGCCACCGCCGTCCGCCGAAGGGCGTCGAGGAGGCGCTCCCGGGCCCGGCTCCGGTCCAGGGCCGATTCCGCCCGGCGGCGCCGATTGATCTGGGATCGGGCCGTGAGCCCGAGCAGGAGGATCATCCCCCCGGCCACGGCGGTCAGAACGCCCAGGCGGACCGCCTCCTTTCCGAAGGGGGCCAGGACCCGATCCCGGCTGTGGGCCAGGCCCACATGGAAGGGGAAGTGGTTGAGCTGGTAGAGGGCGATGATGGCGTTTCCATCCGGGTGGGACCGGAGCCCGCCGGCCAGAAAGAGATTTCTGGGAACCGAGGCGAAGACCGCCTCGGCGTCGCCGTATCCGGATTCCCCCCGCGCGGCCCAGGAACGGGGACGGAAGTAGCTCGACAGGATGGTGCCGTTCATTCCGTAGAGGATCACCGCGTCCACGTCGGTGTCGGTGTATTCCCGGTACCGCCGCTGGAAGTAATCGGGATCGACGGCGGCCACCGCCATCCCGCCGAACCGGCCGTCGCCGTCCAAGGCCGGACGGCTGAAGAGGAGCCGGTCCCGCCCGGCCCCATCGGTGCTCCGGGCCACCACGAACTCCTCCAACCGGTCCCGGTGGGCCTTGATGAGCCCGGGGACGGCGTCCTCCAAGCAGGCCGTTGATCCCGGTTCCAAATCGTATCGCCGCGCGCCCGCGGCATCGAAGATGCAAAAGTCGACGATCTGGGGGAGGAAGAGGGTCTTCCGCCGCACCAGGGTGTCGATTCGACTCCAGGAAAGGGGGCCGGCGGCCCTCTCCAGCTCTTCGGCCACACACTGGAGGGTGAGATCCACCGCCTCCATGGCGCCGGAGGCGTGCTCGGCGATCAGTTGGGCCTGGATCTGGGACTTGACTTCGGCCACCTCCAGCAGGCGTCGACGGTGGTCCCAGCCCGACTTGACGTTCCAGAGGATCAGAAAGGCGAAAAAGAGGATGGCGGCGCTCAACAGGGCGATGAGAACGCCCCGGCGGCGGAGGGTCACCGTATCGACCGGACCGGACATGGGGGTCAGGGCCACGGCAGCCGCCGGGTGATCCGCCCCAGCAGATCCCGGTCGATGCCCATCTTCCGGACCATCCCCTCCTGGGCGTCCATGATCCGGGTCCGCCATTGAGCCAGGGACTCTTCGTCCGGACGGACCACGGAGACGCCCTTTTCCAGCAAGATTTTCTCCGCCTCGTCCTGTGCCACCGCCGCCGCCCGTCGGGCCGGGTCCACACCGGACTCCCAGGCAACCCGGAGAAGGGCCTTGAGATCCCGGGGCAGCCGCCGCCAGAAGGAGGCCCGCACCAGGGGCACGTACTGGGGGAAGTACTCCCGGTCCTTGAAGGCGTGGGTCACCCCCCGCTCCCACAGTTCGGCCCCGGCCACGGTCTCGAAGCTGGTGAGGAGCCCGTCCACCGTCCCCCGTTCGAGGATCTCCGGAAGCTCGGGCCAGGGGATGACCAGCGGGATCCCCCCGAGGGCCTCGATCCGCAGGGCGTTGCCCACGCCGCCCGCCACCCGGATCTTGAGACCGGCGATCCGCTGGTGGGACCGGATGGGCCGCCCCACGCCGAAGAGGTGGGCATGGCCCAGATCGATCCACCGGCCCAGGACCACCACGCCCAGGGTCCTTTCGATCCGCTCCCCGATCTCCCGTCCGGCCGGGCCGTCCACGACGGCGTGGATGGCGTCGGCCCTCCGGCCGTAGAAGGCGGGCAGCAGAAAAATGCCCACGTCGGGCACGAAGCGGTCGATCTGCCAGGTGCCGGGCACGGCCATCTCCACCTTCCCCTGGCCCAGGGCCTTGAGGACATCCCGGTCCCGGAACATCCGGGCATGCCAGTGGTGGACCACCCGCAGACGGCTCCCGGCCAGCCGCTCCAGGTGCCGGGCGAACCGCATCACCGCCTCGGTCTGCACGTGGTCGGCCACGTTCTCCGTGGAGATCCGGAAAAGGGGGGCGGGATCGGCCCGGACCGGTCCGGATACAAGAAACAGCATCAGCAGGGCCGCCGGCACCCATCGGCACGGGATCATGGGATCTCCTCCCGGGGGGAGGGGTCCGGCGGCCCGCCATGTTCTCCGTCCAGGGCCCGACGGATGGCCCGGGCGATCTGTCCCTTGACAAAGGGCTTCATCACGAAGGCCCGGGCCCCCGCGGCCCGGGCCTTCTCCTCGTCGATGAGACGGCTGAAGCCGGTGCACAGGATCACCGGGATATCCGACCGGATCGCCATCAGCTCCCGCATCAGTTCGAGCCCCGTCATGTTGGGCATGGACATGTCGGTGATCACCAGGTCGATCGCCCACGGGTCCTCCCGAAACAGCCGGAGCGCCTCCAGACTGTCGGTCCGGACGATGGCATGGTATCCCAGCCCCCGGACCATCAGGTCGAGCATCCGGGCGATGGGCTGCTCGTCGTCGATGATGAGGACCGTCTCGTCTCCGGAAGGCAGGCCTTCCCCTTCGTCCGGCTCCCGGATCTCCACCGGCGCCGCCTCCACCACCGGCAGATGGACGTCGAAGGTGGTCCCCCGCCGCGGTTCGCTCCTGACCGTGACCAGGCCGCCGTGGTTGGTCACGATCCCCCGGACCATGGAGAGCCCCATGCCGGTGCCCACCCCGGATTCCTTGGTGGTGAAGAAGGGCTCGAAGATCCGGTCCCGGATCTCCGGCGGGATCCCCACCCCCGTGTCGGAAATCGAGAGCCGGACGTACGACCCCGGAGCGAGGTCCGGATAGGCGGCCACGAATCCTTCATCCAGGTCCACCGACGACAGGGAGACGGTGAGCACCCCGCCGGTCTTCATCATGGCGTGGTAGGCGTTGGTGCACAGGTTCATCATCACCTGGTGGAGCTGGGTGGGATCGGCCACCACCGACGGACATTCCTCGTCGATCCGCTGCTGGAATTCGATATCGGCCGGGATGGAGGCCCGGAGGAGTTTCAGGGCCTCCTTGACGATGAGCTGCATCCGGAAGGGCTTCCGTTCCTCCGCGGTGGCCCGGCTGAAGTCGAGGATCTGGCGCACCAGCTCCCGGGCCCGGCCGGCCGCCTTGAGGATCTCCCGGGCGAAGGAGCGCCCCCGCTCGTCCTCGGCGAGTCGATCGTGGAGCATCTCGGTGTAGCCGATGATGGGAAAGAGGATGTTGTTGAAATCATGGGCGATGCCGCCGGCGAGGGTCCCCATGGCCTCCATCTTCTGGGCCTGTTGGAACTTCTCCTCGATCGCCTTGCGTTCCCGGACGGCCCGTTTCCGGTCCCGGATATCCAACAGCATGGCGACATAGCCGGTGATCTCCTCTCCCGTCTCCCGGAAGGGGGCCGCGTAGATGGCGAAGTCGATCCATCCGCCATCCTTGGCCCGCCGCCTCACCTCCATCCCGGCCACGGTCCTTCCGTCGAGGATCTCCTTCTTGACCTCGAGAAACTCGGCCATGGCCGATGCATCGGCGAGGGGCGGAAAGAGGCGCCCCACCACCTCCTCCCGTTTCCACCCCAGGAGCCGTTCCGCGGCGGCGTTCCAGAAGTGCCGGACCTTGCCGTCGAGGTCGACCATGACGATGGGCAGCGGCGCGGTCAGAAGGATGGCCTCGATGGTGTTGTGGAGGGACGCGGCCTCCAGTTCGGCCCGCTTCCGGTCGGTGACGTCGTTGAAGATGGCCACGATCTCCCCGGTGGAGAGCCGGTAGACGTCGTTTTCGTACCAGTGGGCCAGCCGGTCGTCCTCGTAGAGGGTGACCGGATGGTGTTCCGGGACCCCTCTTTGCCAGACCCTACGGAAGACCTCGACGAGGCCGAAGGCCTCGATCCCGGTACGCGCCGCCGGAAGGCTGCGGCCGATGACCTCCTGCCGGGACTGGCCCTCCATCCGTTCGGCGGTGCGGTTGAACTCCCGGAAGATGAAATCCCGGCCTTCATCCACAACCTCGTAGACCGCCACCCCGCTGGGCATGTTCTCCACCAGTTCCCGGTACCGCTCCTGGCTTCGGGTGAGGGCGGCGTTGGCCGCCTCCAGGGCCTCGGTCCGGGCCTGAAGTTCCCGGTCCCGGGCCGCCAACCCCTCGGCCATCTCGTCGAACATCCTCGCCAGTTCCCCGATGTCCCCCTGGGTGCCGCCGACACCGGTCCGGGCGCTCAGGTCCCCCTTTCGCATCCGCCGGATGGCGGTGACCAGGGCCCGCTGGGGGATGTAGAGGAGCTTCATCCAGATCCAGAACGCGATGCCCAAGGCGAGGATCAACCCCAGGACCAGGGGCCGGAAGTACAACGGACCGCCCCCCCGTCCCATGGCCGACAGGGGTGCCCGCACGGCCACCCGGATCTTGGAAGCCGAACGGGACAAAGGAGAGACACAGTAGCTCCACCCGTCCGCGATCCGGGCCTCGGCCCGGCCGCCGCGGTCCACCGCAAGGGCCAGGGGCGCCAGGGCCTCCCAATGGGGGTGGCGCTCCCCCGGAGCGGCGGCCGACTCGGGGTACCCCGCGTAGACGACCCCGCGCCCGTCCATCAGGGCGACCTCCGCCCCCTCCGGGAAGGCCTCCAGGGCGAGAAGCCGGCTCAACCATGCCGCCTCCAGACCGCAGACCAGGAGAAACCGGACCGCCCCTGTTTCGTCCAGGGCCGGATAGGCGAGGGGCAGCACGGGTTTTCCGCTGACCTTGCCGACGATATAATCCCCGGCGGTGAAGGCAAGGGTGTCCATGGCCCGCCGAAAGTAATCCCGGTTCGAAAAATCGACCCCCCCCTGGTGGGGAATCGATCCGCATCGGAGGATGCCTTCCGGCGTCAGCTTCAGGAAGATGTCATACCCGTGGGTCCGAGGCCCCACGGCCGACAGAAACCGGGAACATTCCGCCGGGTCCGATGACCGAAGGTCCCGGGACAGGGCCATGGCCGCCAGCAGGTCCTCGGTCTCCCGAAGGGTCCGGTCGTGGACCCGGACGACCAACTCCGTCAGGGCCGTCATTTCCCGGATGGCCAGGCCCCGACGAGCGTCCCGCTCCAGAAAATGGACCGATAGGAGGAAGATGACGAGGACCGCCGGCATGATGCCGATGACGGCAAAGGAATAAGAATAGCGCCGGAGTTTCCCCAGTCGGTCGGAAACGTTCAAGCTTCCCTCCAACGGTTGATTTTCCATCGTTTCGATCGCGGGCACTGTCTCCCCCTGCAATGAATGCGATCTTTCAGTCCGGTTCCTTATCGAAAAACCGTCTGGGGATCAAGAGGGAATGGCGCGGGAGGCCAGGTCGAGGATCCCCCGCGGCCACCGGAAGACGATCGACCCGGCATTGAAATCATGGAAAATACCGGCGCGCGTCCGATCGGCCGTTGACCCCTCCGGCCGGAAGCGGTAGGATCGGGAAAACAGCGGCCGGGACCGGCGGAATCCGGTCGGTCAGTCGGGGGATCGATCGCCCACCGATCCCGGGTGACGCCACACACCCGAAATCGGCCGCGTCCCGACGTCCCTGTGGTGCCGATGGATACGTGCGTCTATCGTTCCAAACCCGCCCTCTCACCCCGACCCTCGCCCCGGGGAGAGGGGAGATCCCATGCGTCAATGGTGGAGAATAGGAAAACGGCTGCTCTTAACGGATTTCAGGGCTGCCCCCGGAACCCAATACGAACAGTGGAAAGAAGACCGCGGTGGACAACGAGATGATCTTCGGCCCCACCTACGGGGAGATGCGCGATCCGTCCCGGATCGATCCGGCGGTCCGGAAACGGGCCCTGGAGATGATGAAACACGATCCCCTGGACCCCGTCAACCTCTTCAACATCACCTGGCAAGACGCCGAAGGCCGGATCCGCCACGAGGTCATCCCCCCGGCCCTCACCGGCGTGGACGCCCCCATCGTCGCCCTTTGCGGCAAAGACTTTCCCACCGGCAGCCACAAGGTGGGCGCCACCTATTCGGTCCTCATGGAGGCGATCCTCAAGGGCGGGGCCGACCCGGCGATCCACACGGCGGTCTGGCCCTCCACCGGCAACTACGGCATCGGCGGGGCCTGGGTGGGGGGACGCCTGGGGTTCGATTCAGTGGTGATCCTGCCCGAGGGGATGAGCCGGGAGCGGTTTGAGCGGATCACCGGCTACGGGGCGCGCCTGGAGCGGACGCCGGGGTGCGAGAGCAATGTCAAGGAGATCTACGACCGGTGCCGGGCCCTGGCGGCGGCCGATCCGGACCGGATCCGGATCATGAACCAGTTCGAGGCGTTCGCCAACTACCGGTTCCACTACTTCGTCACCGGGGAGACCATCGTGGACCTGGCGCGCCACCTGGAACGCCGTGGGATCGGTCGGGGCCGCGTGGCCGCCTTTGTGTCGGCCATGGGATCCGCGGGCACCATCGCCGCCGGGGACCGGCTGAAGCAGGAGTGGCCGGGGAGCGGCAGGATCATCGGCCTGGAGCCGGTCCAGTGCCCCACCCTCTTTTGCAACGGCTACGGGGCTCACGACATCCAGGGCATCGGCGACCAGCACGTCACCTGGATCCACAACGTCCGGAACATGGACGCGCTCCTGTGCATCGACGACCTCTCCTGCAAGAAGGGCCTCCAGGTCCTCGCGGAGCCGGCCGGATGGGCGGCCATGACCCGTCGGCTGGGGATCCCCGAAGAGAAGGTCCGCCGCCTGTCGGAGATCTTCGGCATCTCCGGGGTCTGCAACCTGCTGGGGGCCATCAAGACGGCAAAATTCTATCGCCTGGGAAGAAACGACCTCATCGTGACGGTCCTCACCGACGCCATGGACCGGTACGGATCGGTGATGGCCGACCTCACCCGGACCCACGGCCCCATGGACGAGACCGAGGCGGCGATCCGCATCGAAGCCATCTTCCACGGCCAGGGCCTCGACTGGATCGCCGAAGGCACCCGCCTCAACCGCGATCGCTGGCACAACCTCAAGTACTTCACCTGGGTGGAGCAGCAGGGAAAAAGCGTGGCGGAGCTGGAGGACCAGCGGGACCCGGAATACTGGCTGGCGCGGCAGGCGGAGGTGGGGGAGGTCGATGGGCGGATGGCGGCGGTTCGGGGTGGATTTTGAAAATGGATCACGCTGGAGGTAGGGGACATACCATGACGGAGAGGCTTATAGCCCATCAGCGGAAAATGGCGTGAACTGGCCGCCGTCTTATGAAAGCCTGCCTTTACTATGGTCCGGGAATATGGTCTATATTAAACGCAGCCTTTAATATGGCGTCCGAAAGTGGTTGATAGTGAAGGCTGCGTTTACTATGGAATACCGCGACCGGTTTCGCGGCCGGCGGGATGGATGACAGATGGAAGAGAACCGCCAGATGAGAGCAGGGCGATACATCAAGCAACCCAGCGGTTACCGCGCCTTTATCCCCGCGCCCCTTCCACCCGCGCCGGCCGTCAGGCTGGACGGCGAGCTTCAGAGCCTGCTTTCGGGGGCTGATCGCGCCTTGGGCCGTCTGGACGGATCCATTCAGACGCTTCCCCATCCGGATCTGTTTGTGTCCATGTATGTCCGGAAAGAGGCGGTGTTGTCCAGCCAGATCGAGGGCACCCAAAGTTCGTTGCAGGATGTGCTGGCCGCGGAAGCGAAGGTCTTCTCCCCCAATCGTCCGACGCCGTTACCGATGTACAGGAGCTGACCGGCACGACGTATCCGGCGGCCAACAACCTTGTCAACCGGATGATCGACCAGGGCATTATCCAGGAGTTCACGGGGCTGAAGCGGAACCGGCGCTTTATCTATCAGGAGTATATTCGGCTTTTTCATGATGAGTCATAAGATAAAGATATGAAAATAAAGGCAATCCTCTTCTACAAGGACGCCGAAATCACCGCCCTCGAAGGACGGCGCGACAAGACCAGGATGTTCAAGCAGGGCATGATGCGGCAGCTCCTCACCGGACGGCTCCGGCTGGTCAACCCTTCGGAAGAAGAAATGGAGCCAGCATGACGAACACGCTGAAAAAAATCCCCTATTCCATATCGAGCTATAAGACGATCCGGCGGGAAAACTATTATTACGTGGACAAAACCCGCTATCTCCCCCAACTCGAAGGAGCGGGGAAGTTCCTGTTTCTGATCCGCCCCCGGCGGTTCGGGAAGTCCTCCCTGCTGACGGTCCTGGAATGCTACTACGACATCGCCCGGAAGGATGAATTCGATTTTCTCTTCAAGGGGACCTATATCGACGCCCACCCCACGCCCGAAAAAAACGCCCATCTGATTCTTAAATTCAATTTTTCCCAGGTGAACCCTGACCCGGAAAAAACCGCAAAATCGTTTCAGGAACACACGGACACCTGTTTCTATTTTTTCGGTGAGAAATACCGG
>CAYSLC010000099.1:9868-19513 GCA_964431545.1 uncultured Desulfobacteraceae bacterium | reverse complement strand
GTCTACGGATTTGTCCTGGTTGATATCTTCAAGGCAAACCTTCGGCAGGGACCATCCCAAAAAGGAGAGAACAAGAAAAAATACGATGGTTTGGATTGCCTTGCTTTTTTTCATGGATGCAATCAAGTTATGGCGACTGGATCATATTCCGGGATCGAAACACCAAATACATCCCAAATCTTATGCAAAAAATGTTCCCGACAATCTCCTTCACTGGTTTCCGATAGTCGGAACACGATTCGCCTAATACCTCATGCCTTCCAGCCTGGAGTTTCCGGTATCCTGCAGGATACCTCGCCCACATTTGAAATATTCCATGGCTAAGCGCCAAGCTGACCATCAAAAGCATTAAGCTCACTTTAAACCATTTTAATGGACAAATGTAAAGAATTTTTCTTGCTTTGCCCCGTATCTGTTGTACATTCCTTTCTATTAGGCCATTTGAATGGGAAGAGGCAACATGTTTTTTATCCGGAAATCCATCCCCTCCATCGGCATCCTTCTCTCCTTGATGCTGGCCCTCGGCGGCATCGCCCCCCCCCAGGCCGCCGCCATCACCCTCCAGGAGGAAGAGGCGCTCTCCATGAAGTTCCTGGAGATGGTCCGGGACCGGTTCGAGCTGATCGAGGACCCCTATGTCACGGAATATGTCGAGGACCTGGGAAGACGGATCCTGGCGTCCATGCCGGCCCAGCCGTTCAAGTACCGGTTCTACGTCATCAAGGAGCACAACTACAACGCCTTTGCGGCCCCGGCCGGCCACATCTTCATTCACAGCGGCCTGATCGAGGCCATGGAGGACGAATCGGAGCTGGCCGGTATCCTGGCCCATGAGATCGCCCACGTGGTCTGCCGCCACATCTCGGACAAGATCGAGCGCTCCTCCAAAATCAGCCTGGGCACCCTGGCCGGACTGGCCGCCTCCATCTTCCTCGGGGCGGCCGGCGCCGGGGCGGCGGCCAAGGCGGTGACCGTCGGCTCCATGGCGGCGGGGCAATCGATCTCCCTGGCCTACAGCCGGGAGGACGAGCGCCAGGCGGACCAGCTCGGCCTCAAGTACCTGGAGGCGGCCGGCTACTCCGCCCACGGGCTTCTGAACATCCTCGACAAGATCCGGGACAAGAGCTGGTACGGCCCCGACCTGATCCCCACCTACCTCACCACCCACCCGGCGGTGGAGGAGCGGATCGCCTACATCCACGGATGGGTGGAGGACCATCCCAAACCCGAAGGGAAGACGGAAGAGGGAAAGGAATCGGACGACTTCCGGAAGGCCCATGCCCGGCTACTGGCCCTTTACGGGGACCCGTCCATCGCTGTCCGCCGGTTCCGCGCCACTGTGCGGAAGGCCCCCGGCGACCCCATGGCTCACTACGGTTACGGCCTGGCCCTGGAGAGGGCCGGACACCGGAAAGCGGCTTTGGAACACCTCCGGACCGCATTGGAGAAGAAGGCCTTCGACCCCTTGATCCTCGCCGATCTCGGGAGGATCCATTTTGCCGACGGCCGGTACAAAGAGGCGGAAAAGGTCCTGAGCGGGGCGGTGGGCATCGCCCCCCGCAACCCGGAGGCCCTGTTCTATCTGGGCCGAACCCGGCTCCAGATGGAGCGATACGCGGAGGCGGGCGAGACACTGGAGCGGCTGCTGGAGATCGAGCCCGACTACCCCCGTGCCCTCTATTTCCTGGGGGAGGCCCATGGAAAGTCGGGGGACATGGCCAAGGCCCACTACTACCTGGGGCTCCACCACCAGGAAAAACGGGAGTTCAAGACCGCCACCTTCCACCTGAAGCGGGCCCTGGAACTCTCCGCCGATGCCGGCAAAAAGGAGAAGATCTCGGAGATCCTCGGCAGGGTGGGGAAAAAGGCCGAGGAGGCCGAACGGAAGGCACGGGAGGAGGAGTCGTCCCGGCCCCCCCGGCGCTGGTCCGTGCCGCTTACGCCCGATCGAAGTGGGAGAACTTCATGGTGAAGGTCCCCCGGCCCTGGGTGGCCGAGCGCAGGTCGGTGGAGTAGCCGAACATCTCCGCCAGGGGCACCGTCGCCTTGATCACCTGGATCGCCGCCCTCGGCTCGATGGACTCGATCTTCCCGTTCCGGGAATTGATGTCCCCGATCACCTCCCCCATGAACTCCTCGGGCACGAAGGCCTCCACGTCCATGATCGGGTCGAGGAGGAAGGGTCCGCCCTCGGCCAGGGCGTTCTTGCAGGCCATGGAGCCGCTCACCTTGTAGGCGAGTTCCGTCCCCTGGGACTCCTTGAAGGAGCCGCCGATGAGCACCGCCTCCACGTCCACCACGGGGTATCCCATCAGCGGGCCGCTCTCCAGGGACTCCATGACCCCCTTCTCCACCGCCGGAATGTGGACGGCCGGCAGGACCTCTTCGGAGACCGTGGACCGGAAGCGGGTCCCCTCGCCCCGGGCCAGGGGGACCAGCCGCAGCCGGACCCCGCCGAAATGGTGCTGCCCCGCCACCTCCTTGTCGAAGACGGCGGCCCCCTCCCCCGGGCTCTGGATGGTCTCCCGGTAGACCACCTGGGGTTTTCCCACATTGACGTTGGTGTTGTACTCCCGCACCATCCGGCTGATGATCACCTCCAGGTGGAGTTCCCCCATCCCCGAGACGATGGTCTGACCGGTGTCCTCGTCCAGCCGGACCCGGAGGGTGGGGTCCTCCATCATGAACTTTTTCAGCACCTCGTCGAGCTTCTCCTGGTCCGCGTGGGTCTTGGGTTCCACGGCCACCGAGATCACCGGCTCGTAGAAATCGATCCGCTCCAGGAGGATGGGATGGTCGGGCCGGCAGAGCGTCTCCCCGGTGGCCGAATCCTTCAACCCCACCACCCCCACGATGGTCCCCGGGCCCGCCTCGTCGACCCGCTCCCGTTTGTTGGCGTGCATCCGGAGGATTCGGGAGAGCTTCTCCTTGCGGCCCAGGAAGGGGTTGTAGACGTCCCCGCCGGCGGTCAGCTTCCCGCTGTAGACCCGGACATAGGAGAGCTTCCGGCCCTCCATCATGGAGACCTTGAAGATCAGGGCGGCCAGGGGGTCCTTCTCCCTGGGCCGGCAGGAGACCGATTCCCCGGTCCGGGGATCGGATCCCTTGATGGGGGGCACCTCCTCGGGGCTGGGCAAAAACCGGACAATGGCGTCGAGCAGGGGCTGGATCCCCTTGTTCTTCAGGGCCGATCCGCAGAGCACCGGCACCACTTTGAGGCCCAGGGTGGCGCGGCGGATCGCCTCCAGCAGGGTCTCCACCGGAACCTCGGCCTCCGACAGATAGGCCTCCATGATCTCGTCGTCCGCCTCGGCCACCGTCTCCACCAGCTTCTCCCGGTACTCCCGGGCCTGGTCGACGTTCTCCGGGGAGACCGCCTCCACCGTGAAGGATGCCCCCAGGCTGTCGTCGTCCCAGGTGATCTGCTCCATCCGGACCAGATCGATGATCCCGGTGAAGGAATCCTCGATGCCCACGGGTAGCTGGAGGATCAAAGGATTGGCGTTGAGCCGTTTCTTCATCTGGGAGACGGCGCCGAAGAAGTCGGCCCCGATCCGGTCGAGCTTGTTGACGAAGGCCATCTTGGGGACCTTGTACTTGTCCGCCTGGCGCCAGACCGTCTCCGACTGGGGCTCCACGCCGCCCACTCCGCAGAAGACCCCGATGGCCCCGTCGAGGACCCGCAGGGACCGTTCCACCTCGATGGTGAAGTCGACGTGGCCCGGGGTGTCGATGATCTGGATCTCATGGTCCTTCCATTGGCAGGTGGTCACCGCCGAGGTGATGGTGATGCCGCGCTCCTGCTCGTCGGCCATCCAGTCCATCACCGCCTCCCCGTCGTGGACCTCGCCCATTTTGTGGGAGCGGCCGGTATAGTAGAGCACCCGTTCCGTCACCGTCGTCTTTCCGGCATCGATATGGGCGATGATGCCGATGTTCCTCAGTCTGTCGATCTTGCTCTTTTTCATTGGATGATCTGTTCGTTGGCTGTGAAGGCCCGGCGCAGGTCCATATGCCCGGCGAGGGTCGCGGTTTCGTTTCCGTCCACGAGGATTTTCACCGCGTGGAGCCCCTGGAGGTTCAAGATGATGGAGTTGACGATGGAATAAATGGTCAATAGCTCCGAGACGCTGCCGCCGGGATGGTCCGAGACGAACCCGCCGGACAGATCCACGTAGGCGATCCCCTCTTTGAGATGGACCCCGTTTAAGCGGGTGGAGGGCGGGACCGTCGCCAGGAGGTCGGTTTCGGGACCTTGGATGAGCTGCCGGACCACGGCCGACGCCAGTGCATCGGCCGAACCGGAATGTCGGATCACCCGGTCCTCCGGCTTCAGGGCGGCGTTCTCCCCGTCGGAAAAGTAGAGACGGACCACCGCCTCCGTCGGGGGAGCATCCGTCTCCGGCGGTGGGGTCCTCCCATCGGTCCCATCCACCGTTCCGTCCCCCTGCCGGATGATCCACAATGCAAGCCCCGCCGCGGCCGCCGCCAGGAGGAGGATAACGGCCGTTTTGGCGGGTCGGCCGGTATTCAGACGTCGTCGAACCATTTCCGGATCCGCCTCGCTTCCTTCAAAAGCCCCCCTTCTACGCCATTGTGCCGCGCCGTGTCAAGGGGCGGAAAACATCACTGTTGCCGTCCTCCGGAATCTATGGTAGGTTGGCGGATTATGAAACAATACGTTATCGACGAACTCCGGCTGGAGGACCACGCCCGGCTCAAAACCTACCTCGACGAGACCCTCGGGGACTCCGGTGTCGACGGTCTCTACTGGCTGCCCCTGGACCGCGAGAAGCTCGCGGAGCCCCAGACCGCCCACCAGGGAGATTGCGGCCCCTTCTTCTTCGCCCTGGAACTGGAGGAAACCAAGCTGGTCTGTGAATTCCTGGTCCGCACCCGGGAGCGGATCCGGTGCGCCTGCATCCAATATGCCACGGAAGACCAGCGCAACTGGCTGATGGCCGTGGCCGACGCCATGCTCGAGAAGCTGGAGATCGCCGTATAGATGCTCCGAACCACCGTCGTCATCATCTGGACCATCTCTGTCACCCTCTTCATGGGGGTGATGACCATTATCCTCTCCTTTCTGGACCGGAACGGCAATATCCCCCACAAGGTGGCCCGGATCTGGGCCAAATCGATCCTGGCGGTGAGCGGCGTTCGGGTCCGGGTCCGGGGGATGGGACACCTGGACGACGGACGGTCCCATGTCTACATGGCCAACCACCAGAGCCACTTCGACATTCCGGTGCTCCTGGCTCACCTGCCGGGACAGTTCCGGTGGCTGGCCAAACACGAACTCTTCGGCATCCCCGTCTTCGGATACGCCATGGCCCGGGCCGGCTACATCAGCATCGACCGCTCCGACCGGAAATCGGCCTTCGAAAGTCTCAAGCGGGCCTCCCGGATCATCCGGAACGGCGTCTCCGTCCTCATTTTCCCGGAGGGCACCCGGAGCGGCGACGGCACCATCCGGCCCTTTAAAAAGGGGGGGTTCATCATGGCGGTGGACTCGGGGGTCCCGGTGATCCCCATCGTCGTGACGGGGACCCGCCACATCATGCCCAAAAACCAGATCAAGATCCGCCGGGGGGACGTGAACGTGGAGATCCGCCCCCCCATCCGGACGAGCGATTACACCCGGAAGACCAAGGATCTCCTGATCGATACCGTCCGCGAGGCCATCGTGGGGACCTTCGAATCGAAACGCCGGGGGACGGCCCGATGGTGAGGCTCATCCCGCTCGGGGGGCTGGGGGAGATCGGCCTCAACATGATGGTGGCCGAGGGGAAGGACGAACTTTTCGTCATCGACGCCGGCCTCATGTTCCCCGAGGACTACATGCTGGGGGTCGACTTCGTCATCCCCGACATGGAATATATCAAACA
Source organism: uncultured Desulfobacteraceae bacterium (assembly GCA_964431545.1). GTDB lineage: Bacteria > Desulfobacterota > Desulfobacteria > Desulfobacterales > JAABSP01 > CAYSLC01. The sequence goes on along the minus strand of CAYSLC010000099.1, from coordinate 13,625 downwards.
GCGGAAGTCCAAAGTCACCGGCATCGTCCTGACCCACGCCCACGAGGATCACATCGGGGCCCTTCCCTATCTGCTCCGGGAGGTCAACGTCCCGGTCTACGGGACTCCCTTCACGCTGGGCCTGGTGCGCCACAAGCTCGACGAGCGGGAGATGCTGGGGACCACCACCCTGCGGGAGATCTCGCCGGGGCGGGACCTCCGCCTCGGCTCCTTCGACCTCTCCTTCATCCAGGTGAGCCACAGCGTCCTGGACGGGGTGGGGCTCGCCATCCGGACCCCCTGGGGACGGATCATCCATACCGGGGATTTCAAGATCTCCTACCCCTCCGTCGGCGGAATCGTCACGGACGTCAACCGCTTCGCCCGGTTCGGGGAGGAGGGGGTCCTCTGCCTGATGTCCGACTCCACCAACGTGGAGAAGGAGGGGTACACCATCTCGGACCGGAAGATCGGGGAGACCCTCCGGAAGATCATCGGGGAGAGCGGGGGGCGGATCATCGTCGCCCTCTTCGCCTCCAGCATCCCCCGGATCCAGCAGATCATCGACATCGCGGGGGAGACCGGCCGGAAGATCGTCATCAGCGGCCGGAGCATCGAGATCACGGCCGACATCGCCCGGGGCCTGGGCCACCTGACCTACGACGACGAGATGCGGGTGGACATCAACGACGTCAAGGGGCTGGCGGATCGGGAGGTGGTGATCATCACCACCGGCAGCCAGGGGGAGCCCATGTCGGCCCTGGCCCGGATGGCCACCGGCATCCACAAGCAGATCAAGATCCGGGAGGGGGACACGGTGATCCTCTCCTCCAAGTTCATCCCGGGAAACGAGAAGGCCATCGCCAAGATCATCAACAACCTCTTCCGGCGGGGCGCCGACGTTATTTACGAGAACATCTCGGACATCCACGTCTCGGGCCACGCCTTCCAGGAAGAACTCAAGATGATGATCAACCTGACCCGGCCCCGGTACTTCGTCCCCATCCACGGCGAGTACCGACATCTGGTCCACCATGCCCGGCTGGCCCGGGAGATGGGGGTGGCGGAGGACCACGTCCTTCTGGCCCAGAACGGGCAGGTGATCGAGTTCGACGCCGAGGGCGGCCGGGTGCTCGATCCCGTCGAGACCGGGCGGGTCCTGGTGGACGGCAAGGGGATCGGGGATGTGGGCCGGTCGATTCTCAAGGAGCGCCGGGCCCTCTCCGAGGAGGGGTTCGTCGCAGTGACCCTCGCCTTCGACGAGGAGACGGGGATCGTGGTCTACGGGCCCGAGATCGTCTCCCGGGGGTTCGTCTTCGAAACCGAGACCGGCCACCTGCTCGACGACGCCATCTGCGTGGTCCTGGAGGCCGTGGAGGACATCGGCCCCGAGGTCCCGGACCGGATCCACAAGATCCGGACCCGCCTCCAGCAGGATCTGAGGAGGTACTTCACCTTCACCATCATGCGCCGGCCGGTGATCCTCCCCTTCGTCCTGGAAGTGTAGCGGCCCATGCGGGACTTGTTGCGCAAGGAGATCCTGGCCATCGGCCTGGTCTTCGTGGTGGTCTTCATCCTGGTGAGCCTCCTCTCCTACCATCCGTCCGACCCCTCCATCCACAACGCCCGGTCGGCGGAGGAGGTCCGGAACCTTTTCGGCCTCTTCGGCGCGCACACCGCCGGGTTCGTCATCGGCCTCTTCGGCCTGGGGGCCTTCTGGCTCCCTCCGCTGATCCTCTACATCAGTCTCCACACCCTCCGGAATCCCGAGCCCCGGCCCCTTCCCGTCATCACGGCCGGCGGCCTCCTGCTGATCATCTCCACCGGCGCGCTCTTCGGATTCGGCGGGGACCACTTCACCTGGTTCGGCACCCGGCTGCCGTCGGCGGGCATCGTGGGATACCCCGTCAACGCTTTCCTGGTCCGGTATTCCAACGTCTTCGGCGGGCTGGTGATCCTGCTGACCCTCTGGGTGCTGGGATTCATGATGGTGACCGGCTTCTCCTTCACCGCCTTCGCCCGGTTCTGCGCCCGGCTTCTCAGAGCCGTCTCCGCCCACCTCTACCTGCTGTCCCGCGCGGTGGAGGCGCGCCGGAATCGGATGAAAGCGGCGCCCCCCGTGCCGGCCGAAACGCCGCCGGCCTTCCAGCCCGAAGAGCCCCCCGGCCCCGCGGGGGAGGACGGCGGCATCAAGATCCGGACCCCGGACCTGCCGGGGAAGATCGTCACCCCCAGACCCCGGGAGATCGAATATTTCCCCCCGGATCCCCCGAGCAACAAGAACGGTTTCAAGCTGCCGGCCGTCGCCTTTCTTCGGGAACCGGACCAGCGCCCCCCCTCCGTGGACGAGGCCCATCTCAAGGGTCAATCGGAACTGCTGGAACAGAAACTGGAGGATTTCGGGGTCCGCGGCCAGGTGGTGGCGGCCACCCCCGGCCCGGTGATCACCACCTTTGAGTACGCCCCGGCCCCCGGCATCAAAATCAACAAGGTGGTCAACCTCTCCGACGACCTCGCCCTGGCCCTCAAGGCGATGAGCGTTCGGATCGTCGCCCCCATCCCCGGCAAGGCGGTCATCGGCATCGAGATCCCCAACGGCCAGCGCGAGATGGTCCGGCTCAAGGACGTGGTCTCCTCGGAGGTCTTCCAAACGGCCAAGTCCCGGCTCTCCCTGTGCCTGGGCAAGGACATCGTGGGAAACCCGGTGGTGGCGGAACTGGAGAAGATGCCCCATCTGCTCATCGCGGGGGCCACGGGCACCGGTAAGAGCGTGGGGCTCAACGCCATGATCTGCAGCTTCCTCTACAAGTCGAATCCGGAGGAGGTGAAGCTGATCATGGTCGACCCCAAACGGATCGAGCTGTCGATCTACGACGGGATCCCCCACCTGATCACGCCGGTGGTCACGGACGTCAAAAAGGCGACCAACGCCCTGTTCTGGGCGGTCAAGGAGATGGAGCGGCGGTATGAACTCCTGTCGAAACTCAAGGTGCGGAACATCGCCCAGTACAACCGGAAACGGGCCAAGGGGGTGGAGATACCGGACGGGGAGCCACCGCCGGAGCACCTCCCCTATATCGTGATCATCATCGACGAGCTGGCCGACCTGATGATGGTCTCCTCCAGGGATGTGGAGGTGGCGCTCACCCGCCTCGCCCAGATGGCCCGGGCCGCCGGGATCCATCTGATCCTGGCCACCCAGCGGCCTTCGGTGGACGTCCTCACCGGCATCATCAAGGCCAACTTCCCCACCCGGCTCACCTATCAGGTCTCCTCCAGGACCGACTCCAGGACCATCATCGACACCAACGGGGCCGAGGCCCTCCTGGGGGAGGGGGACCTCCTCTTCCTGCCCCCGGGCACCGCCAGGCTCCAGCGGATCCACGGGGCGTACATCTCCGAGGAGGAACTCACCCGGGTCACCGATTTTTTGCGGGCACAGGCCGCCCCCGATTACGACCACTCGGTCCTGGAGGCGCCCGCGAAAGAGGCATCCAATGAAGGGGAGGAGGAGTATGATGAGCGGTACGACGATGCGGTGGCCCTGGTCACCGAAACCCGGCAGGCCTCCATATCGATGGTTCAGCGCCACCTGCGGATCGGATACAACCGCGCGGCCCGGATCATCGAAATGATGGAAAGGGAGGGGATCGTGGGACCCTCGGACGGGGTGAAACACCGGGAGGTCCTGGTGAGGGGATACGAGGAGGCGCCGTGAAACCGGACCCCGTGGCGATCGACCCATTGATCAGCCCCTTGATCGACCCATTGATCGACC
>CAYSLC010000099.1:0-9768 GCA_964431545.1 uncultured Desulfobacteraceae bacterium | reverse complement strand
AGGGGTTTCTCGACCCGGCGGAAGGGGAGCGCCTCCACCGACTGGCCAGGACCGCCAGCCGATGGGGCCCGTGCCTGGAGGTGGGGAGCTACTGCGGCAAATCGACCCTGTTTCTGGGCGCCGGATGCCGGGATAACGGCGGCGTCCTCTTCTCCGTGGATCACCACCGGGGATCCGAGGAGCAGCAACCCGGAGAGGAATATTTCGATCCGGACCTGTTCGACCCCCGGCGGGGTCGCATCGACACGTTGCCTTTCTTCCGGAAAACAGTGGAGCAAGCCGGGCTGACCGACACGGTGGTTCCGATCGTCTGCGCCTCCTCCCTGGCGGCCCGGTCCTGGGCCACCCCCCTCAGCCTGGTCTTCATCGACGGCGGACACTCCTATGCCGCCGTCTTCACCGACTACAGCTGCTGGTCCCGCCACATCATCCCCGGCGGATATCTCCTCATCCACGACATCTTCGACCGCCCGGAGGAGGGCGGACAAGCCCCCCGGCAGATCTACAAGCTGGCGGTGGGATCGGGACTGTTCCGGAAGGAGGCCATGACCGGGACCCTGGGGGTCCTTCGGCGGCGGACGGCGGGGGAGATCCCCCGACCGGCGGGCTGACCCCGCCGCCTATCCGCCGCCGGCCTGGAGATCGGACAGGAGAGGAGCCAGATCCAGCGGACCCACGCCATCGAAGTTGTCGAAGGTGACGTCGGTGAAGGGCAGGTCCAGGGCCTGCCGGATCCGTCCGAAGATCGACAGGTAGTTGGTGAGAATCCGGCTGCCCCAGGGGAGTCCCAGGGCCCGGGCGAAGCGCCGGATCTCCCCGGGCGCCCCTTCGATCTCCAGAAACTCGCCGAAGGGCATGGTGTCGAGGCAGAACTCCGTCCCATCCAGGGCCAGTGTCTCCCGCCGCTTCTCGTAGACCTGGACCTGCTCGAACCCCAATGCCTTGAGGAGGCGGTCCATGGTATCGAAATCGCTCACCTCCACCTCCAGCTCCCGCCGGACCTTGAACTGACCGTCCTTTTCCCGGCCCGGCGACTTGTAGGTGAGCCGGGCCCGCCGGTCCCGGCGCAGTCGGAGCAGGGCGTTCCGGTTGAGCAGCGGCCGGTCGGGGTCCTCGTACCGGATATTGGTCTCGAAATGGCGGCCCTCGCTTCGCGCCCCGAGGCCGATGATCCGTTCTCGGACGTTGGGCCGGTCCTCGATTCGAAATTTGACTTCCACTTCCGTCGGCATGGCGTCTCCCTTGAAAACCGGTGGCGGATCCCCGGCCGTCCCGAAGGCGAAGGGATCGAAGAAAAAAGGGTTGTCAATTGTTGAAAAGTATTATATAGGTGTTCGTTTAGGGTGTCAATTCGGCCCGTCTCCCGGACGCGGTGGGGAGAGGTGCCTGATTTTCTGGTTGACACCCGAAGATTTTTTGTTTATCAAAACCGGATTCTATATCGTACAGGAGTGAACGCCGTGAAGAAATACACCTACAGCGCGACCCAGAAGGACAATGACGACAAGTGGTTTCTCGTGGACGCCGAGGGCGCCGTGCTCGGCCGGCTGGCCAGCACCGTCGCCTCCCGCCTCCGGGGAAAACACAAGCCGCTGTTCACCCCCCACGCGGACCTGGGGGATCACGTGATCGTCATCAACGCGGACAAAATCGTCCTTTCCGGCAGAAAACTCACGCAGAAGACCTACTACCGCCACAGCGGATACATCGGCGGCCTCAAAGCGATCAATGCCGGAAAACTGATGGAGAAGAAGCCGGAGGAGATCATCCGGTTCGCCGTCAAGGGGATGCTCCCCAAGAACCGGCTGGGGCGCAAGCTCTTCAAAAAGCTGAAGGTCTACAGCGGAGACCGCCACCCCCACGAGGCCCAACAACCCGAGACACTGACCATCTAAGCGCCAACCACCATATACGTTTACGGACGACCGGAGAATTCCATGGAAACGGAAAACACGTACTACGCCACCGGGAGGCGAAAGACCTCCGTCGCCCGAACCTGGCTGATGCCGGGCAACGGCACCATCACCATCAACAACCGAACCCTGGAGGACTATTTCCCCACGGAATCGGCCAAGCTCCTCTTGACCCAGCCCCTGGTCCTCACCAATAACAAAGAGGCCTTCGACATCCGGGTCAGCGTCCGGGGCGGCGGCATTTCCGGCCAGGTGGGCGCCATCCGCCACGGCATCACCCGAGCGCTTCTGGAGTATGACGCCGATCTCAGGACGACCCTGAAAAAGGCCGGGTTCGTGAAGCGCGACCCCCGCCGCAAGGAACGGAAAAAGTACGGCCTGCGGGGCGCACGGGCCCGGTTCCAGTTCTCCAAGCGGTAGTCCCCTCCCAGAGATTCTCCGGAGAAGGGAGCAGGCGGCCGAGGCCTCCGTTCCCTTCTCCTTTCACCATCACCCCCCCACGGTCGGACGCCCCTCTTTCCCCCCCGGAAAAAGCGGCGATCCCGCACCGTGCGACCGGGGCCTTCCGCATTCTTCTAGATCAGGACAATCTCCTCTTGGAACCGCGTGAGCGGCTCCAACCCGTCCTCGCCCACCAGGTGGGTGTTTTCGATGCCCACCACCCCTTTGCCCGGAAGGATGAGCTTGGGCTCCAGCGCCAAGGTCATGCCCGCCTTCAGGGGGAGTTCCTGGCCCGCGGCCAGAAACGGGAACTCATCCAGCTCCAGCCCCACCCCATGTCCGACGAAGCGGATCCGGTCCGGCCCGTGACCCATGAAATGGTCCGCGTACCCCAGCTCGACGGCCAGATCCAGGGCGGTCTTGTAAACGTCCCCCGAAGGGACGCCGGGCCGGGCGGCCTTCTTCACGGCCTCCTGGATGGAGATCATCGCCTCGTACCCCTGGACCAGTTCCTCGGGAAGCCCGCCGATGGCGAAGATCCGGGTCATGTCGGAGATATAGCCGTCCAGGGCGAAGGTGTAGTCCACCAAGATCGGCTCCCACCGCCGGATCGGCGACCGGCCCGCCCCCTGGGCCACCGCGGGGCTCGCCCCCCGGCCCCCGGTGGGGGAGGCAAGGAAGCTGGGCTCGGCCGCGCCCGGCCCGGCCATGAGGTGGCCGTAGAAGAGTTCCCCTCCCCAAAGCCGCATGCGGACCACACCCTGATGGCCCATTCTCCGGGCCTCGGCCTCCACCTTCCCGGCCAGGTCCAGTTCGGTCATCCCCTCTTTGATCAGGAGAGGCACCAGTTCGATGAGCTGGTCGGACTTCCGGGCGGCCCGGCGCAGCCGTTCGATCTCATAGGCGGATTTGACGGCCCGGATCAGACGGATCTCCGGGGAGATGTCGAAGATACGGGCGTTGGGAAACAGCTTCCGGAAGACGAAATAGAGATTGGCGGGGAGGACGTCCAGCTCCATGCCGAGGAGGGCGGGAAGCGAATGGCCGCTTTCCCGCAGCAGCTCCGGGATCTTTCTGGGGCTTGGGCACGGGACCACCCGCTTCAGGGCCGACTCGGCCCGGGCCCGCTCCAGGCTCTTCCGGACCATGAAAAGCGGCGTCCCCTCGGCCGGTACGAAAAGCTGCCCCTGCTGGACGGTTCCGGTAAAGTAGAACAGGTCCGCGTTCTGGAGGATCAGGGCCCCGTCCATGCCGCGCTCCTTCAACGCCTGCTGGAGCGCTTCGATCCTCGCCGTCAACTCGGCACCCGGGGTGATGGACCCCTCTGACATCTCCATGGCCGCTATCCTTTTAAAAATCCGACGGATCGGGACACGCCCGCCGGGCGATGGTAAACTTTTGTCGGTGGAAACGGCTCGGCCGGCATCCCGCCGGCGGCCGGGGGACCGAAAAAAAAGCGGCCCATCCGAAGGGTCTCCCCCCGCCGGACAGGCCGCTTGATGGATGTTCTAGTGTTGTCGCTCAGTGACGGAGCATTCGGGGATCAGCCCGAGGGCGTGGCGGCGGGCTCGGGCTCCAGCTTCATCTCGGGGGCCGTGAGCAAGGCCTTGAGTCCGGCGATCTTCTGTTCGAGCAGCCGGTCGTACCCTTCCCGGTCCAGATCGAGAAGATTGTTGCTGTCCATCTTCCGGGCCTTCTCCAGGTAGGAGATGGCCTCTTTCAGGCCTTCATCCGTCCGTTTGGCGGCGGCGATGTCGGCCTTGTTCATCAGGATGAGAATTTCCACGTCCTTCATCCGGGAGAAGGCCTGCTGAACGTTCCCCTTGGTGCCGTAGTCGATGGCCTTGTTCAGGTTCGCCTTGACCCGCTGGTAATCGGGAACCCCCGGCGCCTCCAGAATCTCGTTGGCCCGGTTCAGGTAGTAGTCGAAGGCGATGGGAAAAAGCTCCTCCTTCCCGTAGACCGACCTGATGTTTTCGGGAACGCCGACGCCGGGCAGCCGAACCACCCGCTCCTTGCCCATGGGCGCGAAGCTCCCCTTCCAGATTTCGGCGCCGTTCTCCGTCGGCCGGAGGTAGTACTTGGATGCATTGGAAAAACTGGCCCCGATGATGAACACAAAAACAAGGATCAGACATGCCGCGAAAAACTTGAGGGTGGTCTCCATGGGATCGTATCCTTTCCTGGGGGTTGGAGGGACTGGGGTTTCGGGTTCCGGGGCTTTGGGCGCTTCCGTGTCCGGCGCCTGGGGCCGTCGTCCGGCCTCCGAGGGCGGTTCGTGGGTGGGCCGGATCACCTTTCCGGCGGTCTTCTGGAAGTGGGCCGCGGGCTGATCGACCGGCGGTTCCTCCTCGGCGGACGCCGCCTCCGGCCGCGGGGCCGGTTCCGGCGCCTCCGCCGTCGGACCGGACGGTTCGGCCGGGGTCACGCGGCTCAGATCGAAGTCCAGGAAGAGTAGCTTCCGCTGACGCTCGGTCTCCGCCTCGTTCTCCCCCGTCACAAAGGGCGGCGCGGTGATCTTGCGGGAATCCGTCCCGGAAGGCTCGGGTCTGTAGGGGGTCGCCGGCGTCCAGGTGTCGAAGGACCGGGCCAGCAGGGTCCGGATGGGCGGCGGTTCCCGCTCCGGTTCGGGCTCCGGCGCCGGTTCCTCTGTTTGGGCCTCCGGCGGCGCCTCCACCTCGGCCGGCGCGGCCGGTGGCGCCTCCGGCGTCTCCGCCGGAGACGCCATCCGGCTCAGGTCGAAGGTCTTGAAGAGCAGCGACCGCAACCGGTGGAGTTCTTCCCCCTCCGCCTCTCCGAAGTAAGGAGGAGCCGATCCGGACGCCGCCCCCGCCTCCGGGGGCCGGTGGGGGGATTCCGGACGCCACCCGCCATAGGTGCGGAAGAGGACCTCCCGGGGGTCGGCCGGCTTTTCGGGCGCGGGCGCCTTCTTCTCCTTTTCCTCCTTCTCCTTTCCCCCGGACCCGGAGGCGGCGGCGTCGAGCCGAAACTCCTTGAAGAGCAGCGGTCGAAGCTTCTCCGCCTCGGACGCCTCCAGATCCCCGAAAAACGGCGGGGAGGAGACGTCGGAGGATTTGGTCTCCTCGACCCGGTAGGGCGCCGCGGGCGCCCACGGATCGAAGGATCGAAGGAGGATGTTCCCTTCCGCGGCCTTCTTCTTTTTGGAGTCGGCCGCCGCCTCGGCGTCATCGGCCTTGGCCTGCTTTGCCGGGGATGGTGTGGCTTGGGTCGCTTTTTTCGGTTTCGCCGTCCGCTTCGTCTTCGCTGGAGATTTCTTCGCCGGGCTCGATTTCTTCTTCGCTGTGCTCTTCTTCTTGGAAGCTGATTTTGCCATAAAAACCCCTTTGATTTCTAAACAGGTGCCGGTGGAAAGGCACTGGCTCACAATTCTCGGATGTTCTTGGCAATATATCGGATCGGTCTTTTTTTGTAAACATCTTTTTGGGTGGGAGAATCCCTGGAATCCGCCGCTCAACTCCTCGGATTTACAGGCCGGATTTCCAGGCTTGCCAACCCCTGGCAAGTGGTATAATCTTGTCCCCATGATCGGATGGTTCTCCTCAAAAACCGACGGAACCCCGAGTCTGAAAGGCCTTCCCCTCCACGGGTCCCGGCTCCGGATCTCCTTCGACGCCCTCTCCCTGGGGGTTGACAACGTCCACCACGACGTCCACCTGAGCCCCACCTTCCAGGAGGCCGCGGACCGGACCATCTTCCTGCTGCTGGTCCGCCACACCCGGTCCGAATCGATCCTCAAGGTGGATCGCCGGGCCAACCTCTTCCGGGAGATGGAGCTGTTCAAACGGCTGTGCCGGAACGTCCACATGGAGGGGATCAACCAGGCCAGAGAGGCGCGGAACCCGCAGATCGATCACCTGACCCAGATGAGCGTTCTCAAGTACGTGACCTGCCGGATGGAGAGCCGCTACACCCGGCTGGTGGACCGGTACAAGCGCTCCATCCGCGAGTGCCAGGTGTCCGGCCGAAAAGAGGAGACGCTTCCCCTGAAGGACCGTCTGGCGGTGCTCATCGATGACCGTCAGGACATCCTCCGGCGGGCGGGCGCCGAAATGTTCGCCGCCATTACCGAGGTCAACGAACAACTGACCCCCATCCGGGAGTTGAATTTCGGTCGGGAGGCCCTGCTGCCGGCCGACCTTCTGTCGAATCCCATGCTCCACGTGGACAATCCCTTCGCGGACTTCTTCATGATCGAGGAGTACGGGATCCTGCTGGGCCGCCGGGCCGAAGATCCCGATCGCTACACCACCCTGATCTTCCGGATAAAGGACCTCTTTTTGGACATCGACCGCCGGGATCGGTCCGAAAAGGAGGACCGCCCCCGGTCGGCGGACCCGCCCCTGGACGACGAGATCATCGAGTCCTGGATGAAGTCGGTGGAGAACGTCGATATCCTCTTCAACTACTTCCAGTCCCGGTACCAGTACCGGCAGGAACGCCGGGGACGGGAAAACGACCGGCACCTCCGGATGCTCAAGCAGCGGGCGGCGGAACAGAAGCGGCGGCTCGACTTTCTCTATCGGAACCTCAATGCCCGGCCCTCTGATGGAGCCCCGGAGGAGCAGCCCTCGGCCACGTCTTCTCCCCCCCCCGTCTTCAAGGAACGCCGGGAGATCGACGCCGGTCCGCCCCATCCCTCCCGGATCCTTGGAAAGGATCGGCGCACCGGCCTCATCGAACGGGTGATCGCCGCCTTCGAGATGCAGCCGATCTACCGTCGGTACTGCCCGCCGCTCTCCCCGCAGCTGCTCCTCCAATACATCGTTTCCCCCGGAATCCGCAAGCACGTGGAGACGCGGCTGAAACGGCTGAAACAGTTCTACGGCCGGTCCTTCTCCCTGCTCCCCCTCAAACAGGTGACCCGACACGCCGGACGGATCCGGCGCCGGGCCGAGAAAGGGTATTTCCTCCGGTTCCTCACGGGGCTGTTCCGGTTCCACCGGGATTTCCAGAACGGGACGATCGTACGGGAGGCCATGGGCGCCCTCCGGCTCCTCACCGATGAACGGACCACCCACCTGAGCCGGACCAACTACTCCCTCTACGAGTTCCTTCTGCCCGACGAGCAGGTCAACGGCCGGCGGCCGATCATCAACCATGTGGTCCTGAAGGCGGACATCCGGGGATCCACGGACATCACCCACCGGATGGTGGAAAAGAGGCTCAACCCCGCCACCTTCTTCAGCATCAACCTGTTCGACCCCATCACCGAGATCCTTCCGGAGTACGGGGCCCGGAAGGTCTTCGTGGAGGGGGACGCCATCATCCTGTCCATCTTCGAGCGGGACGGAACCCCCGACGGATGGTACGCGGTGGCCCGGGCCTGCGGACTGGCTGTCACCATCCTCTCCATCGTCCAGCGGTACAATAAGAGGAGCCGGGCCCAGGGCCTCCCCATCATCGAACTGGGGATCGGGATCGGTTTCAACCAGGGCCCGCCGACCTTTCTCATGGACGGTGAGAACCGGATCATGATCTCCTCGGCCATCAACCTGGCCGACCGGCTCTCCGGATGCTCCCGATACCTGCGCGGGGAGATGGACGGCATAGCGTCCCCCTTCCGGCTGTTCGTCTACCAGTCCTCGGGCGACGCCGACCTTGCCGCGACCTACGATGATCTCCTGCTGCGGTACAACGTCAACGGCATCGAGCTGAGTACGGACGGCTTTTCCAAACTGTCCCGGGAGATCGACCTCCGGCCGGTGGAGATCCCGGCCGGAAACTGGGGGAAGGAGAAGACGGCCTTCTACGCGGGGAAGGTGCCCACCCTCTCCGGTCGCTACCAGCCGCTGATCATCTGCGAGGCGAGGGTGCCCCGGATCCAGTCCGAGACCTTGACGACGGCGCAGCTCACCCCGAGGAAGTATTACGAGGTCTGCGCGGACCAACGGATCTACGACCATATACGGGTGAAGGACCCGGCCCCGGCCGACACGGGATCCCGAATGGGGCTTTCGGGATAGCCGGCAGTCCGACCCGAACCCGGAAACGCGAACCCCCAACCGCCCTGTGCGGAAAGATGAAACAGATGGCGGATACCCTGTCGAAACAGATTCTTGGAATCATCTCCGACACCCACGGCCTGCTCCGGCCCGAAGTGGCCCGGGCCTTTTCCGGCGTCTCCATGATCCTCCACGCCGGGGACGTGGGGCGCCCGCGGATCCTCTCGAAGCTGGAGGAGCTGGCCCCCGTCACGGCCGTCCGGGGCAATATGGACGGGGGCTCCTGGGCGGCGCCCCTGCCGCCGGTTCAGGCCCTGGAGGTGGGTCCCGTTTGGATCTACATGCTCCACGATCTGAACGGCATCGATCTGGACCCCGCGGCCGCCGGATTCCGGATGGTGGTGAGCGGGCATACCCACCGGCCGGCGGTGGACCGGCGTGGCGGCGTTCTCTACCTCAACCCCGGCAGCGCCGGCCCTCGCCGGTTCGACTACCCCATCACCGTGGCCCGCATCGCCCTGGAGGACGACCGGCTCACCCCGGAGATCGTCCACCTGGAGCCGTGAGCGGCCATGGGAGGCGACGCTCGCGTCTCCTCCGGCAAGCCAGCGGCTCGGCGCACGCTACGGCTCCGCTGACAGCCGCCAGACCCTGCCGGAGAAGCTCTTGCCCAGAAACCGAGCGAGCCGGCGGGTGACCGCGGCGACCCGGGGAATGTCGACGCCCGTCTCGATTCCCAGAGACGCCAGGAGATGGGCGGTATCCTCGGTGGGGATGTTTCCGGCCGCCTGGGGGACGAAGGGGCACCCCCCCATGCCCCCCAGGGCCGTGTCGAAGCGATCCACCCCGTACGCCAGGGCGGCGGTCAGATTGCAGAGCCCCAACCCCCGGGTATCGTGGAGATGGAGGCCCACCGGAATGGCGCCGGTCAGCGGCAAGACCGCATCGAGCAGGCGGGCTACCGATGCGGGGGTCCCCATGCCGGTGGTGTCGGCCAGGGAGATCCCGTCGGCCCCCTCGGACAAGTAGCCTTCCACCATCCCCGCCACCCGCTCGGGGGGGACCGTCCCTTCGTAGGCGCATCCGAAGGCGCACTGCACCGAGGCGGTGACCCCCATGCCATGAGACCGGGCAAACCCGATCATCTCCGTCGCCTGGGCCGCGGCCCTTTCGTGGGACATGCCGGCGTTCTTCCGGGAATGGGTGTCGCTGGCCGAGGCGGAGACCTCCACCCATCCGAGTCCGGCCCCATGGGCCCGCTCCACCCCCCGCAGGTTCAAGGCGAGTCCCGAATACCTCACGCCCTCGACAGTCGGCAGCCGGCGGATCAAATCCTCGGCGTCCGCCATCTGGGGGACCTTTCCGGGATGGACGAAGGAGGTCACCTGAATCCGCCGCAGGCCCGCTCCCACCAGATCCCGAACGATCCCGGCCTTGAGATCGGTGGGGAT
>CAYSLC010000098.1:17114-19516 GCA_964431545.1 uncultured Desulfobacteraceae bacterium | reverse complement strand
ACCGACGGGGCCATCGAGGAGGTCTACCGCCTGGCGCGGGAAAACCCCGACACCTATTTCATGGCGGACCAGTACAACAATCCCGCCAACTGGCGGGCCCACTACCATGGGACCGCGGAGGAGATCTGGCGGGAGACCGACGGCGGGGTGACCGCCTTCGTGGCCACCATGGGCACCACCGGGACCCTCATGGGGGTCTCCCGGCGGCTCAAGGAGTACAACCCGGACATCCGGATCATCGGCGTGGAGCCGTACCTGGGCCACAAGCTCCAGGGGCTGAAGAACATGAAGGAGGCCTACTGCCCGGAGCTTTACGAAAAGCGCCGCCTCGACGTGAAGGTCAATATCGACGACGAGGAGGCCTTTGAGATGACCCGCCGGCTGGCCCGGGAGGAGGGCCTCTTCGTGGGGATGAGCAGCGGCGCGGCCATGGTCATCGCCCGGCGGCAGGCCCTGGAGATGGCCGAGGGGGTGGTGGTGGTGATCTTCCCCGACAGCGGGGAGCGGTACCTGAGCACCAATCTGTTCACCGTCCGGGACAAGATCGACTTCAAGCTCTTCAACACCATGAACCGCGCAAAGGAGCTTTTCGAGCCCCGGACCCCCGGCAAGGCGTCGGTCTACTCCTGCGGCCCAACGGCCAATGCCCGCCTCCATCCCGGAGAGTATCGCCGGTTCGTCTTCTCCGACCTCCTCTGCCGGTACCTCGACTTTCGGGGATATGACGTCACCCATGTGATGAACATCACCGACTTCGACGACCGGACCATCGACGGCTCCGAGGCGGCCGGGGAGGAACTCACCGCCTTCACCGACCGCCATATCAAAGCCTTCAAGGCCGACCTCGACCTTCTGGGGATCGCCCCGGCCCACCAGTACCCCAGGGCCAGCGAGAACCTGGACGAGATGGTCCACCTGGCGGAGCGGCTGGTGAAGAAGGGGTACGCCTACGAGAAGCTGAGATCCCTCTACTTCGACATCTCCCGGTTCGGGGCCTACGGCCGCCTCTCCGGGGTCGACCTGGACAAGATCCGGCTGGGGGCCACCGTGGACCTGGACGAATACGAGAAGGACAACCCCCGGGACTTCACTCTCATGAAGCGGTCCCGCCTCTCGGAACTCAAACGGGGCATCTACGTCAAGACCGACTGGGGAAACGTCCGGCCCTCCTGGCATATCCAATGTACCGCCATGGCCATGAAGTACCTGGGGGAGACCTTCGATATCCACACCAGCAGCCGGGATCTGGTCTTTCCCCACCATGAGAACGAGATCGCCATCGCGACCGCCCTGACCGGAAAGCCGCTGGCCCGGTACTGGATCCACTGCGACCGGGCCCAGGTGGACGGCAAGACCATGGCGGAGAACGAGGACGGGCTCACCCTCGGGCGACTCCTGGAGCGGGGGTACACCGGCCGGCGGATCCGGTACTGGCTTCTCGCCACCCATTACCGGAAGCCGGTGACCTTCTCCTCGGACCGGATCGACGCCGCGGCCCGACCCCTCGGCCGCCTCAACACCTGTATCCAGAGCCTCCTCAACCTGACCGGAGGCGCCCCCTATCCGGAACTCGATCAGCTGCTCTACGACATCCGGCAGGGGTTTATCACCGCCATGGACGACGACCTCAACATCTCCGAGGCCATGGCCTCCCTGTTCAAGAACGTCAAGCGGATCAACCGTCTGCTCACGGAAGGCAGCCTCGATCCGGAGGGGGCCTCCCGGATCCTGGAGGCGTTCCGGCAGGTGGACGGGGTGCTCAACGTGATGGATTTCGAAACCGATCCCACGGATCCGAAGGTCCGGGAACTCGTGGAGCGGCGCCGGCGGGCGCGCCGGGAGAAGGACTGGCCCCTGGCCGACCGCCTCCGGGAGGAGTTGATCCGCCTGGGGGTCACCCCCAGAGATCCCAAATCCTGACCGAGCCGAACCATCGAACCCACACCAAGGAGACCCATGAAACCCGTCTATTTTCCGTTTACCCATCTTCCGCGGGCGGTGGCCGAGCGCTTCGCCGTCTGTTTTCCCGCCACCGTGGTCTACCAGCCTTCGGCCGCGGCGATCCCCGGAGACCTCGCCGAACTCGCCGCGCGGGGGCTCGTGGAGATCCGCGCCCCCATCGAGGGGGAGGAGGAGCGGCTCCTCCGGGTCTGTTCCGCCTTTACCCAGTGGGCGAGAACCCACCGGGGGTCCGATCTCTCGGTTTTCAAGACCGGCATGGACCGCACCCCCCTCTGGGAGGAGACCTTCCCCACCCAGATCCGCTCCGCCGTCCGGAAGGGAATGGCCGGGGCCGGGGAAGAGAGTTCCCCGGAACAGGAGGCCGGGTTCAACGCGCGGATGTTCCTCAGCTTCGCCCAGACCTTCGACCGCCAGAACTGGGAACTCGATCAGGACCTGCG
>CAYSLC010000098.1:0-17014 GCA_964431545.1 uncultured Desulfobacteraceae bacterium | reverse complement strand
CCTGGACCGCCACCTGACCCAGTGGTGGGAGGAGGGCGCGGCCGCCGACCCGCTCCCCCCGCCGCCCGACACCGCCGCCGCCGAGGCGGGGACGGGCGCCGGAAGGGCTTTTCTGAGGATCCTCATGGCCCCCAAGCCGCCGGAGGTCCTCTTCGCCGAGGCCATGGGCGAGGGCGGGGCCGTCATCCGTCGACCCGGCAAGACCTTCGTGGCCCTCCTCGGGTCGGAGGGGTAATAACCTCCTGAAACGGTAAGGGTTCCTTACAAGACCGCCGGAGGCGAAAATATTTTTTTCAAAACCGCCTCCGGGGGCTTGACTCCCCCCCACATTTGGTATAAGGGTTTGCGCGACACTGGCACTGAGGTGATTGGTTCAATCACATGTGAGCGATATTTTCATCAAGAAAGGAGAAGATCTAATGGCTTTTGTTCCTTCCGTCGACGAGGATAAATGCGCGGGCTGCGAGGAGTGTGTGGATGTCTGCCCTGTCGAGGTGTTCGAGATGCAGGACGGCAAATCGGTACCGGTGAATGCCGAAGAGTGCCTCGGCTGCGAGAGCTGCGTGGAGGTGTGCGAGGAAGACGCCATCACCGTCGAAGAGACCTGATCCGACGTCCGTAAATCGGACGCCCGGTGCCCCGGCCGGCCCCCTCGCGGGTCGTCCGGGGTTTTTTATTTCCCGCGGAGGACGCCGATCCATGACATCGAAGAATACCGCCGCTCCCTCCACCCATGGCGGGGAAGAGGCCCGCACCTTATGGCTGCGGATCCATCGGACGCCCTACGGATACGGCGGCGTCGTCTACCAGCGGTCCCCGTTTCGGCTCCGGCGGATTCATCTGCCGAGGCCGACCGTGGACGACCTCCATGGGGCCGTGGGCCGGCTCCGGGGTCTTCGACCGGAACCGGAGGCCTGTCGGGAGGCGGAGGAAGTGATCGGCGCCATGGCGGATTACTACGGCGGGAGACCGTTGACCCCGCCCTGGCACTGGATGGCGCTGGGAGAGCTGACCCCCTTACAGCGGGAGGTGTTGCGGGCGGTGGCCGGGATCCCTTTCGGGGAGGTGAGATCCTATGGGGCGGTGGCGGAGGCGGTGGGACGTCCCCGGGCCCACCGGTTCGTCGGCACCACCGTGGCCCGGAACCCCTTTCCCATCCTCATCCCCTGCCACCGGGTGGTCCGGAGCGACGGGGACGTGGGTCGGTTCGGCGGGGGAACGGCCCTGAAGCGCGCCCTGCTGGCCCTGGAGGGGGGGCTCGACGGGCCGTGAGGCGAGGGGAGGCCCATCCCCGCCCCGCCCGCCTTCGGATGCGTCATTCGGCGAAGTAGTAGGCCTCGTAGGTCTTCACCTCGATCCCTTTTCCCTTCCAGCAATCGGCCCCCAGCCCCGCCTTGCGGCAGAGATGGGAGAGGAACATCTCCGTGTCCGGAAGCTGGTCCCAGACCTGGGGGAGAAAGGTGGCGCTCCGCCACCCCTGGGTGAGGATCACGCCGTGGGTTTTCGGGACGAGGCGCTGTTTCAGCTCCCCGGGATCATCGAAGGGAAGGGGCCGGGGGACCGTGAGAACGCTCACCTCGATGTGGATGTCGGGGAGTTCCGAAAGCGTTACGGGCGGAAACCGCGGATCCCGGAACGCGGCGTTGACGGCGTTCTCCTCCACCGCCAGGATCAGCGGTTTGACGGGTTCGATGGTGCCGATGCAGCCCCTCAGATTTCCGGCTTTGTGCAGGGTGACGAAACACCCCCGTTTCTGATCCACCACCGGGGAGAGGGAGGCCGGCCGTTCGACCACCGGCCGCTTCTCCAGGGCGTTTTCAATGGTGGAACGGGCGAGCCTCAGCAGATACGTTTCATCCCGCGCCGTCGGATCGGCGGCCATAAATCATCCTCCTCCCTGCCCTTTGATGAAAAAGATCCAGTACATGAACCCGAGGAAGGCCGCTATCGCGATCACCGCGGTGAAGTTGGCCGTCCAGTTGATGGGCTTTTTGGCGATGCCGTATTCATTGGGCTCGCCGACCTTGTTTTTGCAGGAAAAGCAAGTATCGTCGTCGATGGCGAGGTTGACGGAACAATAGGGACACTTCTTGGTGGTATCCTGTAACATATCGCTCCTCCTATCATTTCCGGCCGACGGCCGCGGCGGGCTCGGCCGGGGCCGTCATGCGCCGGCTCAGTTGGTCAGGCGCTCGATTTCGCTCCGGCTCTTGACCTGGGCGAGCCACGTGTTGAAGGTTCGGACCCGTTTTTGCTGCAGCAGCCGATCCCGGACCTCCGTCTCCTCCGCCTTGAAGGCCTCGGTGTCCGGCGCTTTTCGTTCGTTGAAGGCGATCACGTAGTACCCTTTCCGGCCCTTCAGCGGCGCCTGGGGGTACTTCTTTTCCGGGGAGAGTTCGAACGCCTTCCGGGCGATCTCCCGCTCGTACCCGATGCCGGGGATCGCGTCCTGCCGCTTGAAGGGCTCGGTGGTCCGGAGGGTCAGCCCGGAGATCTCGGCGGCCTCCGACAGGGTCGCGTCCTTTTCCCGGACCGCCTTGAGCAGCGCCTCGGCTTCGGCCTCGGCCCTTTCCATCCGCCGTTTCGAGACGAGGTCGGCCTTGACTTCGGCCCGGACATCCGCCAGATCCGCCGTCTCGGCCTCGATCTTTTCGGTGACCTGGAGGAGGTAGTACCCATCCTTCAGGTCCTTGATGTCGCTGATCTCCATCACCGGAAGCTCGAAGGCGGCGGAGAGGAACGCCCGTGAATCGCCGACCCCTTTTACGGTCCCGGATCGGGTGAGGAAATCGGTGGACGTCAGATCCAGGTCCCGGGCCTCGGCCAGCTCCCCCAGATCGTCCCCCTCGTAGGCGGCCATGAAGACCGATTCGGCCTCGTCATAGGCGAGGATGTCGGCGCGGTCCCGGGCGAGCCGCTTCCGGATGGTCTCCTCGGCCTCCTCCAGGGGGGTGGTCGACGCCTCGTTGACCTTCTCCACTTTGATGATATGCCAGCCGAACTGGGTGAGCACCGGTTCGCTGATCTCCCCCGGCGCCATGGAGAACGCCTTGTCCGAGAACGGTTTGACCATGTCCTCCCGCTTGAACGCCCCCAGCAGCCCGCCCTTCTCCTTGGAGGGGCCTTCGGAGTGGGCTTTGGCCAGCTCCGCGAAATCCTCGCCGGAACGGGCCTTCTCCATGATCTCCAGGGCCCTCGACTTCTTCTCTTCCACCACCTCCGGGGGATCCGCCTCCCCGGTCTTGATGAGGATGTGGCGCGCCTCCACGGTCTTGGGTGACTCGAACGCCTCCGGATTCTCCATGTAGTACGCCTCGATCTCCTCCTCGGGGACCTCCACCCGGTCCACGAAATCCTCGGCCGGGAACCGGAGGTACTGCACCTTGACCATGGGATCGGTCTTGTAGTTCTCCTTGTTCTCTTCGTAGTGGGCCTCGGTCTCGGCATCGGTGGGCTCGATGTCCTCGTAGCGGGACGGTTCAAAGAGGACGTAGTCGAGTTTCATGGTGGCGTTGTTCCATTGATAGTACTCGAACGCCTCGTTTTCCGAGACCTTGACGCTGTCCATAATAAAGGACCGGACCTTTTCGGCGAGGAGGGCCTGGCGCTGGTTGACCTCGAAGGTCTCCGGGGTGAGGCGGTTGCGGCTCAAAAGGTTGAGATAAAGGCGCCGGTCGAACCGGCCGTCCCGCTGGAACGCCTCGAAGTTCCGGATCGCCGCCGCCAGCTCCTCGTCGGAGACCCGGAAGTCGAGGCTCTCCGCCTCCTGGAGCAGAAGCCTCTGGTCGATGAGGCTGTCCAGGGCCTGCTGCTCCAGATTGAGCATCTTGATCATGTCGTTGTTGAAGTTCTCCCCGTAGAGCTGACGGTACCGCTCCATGAGATTGTTATAGGCGCCGCGGTATTCGTCCACGGTGATGGGCTGGCCGTTGACCAACGCCACGCGGCTCTCCCGCTGGGCGCCGTAATTTCCGACCCCCCAAAGGACGAAGACGATTACGATGGCGCCGAGGATGATCTTGATAAACCAACTCGTGGCATGTTCGCGCATCATTCTGAGCATTCGGGTTCACCTCGATTGTGGTTGGACGTTCGGTTCAGGCTGGTTCCCAGCGGTACGGACGGCGGAATCCGGGGAGCGGGCGTCCTTTTACAGGCCAAGGCCGCCCCGGGCCGGCGGTCAGACGATGAGGGGCATGGGCGGTTTGCGGTCGATCTTCATCCCCACGGACTCGGCGCAATAGGCGCACCGGTATTCATATTTGTCTCCGTCCGGGAGGACCAGCAGCAGGTGCTTCCGGACGGGCACGGCCTCCCGGCAGCGGGGGCAGTACAGGGAGGTGGCGTCCAGCTCCCTGAACGCATCGGCCCCCTCGGCGGGACCCCGGCCGTACGGCGTGGGATCTCCAAACAGATCTTCGAAATTCATCCCCGACCTCTTTTTATCCTTGTTATCTCCCGGATATACCCCCGGCCATCTTGAGCGTTCGCCGCCCGGCGGCCCGTGATCCGGGGGCGCCGTCCGTCTCGGGCCGAAATCAGCCACCTGTTAAATGGATATATATTATTGAGTTGGAAAGGGCTTGTCAATCATTTCCGCCGCCATTTCCGCCCGTGGAGACCATGCCTCCGGGGCGGCGGCCGGGATCGGGAGACGACGCCCGCGGGCCGGCTTCCGTCGATCTTGTCTTGCGAAAGCGATCCGGATGCGGTACATGTACCATTTTCGCTCATATTGCTTCAACCTTCAGGGTACGACAGAGGATTTCCATGGCCGCCACCAGCTATTGGGCCGACAATTACGTCGAAAAGAGAAAGACCGCCGAGAAGGCCGTGCGCCGGATCAAGGCGGGACAGCGGATCTTCATCGGATCCTCCTGCGGAGAGCCCCAGCACCTGGTCAAGGCGCTCTCCCAGGTCTCCAACATCTTCACGGACCTGGAGATCGTCCGCCTGCTGGCGCTGGAGAGCGCTCCGCTGACGCTGATCGCCGACAAGACCAAGAGTCAGAGCATCAATGTCCGGTCCTTCTATCTGGGGTCGGGCAAGTCGAGCCGCCTCCAGGAAGGGATGCGGTTCATCACCCCCGTCAACCTCTCGGCGGTGCCGCGCCTCTTCAAAAGCCGGATGCTGCCCATCCACGTGGCCCTGATCCAGGTCTGTCCGCCCGACGACTTCGGCTGGATGAGCCTGGGGATCTCCGTGGACATCACCCTGGCCGCCGCCCTCTCCGCCGACGTTGTCATCGCCCAGGTCAATCCGAGGATGCCCCGGACCCTGGGCCAGAGCTTCATCCACGTCAACGACGTGGACATCATCGTCGAACACGAGGAGGAGGTCCTCACCATCGACAAGCTTCCGGAGCTGGAGACCGCCAATGCCATCGGACGCCAGATCGCCCGCTTCGTGGACGACGGCTCCACCATCCAGATCAGCCTGGGGGTCACCTCCCAGGCCACCCTGCTGGCGCTGGCCGACAAGAACGACCTGGGGGTCCACACCCAGTACCTCACCGACGACATCATGCACCTGGTGGCCCGGGGGGTGATCACCAACTGGAAGAAGGGGTTCAACGAGGGGAAGCTGGTGGCCAGCGGCGCCATCGGCTCCGAGGTGCTCTACGAGTTCCTCCACGACAATCCGTCCATCGATTTCCACCCCTCCGACTACGTCAATGATCCCTCCGTCATCGCCCGGCACAACAAGATGGTGGCCATGAACGTGGCCATGGCCATGGACCTCACGGGCCAAGTGGCCGCGGACGCCCTGCCCCAGAACCATTTTTCCGGCGTCACCGGGATGTCCGATTTCGTGCGGGGGGCGGGACAGAGTCCGGGGGGGAAATCGATCATCATGCTGACCAGCACCACCCCCGACGCCAAACAGAGCCGGATCGTCCCCATGCTCGGGGACACCGCCGTGGTGATCCCCCGGGGGGACGTCCACCACGTGGTCACCGAATACGGCGCCGTCAATCTTTTCGGCAAGAGCCTCCAGGAGCGCGCCATGGCCATGATCAGCATCTCCCATCCCGACTTCCGGGACGAACTCTTCCACGAGGCCAAGCGGATGGGCCTTTTGGGAGAGGAGCGGACCCTCTCCGAATCGATTCAAGGGGTCTATCCGGCCCGTCTGGAGGAGACCCGGAGGATCGACGGCGAGTCGGTGACCATCCGCCCCATCAAGCCGGTGGACGAGCGGCGGATCCAGGAACACTTTTACAACCTCGATAAAGATGATATCGTTTCCAGGTTCTTCCACGAGAAGACCAGTTTCCTCCGGGACGACGTGGAAGACATGCTGCAGATCGATTACGTGGAGGATCTGACCCTGGTGGCCCTGGTGGGGGAGTTCGGTTTCGGCGAGGTGGTCGCCGTGGGGGAATACCTGCTCGATCCGGCCAAGAACATGGCGGAGGTCGCCTTCTCCGTCAGCCGCGGGTACCAGGGCAAGGGGCTCGGCGGGATTCTGATCCACAAACTGGCCGACGCGGCCCGGGAGAACGGGATCTCCGGTCTGATGGCCTATACGGCCCCCGAGAACCAGGGGATGATCAAGCTCTTCAAGTCCCTGCCCTATAAGGTGAGGACCACCTTCGACGAGGATATGGTGCTGTTGAGCTGCAAGTTCAATGAGTTGGCCTGATGCCGGCCCACCCACCAACGATCAAAGGGAGCGAGCCATGGATCGCGAACAGATCGAAGCGGCCCTGGAGGGGAGTGAGTTCTTCCGGGGGTTTGAAAAGGAAAACCTGAAGGACATCGTCGGCCTCTGCCGCATGGAGGGGTTCGACATCGGAGAGTACGTCTTCCAGCAGGGGGATTTCGGCGAGCACCTTTACGTGGTCGCCCAGGGCAAGATCAATCTGGAGCGCTCCATGGACATGGGGCAGCGCAAGGGGAGCGTGGTCATCGAGGCCTTGGGCAAGGGTCGGGTGCTCGGCTGCTGGTCGACCCTCCTGGGGGAGCCCCATGTGCTCATGTCCTCCGCCGTCTGTCAGAAACCCACCCGGGTGGTGGTGATGAAGGGGTCCGACCTGCGGAACGTGATGGTCTCCAATACCGACCTCGGGTTCCAGGTGATGGAGCGGTTCTGTTTTCTGCTCAGGGACCGGATCCAGGCGGCCTACGGGGCCCTGGAAAAGATCTGACGGAGGACGGACAACAGATGGCGAACGAGGAGATTCAGGCCGAGGAGGCGGCCGTTCTCGCGGCGGTGGAGGACCGCCTGGGGACGTTCGACAAGGACCGGGGCAATTTGATCCCTATCCTGCAGATGATCCAGAAGGCCCACCACTACCTCCCGCCCCAGGCGATCCGGATGGTGGCGGACCACCTCGGCATCTCCCCCGGCGAGGTTTACGGCGTGGCCACCTTCTACAACCAGTTCCGGTTCAATCCGCCGGGAAAGCATCCCATCAAGGTCTGCCTCGGCACCGCCTGCCACGTGCGGGCCGGGGATATCGTCCTGGAGAACTTCGAGCGGAAGCTCGGGATCCGGGAGGGGGAGACCACCGAGGACCGAGAGTTTTCCATCGAACGGGTGGCCTGCGTGGGGTGCTGCGCCCTGGCGCCGGTGGCCCTGATCGGAGAGACCGTCCACGGCCACATGGCCCCCAGCAAGGTGGAGGGGCTGCTCACCCGAATTCAGGTGGAGCGGGAGAAGGCGGAAAGGGAGAGGCTGAAAAATGAGTCCCAGCAGTAACGGGTCCCCCAAGGAGATCTATGAAGCGCTGAAGTCGGCGGCCCAGGAGAAGAAGGCCGAGTTCGAGGGGTCCCCGCTGCCCCGGATCCACATCGGCATGGCCACCTGCGGCATCGCCTCCGGGGCCGTGGAGACCCGGCAGGCCTTCGAGGAGACCCTGGCCCAGCGGAACATCGAGGCGATCATCCACCCGGTGGGGTGCATCGGCCACTGTTATGCGGAGCCGTGGGTGATCATCGACCACCCGGCCAGCGGGTTCCCCCCCATCTTCTACCACGAGGTCACGGCGGGCAAGGCCAAGATGCTCACCAAGCTCTTTTTAGAGGAGGGGGATCCGCGGTTCGAGCACGTCTACGGCGCCACGGAGATCAACGAGATGATCCCGTCGGTCCAGGAGTTCCCCAGGTTCAACCAGGAGACCCGGGTGGTCATGGAAAAATGCGGCCGCATCGACCCCGAACGGATCGACGACTACATCGCCGAGGGCGGGTACGCGGCCCTGGCCGAAGCCCTGGAAGGGACCCCCCGGGAGGTCCTCGACCGGATCGAGGCCTCGGGCCTCCGGGGCAGGGGAGGGGCCGGGTTTCCCACCGGCCGGAAGTGGGCCGCCGCCGCTGCCGCCGGCGGAGACGACAAGGTGGTCATCTGCAACGCCGACGAGGGGGATCCCGGCGCCTACATGGACCGGACCCTTTTGGAGAGCAACCCCCACCAGGTCCTGGAGGGGATGATCCTCTGCGCCTTTGCCGTGGGGGCCCGCCGGGCCATCGTCTACGTCCGGGCCGAGTACCCCCTGGCCGTCCGGATCATCACCCGGGCCATCGAGGAGGCCCGGGGGCATGGCCTTCTCGGGGAGGGGGTTTTGGGGACCGGCTTCTCCCTGGAGGTATCGGTTTTCCAGGGGTCGGGGGCCTTTGTCTGCGGCGAGGAGACCGCCCTGATCCGCTCCATCGAAGGGGGCCGGGGCATGCCCCGCCACCGCCCTCCCTATCCGGTGGTGGCGGGCCTTTCGGGGAATCCCACGGTGATCAACAACGTCAAGACCCTCGCCTCGGTGCCGCCCATCATCGAAAAGGGGGCCGACTGGTTCCGGACCATCGGCACCGAGAACAGTCCGGGGACCGCCATCTTCTCGGTGGTGGGGGATGTGGTCCATCCCGGCCTGGTGGAGATCCCCATGGGCGTCACCCTCCGGACCCTGATCTTCGACATCTGCGGCGGGATCGCCAAAAAAAAGAAGTTCAAGGCGGTCCAGATCGGCGGCCCATCCGGGGGGTGCCTGCCCGAGAGCTTCCTCGACACCCCCATCGATTTCGACTCCCTCAAGGAGGCCGGTGCCATGATGGGCTCCGGCGGCATGGTGGTGATGAACCAGGACACCTGTGTCGTGGACGTCTCCCGGTACTTCCTCGACTTCACCCAGAAGGAGTCGTGCGGCAAGTGCACCTTCTGCCGCATCGGCACCCGCCACCTCCTGGGGATCCTGGAGCGGATCACCGAGGGGGAGGGCCGGGAGGGGGACGTGGCCCAACTCCGGCGCCTGAGCCGGGATATCAAGGGGGGCTCCCTGTGCGGGTTGGGCCGCACGGCCCCCAACCCGGTGCTCACCTCCATCGACTACTTTCCGGAGGACTACGAGGCCCATGTGGCCGAGAAACGATGCCCCGGAATGATGTGTCGGCCCCTGACCGCCTTCTATATCGACCTGGAGAAGTGCGCCCGGGGGTGCGACGCCTGTGTGGGCTGCTGCCCGGTGGACGCCGTCTTCACCACCCGGACCCGGAAGAAGGGCATCGACCAGGAGCTTTGCGTCAAGTGCGGGGAGTGCGTGGTGGCCTGTCCGCCCGAGTACGACGCGGTGCGGAAGGTCTCGCCGCCGGAACTCGCCCCCGTCATCGAGCGGCCCGAGGATACCAAGAAACCGAAAGAGGCGTAGGGAGACGATGATCGACATTCTGGTGGACGGCCGGGAGATCACGACAACGGAGGGGGAGATCCTCCTGAAGGTCTGTTTGGACAACGACATCTACGTACCGAACCTCTGCTTCATGGCGGACGAAGCGTCTCCCCATGCCTCCTGCCGCCTCTGTTACGTGGAGATCGAGGGGAGGGACGAGCCCGTCGCGGCCTGCACGGTAAGGGTCCGGGAGGGCATGCGGGTCCGCACCGACGGCGAGGCGGCCCGGGAACTCCAGCGGACCGGGCTGAAACTGCTCCTCTCCACCCACCGTATCGAATGTAAGGAATGCCCCGCCAACCGCCGGTGCCCTCTCCAGGAGATGGCCCGGGTCCTGAAGGTGAAGCTCAAATCGGACGAACTCCCCAAACTCCTCAAACCGGTCGACCGGGAGGACGGCCATCCCTGCCTCGTCTACTACCCCAACCGGTGCATCCTCTGCGCCAAGTGCGTCCGGGTCTGCCGGCGCGCCGGGGGCCCCGGCGCGCTCACCTTCGTCCGCCGGGGGATCGAGACCGCCGTGGGATGGTACGAACCGCCGGCGGAGGCGGGGGCCGCCTGCGCCGAATGCCGGGCCTGCATCGAGATCTGTCCGGTGAAGGCGCTCCTGGGCAAGGAGGACCCGGAGGCCGGGCAGGGGTGATCCCGCCGGGGAGCACGGGCGCCCTGCGATTTTTTCGATCCCCTCTGGATTTCCCGTTCCAGTTCTGCTATTCACTATTTGAACATTATCTCATAACCGGAGGCCAGCACCAAGGCTCGGCCGAGCCGGCGGAAGGAGGAGCCATGCCCCAGCACACCATCACCTTTCACCCCCACAACCGGACCATCCAGGTGGAGGAGGGCGAACCCCTCATCCGGGCGGCCATGGACGCCGGGGTCCACGTGAACGCCTCCTGCGGCGGCGAGGGCGTCTGCGGCAAATGCCGGGTGATCATCGAGGAGGGGACGGTGGAGGGGGGCGTCACCGAGAAGCTCTCGCCGGCGGACCAGGAGAAGGGGTACCGGCTGGCCTGCCGATCCAAGGTCACGGGCGACCTGACGGTGCGGATCCCGGTGGAATCGGAGGTGGACACCAGCGCCCTCTCCTTTAAGCTTCCCCCCCGGCGGACCGCCGCCATCGAGCAGGTGGCCTTCGAGGAACTCAAGGAGAAAGGGCTCTTCATTCCGCCGGTGGAGAAGATGTACCTGGAGCTGCCCGAACCCACCAACCAGGACAATCTGGCCGACGCCACCCGTCTGGTCAGCTACCTCAAGGTCCACTACGACGAACACCGCCTGGTGGTTCGGCTCCCCGTCCTTCGGAGGCTGCCGGACATCCTGCGGGAGGAGGGCTTCCGGATCACGGCCACCGTCGCCCGTCCGGTCCACGAGGGGCGAAAATCCCATATCATCAACGTGGAGCCCGGCGACACCACCGACCACAACTACGCCGTGGCCGTGGACATCGGCACCACCACCGTCTACGGACAGCTCCTCGACCTGGTCGGCGGCCGGGTGCTGGCGGAGCACGGGGAGTTCAACGGCCAGATCAGCTACGGCGAGGATGTGATCACCCGGATCATGTACGCGGAGAAGCCCAAGGGTCTGGAACGGCTCCACAACGTGGTGGTGGAGACCATCAACACCGTGATCCGGAAGATCGTCAAAAAATCGGCGGTGGATTGCGACGAGATCTCCACCATCACCCTGGCCGGCAACACCACCATGACCCAGCTCTTCCTCAAGATCAATCCGAAATACATCCGGCGGTCCCCCTACGTGCCGGCCTCAACCATCTACCCCCCCATCGGCGCGACGGCCTTGGGCATTGAGCTGAGCGACCACGTCACCGCCCTCGTCTATCCGTCCATCTCCAGCTACGTGGGCGGGGATATCGTGGCCGGGGTGATGGGCTCCGGCATGTACCGGACCGAGAAGCTGACCCTCTACCTCGACATCGGCACCAACGCCGAGGTGGTGATCGGCAACCGGGAGTGGCTGGCCTGCGCGGCCTGCTCCGCCGGGCCCGCCTTCGAAGGGGGCGGCATCACCTTCGGCATGCGGGCGTCCAAGGGGGCCATCGAGGACTTCTCCATCGACCCGGCGACCCTGGAACCCATGAACATCACCATCGGCAATGTGCGGCCCAAGGGGATCTGCGGCTCCGGCCTCATCACCATCGTGGCGGTGCTGTTCGAGATGGGGATCATCGACAGCCAGGGGAAGTTCGACCGGGAGCTTTCCACCGACCGGATCCGGGAGAGCGAGGGGATCTACGAGTACGTCCTGGCCTGGAAGGAGAACACCCAGATCGATCGGGATGTGGTGATCACCGAGGCGGACATCGACAACCTGATCCGGGCCAAGGGGGCCATCTACAGCGGGTGCCAGACCCTGCTGGAAGAGGTGGGGATGCACATCGGCGACGTGGAGCAGATCATCCTGGCCGGGGGGTTCGGCAGCTACGTGGACCTGGAGAAGGCCATGGCCATCGGCCTTCTGCCGGAGACCGACCCGGAGAAGGTGACTTTCGTCGGCAACGGGTCCCTCATGGGGGCCAAGATGAGTTCCCTCACCAACCGGATTCGTCGCGACGTGGCGGAGGTGACCCGGAAGATGACCAACTTCGAACTCTCCGAGACCCAGAGCTACATGGACCATTACGTGGCGGCTCTTTTTCTTCCCCACACGGACCTGGATCAGTTCCCCAGGCTCAAGGCGCGCTTTGAGGCGCGGCGGTCCCAAGAGGGATGAATGAGATTTACAAACTATCTTCGATTCAACTATTGACAAACCGATCTTCTCAATATAATCAAAACCCTTTGGAAAATAATGGGATCGATATATCCCAAAACCGGAAAACGGATAGATCTACGGAGTGTAGATGAATTCATAGCATCTTCATAAGGGTACAGAAAGGAGGGATGATCCACGGAAGAGCTTCGGATTTATCGCTTTTTCGGCTAAAGAGAGTTGGACCGGGACACACCTCAATCGTTAAACTCACCTTTCAGAAGGAGGATGTACATTGGGCTTAGACATTTTTAAAGAGTCGTATGCCGGCGGGATCAAGGAGATCACCCTTGGAAAAGGGGACAAGGCCCTGACCGTCGGAGGGGAGACCAGTTATCCGTTCTATGCGTTCGAGGGGGAGATGCCCAATAAGCCCAAAGTCGCCATGGAGATCTGGGACATGACGCCGGAGGACTGGCCGGAATCCGCGCTGGCCCCCTTCAAGGACGTCGTCTCCGACCCGGCGGCCTGGGCCAAGAAATGCGTGGAGGAATACGGGGCCGACATGATCGTGCTCCAGCTCAAGAGCACCGACCCCAACGGCAAGAACGCCGGCGCCGACGACGCCGCCGGGGCGGTCAAGAAGGTGCTGGACGCCGTCAAGGTTCCCCTGATCGTCTGGGGCACCGCCAATGTCCAGAAGGACGAGGAGGTCCTGAAGAAGATCGCCGAGGAGTGCCAGGGGGAGAACCTCGTCCTCGGCCCCGTGGAGGACAAGAACCACAAGGGCATCGGCGCGGCGGCCATGGGGTACGGCCAGACCCTCATCTCCTCGTCTCCCATCGACGTCAACCTGGCCAAGCAGGTCAACATCCTGCTGGAAAACCTGGGCGTTCCCATGGACAAGATCATCATCGATCCCACCACGGGCGGCCTGGGCTACGGCATGGAGTACTCCTACTCGGTCATGGAGCGGATCCGCATGGCCGCCATGTCCCAGGGGGACGATAAGCTGCAGCTGCCGCTCATCAACAACCTGGGCAACGAGGTCTGGAAGTGCAAGGAGGCCAAGATGGGCACCGAGGAGCCCATCCTCGGCGATCCGGAAAAACGGGGCATCATGATGGAGGCGGTGGGCGCGGTCACCTATCTGATGGCCGGCTCCGATATCCTGATCCTGCGCCATCCCGAGGCGGTCCGGCTGGTGAAGGCCTACATCGCATTGCTCACCGACGGCGGATCGGCCCAGGGCATCGCCCCGGCCGCAAAGAAGCTCGACGACGTGGACCTCGACCTGGCCTCCGCCGCCCCCGAGCCGGATCTGACCATCGAGGAGGAGAAGGCCAAACCCGCGCCGGCCAAGAAGGCCGCGCCGCCCAAGGAGGAGGCCAAACCGGCCGCGGCCGCGCCCAAGAAAGAAGAGAAGCCCGCACCGGCGCCGAAGGCCTCCGTGGAGGAGGTGAAGGAGAAGGCCAAGGTGGCCGATGCCAAGGAGGCCGAGGACCAGGCCCAGGCCAAGGCGGAGTCTCAGATCAAGGCCGAGGCCGAAGCCAAGGCCAAGGCGGACGCCGAAGCCAAGGAGAAGGCCGAGGCCGAGGCCAAGGCGAAGAAGGAGGCCGAGGAGAAAGCCAAGGCGGATGCCGAGGCCAAGGCCAAGGCGGAGGCCGACGAGAAGGAGCGGGCCGCCGCCGCCAAGCGCGAGGCCGAGGAGGAGGAGATCCGGAGGAAGCGGGCCGCCGAGCGGGAGAAGCGGGCCGCCGAACGGAAGACCGAGGCCGGTGAAGAGGTCTCCAAGACCGCCGCGGCCGAGCAGAAATCGGATCTCGACAAGATTCTCGAGCGGCTCGACCGGATCCACCGGCGCGTCGCCTAGCCCGGCTTTTTAACCGAATATTTCATCAACGGCATTATATGTTTTTTACAATCAAGGGGAGGAACCTCTAATGGCTGAAGTCAAAAAAGCAAAGGCTGAGAAGGAAGCGAAAGTAGCCGATCCCATCGCCGCCTCCATCGATCCGGCGACCCAACAGATGCTGAGACGGGCCCAGGAACTGAAGATCGACACCGTCTGGGACCGGGCCGTCACCATGAAGCAGTGCAACATCGGTCTGCAGGGCATCTGCTGCAAGAACTGCGCGATGGGCCCCTGCCGCCTGCCGCTGCCCAAGGGCGGCATCGAGGGCGAGGACACCCGCAAGGGGCTGTGCGGCGCCACCCCCAACACCATCGCCGCCAGAAACTTCATCCGGATGATCGCCGGCGGGGCCGCGGCCCACTCCGACCACGGCAGAAGCGTGGCGGAGGTCTTCCTGTCCGTGGCCCGGAAGGAGACCGAGGATTACAAGATCAAAGATCCCCAGAAGCTTCTGGCCATCGCCCCCCACCTGGGCGTGGAGACCACCGTGGAGGTGGACGGCGAGACCAAGGATCGGGATTTCGACGAGATCGTTCTGGAAGTGGCCGAAAAGGCGATGAATGAATGGGGCAAGGCCGGCGGCGAGCTTCACTATCTGAAGCGGGCACCGGAACCCCTCTACGAAAAATGGAAGAAAAACGGCGTGCGGCCCCGGAACATCGACCGGGAGATCGTGGAGATCATGCACCGGACCCACATGGGCGTGGATCAGGACTACAAGAACCTCATCAAACAGGGGACCCGAGCGGCCATCGCCGACGGCTGGGGCGGCTCCATGCTGGCCACCGACCTCCAGGACGTGCTGTTCGGGACCCCCTATCCGGTCCAGTCCGAGGCGAACCTCGGCATCATGAAGGAGGACCACGTCAACATCATCGTCCACGGCCATGAGCCGGTCCTCTCCGAGATGATCGTGGCGGCCGCCGCCTCCAAGGAGATGCTCGACTACGCCAAGACCAAGGGCGCCAAGGGCATCCAGCTGGGCGGCATCTGCTGCACCGCCAACGAGATCCTCCAGCGCCACGGCGTGCCGCCGGCCGGCACCTTCCTGCAGCAGGAGCTGGCCATCATCACCGGCGCCTGCGACGCCATGGTGGTGGACATCCAGTGTATCTTCCAGAACCTGGCCAACGTGGCCAAGTGCTTCCACACCAAGCTGATCACCACCCACCCCATCGCCCGGATGGAGCAGAACAACGTCGAGCACATCGAGTTCGACGAGCACCACGCCATGGATGACGCCAAGCGGATCGTCAAGATGGCCATCGACAACTTCCAGAACCGGGGCTCCGAGGTGATGATCCCCCGCCAGAAGGCGACCCAGATCGCCGGGTTCGGCGTGGAATCGATCCAGTACCATCTCGGCGGCACCTTCCGGGGCAACTACTTCACCCTGAACGACAACATCATCAACGGCCGGATCCGGGGCATCGGCGGCGTGGTGGGCTGCAACAACGCCCGGACCCGCCACAACGAGGCCCATATCGCCGTGGTCAAGGAGCTGATCAAGAACGACGTGATCGTCCTGACCACCGGGTGCAACGGCATCGCCTGCGCCATGGAGGGCCTTTTGACCCCCGAGACCGCCGGCGTCTACTGCGGTCCCGGCCTGGCCGAGGTCTGCGAGACCGTGGGCATCCCGCCGGTCCTCCATCTGGGCTCCTGCGTCGACAACAGCCGGATTCTCCTGGCGGCCACCGAGGTGGTCAAGGCCGGCGGGCTGGGCAAGGACATCAGCGACCTTCCCGCGGCCGGCTCCGCCCCCGAGTGGATGAGTGAAAAGGCCATCTCCATCGGCCACTACTTTGTGACCTCCGGCGTCTACACCGTCTTCGGCGTCGGCCTGCCCGTGGAGGGAGCCCCGGTCTTCCAGGACTACCTCTTCAACGAGCTGGAGAAGATCTACGGCGGCAAATGGGACCTGGTGCTCGATCCCATCGAGCACGCCCAGGCGATGATCGCCCACATCGACGAGAAGCGCAAGGCCCTGGGCATCGACAAGGCCCGGGAGCGCGTCCTCATGGACATGGCCGACCGGATGAAGCTGGAATCGGCCTAGTTCCGGGCTCGGCGGTACAAAAGAGAACGTTTTTCAACAGAGGTATGCCAAATCCTCAACGAAGGAGGAATTTAAATGTCTAGACTGGTTGCATTCGCCGCTATTCAAGGCGGTTACAATATCGTCTCCAAGGTGGAAGGCAAGTACAAGAGAGCCCTCCAGACCCATGATGCGTCCACCAAGGTCGGCTTCCCCAACACGGCCTACTATCTGCCGGTGATCTACTCCCTGCTGGGGATCAAGGTGGAGACCCTCGAGGACATGAAACAGCCCCTCGATTTCGCCCGGAAGCTGTTGCCCCCCCATGTGAAGGGCGCCCACCACCTGCCCTACCTCGGACCCCTGCTGGACGCCGGCATGGCCGCCCTGTTCGCCTTCGAGATCGAGGAGGCCCTCCGGTACCTGGAGGATCCCGATTTCTATCTCCATTCCGAAGAGCCCGATCTGGAATCCGGCAAGATCTGGCTGGGCGCCGCCGACGACACCGTGTTCCGGAAAAGAGGCGTCGAGTTCGTGGACGGCTCCGCCCCCGGCTTCGCCGCCATCGTGGGTTCGGCCCCGGATCCGGAGATCGCCAAGATGATCGTGGAGGAGTACCAGAGACGGAGCCTCTACATCTTCTGCGCCGCCAACCAGAACGGCACCACCGTCATCGAGCAGCTCA
>CAYSLC010000097.1:9110-19726 GCA_964431545.1 uncultured Desulfobacteraceae bacterium | reverse complement strand
TGCCTGATCCGGGGGATCGGGCGATTTCGCATGAAAACCTTTCGATATACCTGAAAAATCTTGATCGACTTGAGGAATCAGCGTGCCATCTTTTGGCCTCGGGCATTTACAAAATAACCTCAGGCCGAGGGGATTTGCTGAAACTTTGGTTCGGCAACATGCGGCATAATATTCAAAAAGCCGCCCGATCCAACACCACCTACACCCTCCCCCGCATCGCCGACCTCATCGCCCGCCCTGAATTCGAGGCTTTGCACCGGTTTTTAGGGCAATATCAGGTGGATGTCGAGGCGTTGCAGAAGCAGGTGGATGCGTTGGCGGCGTCGGTTTGAATCAGGATGGCCAGGATTTATGAAGGATTTTCAGGATTGGGCGGTTCAATCCTGAAAATCACTTGATCCCGGTCAACCTGGTTCAGGCATCAATCTGGCTGAAGTCGAGCTACAGGAGCCACGGATTGATAAGGGGAACATTGCTGGGAGCGAAATCCGTTTCATTCCGTGTGATCAGTGTCAAATGATGCGTGTACGCCGTGGCGGCGATAAGCCCGTCAATCGATGCCATGGGAACACCGTTTTTTTCAGCGTTTCCCTGGAGGATCCCCCAACTTTCACAAACCATCAAATCGACCGGAAGGATTCTGTCCTCATATTCCTGATGCAGTGCATTCAGCCATTCCGCTAACCGAGCCTTCCGCTTGGAATCAACCAGTTTTGTCAATCCTTTTCTGATCTCCCCAATGGTAAGCACGCTGAGAAACAGCCCATCCGAATGCTGGCCGGCGAGCCAACCAACGACGGTATCGTTAGGCGCCGGCTTAACCAGTTCCGAAATAACACAAGTGTCCAGCAGGTACTTCAAAGATCGATACTCCGAGGGTAGTCCTTTTTCCGTTCGAAAATGATATCATCACCCAATTTGGGGCAATTCAGCAGGAAAGTCTTGAAATCGGTTTTATCGGTAACCAGTTTCTCGTATTCATCGACGGCGAGCACCACCACGGTTTTCGTGCCCCGTCGCGTAATATACTGAGGCCCCTTCTCCAATGCGTCATTGACGACCCTGCTGAACTGACTTTTGGCGTCCTGAAGTTTCCATGTCTTCCGCATGATGACCCCCTTTTTACCAGTCAGTCTGTCCTTTTCCTAATCGTTTGTCAATTCCCATGACCACAGTGGAAAGAAGCCGGACGGGCGATGTCCTATTTTGCCATCAAGCTCGCCAACTTCCCCACCACCGCCTTCAATATCCCATCCGAAGCCGATTTCTTCTCCATCAAAAAAGACCACTTCCCCTTTTTGTCCCGCTCGATGCGCACATGGGTCTGCAACACCACCAGCGCCCCCGTGATCACCGCCGCGGCGGTGACCGGATCGACGCCGAAGCTCTTCTGCTCGGGACCGATCAG
Source organism: uncultured Desulfobacteraceae bacterium (assembly GCA_964431545.1). GTDB lineage: Bacteria > Desulfobacterota > Desulfobacteria > Desulfobacterales > JAABSP01 > CAYSLC01. The sequence continues at coordinate 18,318 of CAYSLC010000097.1, read as the reverse complement.
CAAATCCATCAGCATCTTCTGGTGCTCCGGATCCCGCGCCAGCAACAAAAGGGCTTCCCGGGCCAGATCCTCGGCCGTGACGCCCCCGGCCTCGGCTTGAACATTGAACTCTTCTTGCAGGGCCTCGGCCATCTCCGGCGAAAGCTCGGTCTCGAAATCCCCTTCCCGCATGCGGGTCCGTGCGATCACCGCCAGCATCTGCCCGGCGGTCCGGTCGTCCAGTTCTCGGATCTGTTCCTCGATCATGGAGCCTCTCCTTTATCCTAAAGTTCGATGGCCATGGGTTGCACGGGCCGGGGGCTAAAGTCCCCGGCAACAAACAGCAAAACCGCCCTGAAGGGCGCTGGGACCAACGTGGTTATCGAAACCATGACATCTGAATTGTCATGCATCGAATCGCAGCCCCCTTGAGGGGGCTTCCCATATTTGCCGGGGGACTTCAGCCCCCGGCAACGCCGTCCGAGGAAACCACATCATCCCCCGGCAACATCAAAAAAACCACGTCACCCAAACAAACCCCCGATCCGCCGCCCCCACCTCCAGCGGCGCTCCGTCCACTTCGAACCCCCCGAACTCGGTGCCGTCCTCGCCGTAGTAGAGATTGGCGCCGACGGTGCACCGGAGGTTCTGTTTGGCGTCCCAGACCAGGTGGGGCTGGAGGACGCCGGAGGGGTCTCCCATATTGTTGATGGAGACCAGAAAGAGGTTGACCAGGGGATGGGCCTCCATCTGGATCTGGAATGCCAGGTAGGTGCGGCCCAGGGTGTGCATCTCGCCCCGGGAGAGGCGCTCGGCGATGTCGGGGTCGAGGAGGGCGTCGCCGTAGTCGCCGGTGACCCCGAGGCCGTTGTGGTAGACCTCGACGAACCCGTAGAAGTTCTTCTCCCAGGCCACCCAGGAGTAGTCGAGGTTGGCCGTGAGGGCGAGGAATCCGTCGGTGTCGGCCGACTCGTCGGGGAAGGTCCAGGTGGCGTCGGTCCGCCAGGCGGCGCCGCCCAGGTAGCCGGCCGCGCCGACCCCGGCCACGAAGTCTTCGTAATGGCGGGCCGCCATGAGATCGAACTCGGTGGTGCCCCGGGAGAGATGGAGCTTTCCCGCCACCGAGGAGTGGTTCCACGCCACGTCCCCGGTCTCGGGGTTTCGCCTGGGGACATAGAGGAGCTGGACCCCGCCGACCTTTTCGATGTGGAACTGGGCCGTGGCCATGTCGTCGCCGACCTTGTAGTCCCGCTCGATGTCGGTGGGGGCGAAGGGGTTGAAGAGGTCCATGGGGTTGAAGAGGAGGCCGTTTCCCCAGGTGAGGGCCTGGCGTCCCAGGGTCACCGACCCCCAGTCGGGTAGTAGCGTCACGGAGAGGCGGTCGAGGCGGTGGGACAGGCGCCAGTCGTTCCCGTCGTCGATCGTCGAAGAGAGGTCTAAAAGCCGGCGGTCGTCGGTGAGGGCCGTCTCCGGATAGAGCCCCGGAAACCGCTCGGCAACGAGGGTCTCGTTCCGCCGGGTGTCGCCGGCCGCGAGGACCGCCTCGTAGTGGGCCTCCACCTCGGCCCGGTTTCCCAGGCCGGTCCGGGCCTTGAGGCGGAACTCGGCGGCGCCGTCGAGGAAGGCGTCGTCCGCAAGGAGGACCGTCTCCTGTTCGGGAAAGGAGACCGTCCCCCTCCCCCGGAGATGGCCGCCCCAGTCCACCTCCAGGGCCCGGGCCCCCGGGCCGTCCGCCAGGAGGACCAGCAGGAGGACAACGACGGCGGCTCGGACCACCGCCCAGGCCGCCCGGCTACCGGGTCTCATCCCCGACGACGGCGCCGTCCCGCAGGCGCACCAGCCGACGGGCGTGTTCCATGACCATCCGGTCGTGGGTGGAGAAGATGAAGGTGACGCGCTTCTTCTCGTTCATCTCCCGCATCATCTCCAGAAGCCCCCGCCCCGTCTCCGAGTCGAGGTTGGCGGTGGGCTCGTCCGCCAGGACGATGGCCGGGTCGGAGACGATGGCCCGGGCCACCGCCACCCGCTGCTGCTGCCCTCCGGAGAGTTCGTGGGGCCGGCGCCCGGACTTGCCGCCGAGCCCAACATCGGAAAGGACCTCCTCGGCCCGGTCCCGCCGTTCGTCCGCCGGGACCCCCTGGAGGAGCATCACGTACTCCACGTTCTCCAGGGCCGAGAGCACCGGGATCAGGTTGTAGGACTGGAAGATGAAGCCGATCTTCCGGAGCCGGAGTTCGGCCATTTGGGACCGGCTCATCTTTTCGTAGGATTCCCCGTCCACCGTCACCCTCCCCGCGTCGGCGGTGTCGAGGCCGCCGATGATGTTGAGCAGGGTGGTCTTGCCCGATCCCGAGGGGCCGGCCAGGGCAACGAACCCCCCTTTCTCCACCGAGAGGCTCACCCCCCGGAGGGCGTGGACCGCCACCTCTCCCTGCTTGTAGACCTTCTCGATCCCCTCGGCCGTCACGATGTCCATGGATGGTCCCTCCGGCGTTTCAGTGGTGGGTCATGGCCTCCACCGGCGTGATTCGGGCCGCCTTGACCGCCGGATAGAGGCTGATGGCCAGCCCGAGCACCAGGACCACCAGGTTGGCCATCACGAGATCCCCGGATCGCATGGCCGGGAAGATGACCCGGGAGATCCCCGTGAACTCGGTGCCGGCCGCGAAGGCGGTCAGGTCGATGCCGGTAAAGGAGAGGGCATGGACCGTCACGGCCGCCAGCGCGTTGCCCGCCAGGGCCCCGAACAACAGGAGGAGCAGCGACTCGGTGAGGACCCCCCGGACGATCCACAGCGGCTTCATCCCCAGGGCCTTGAGGACCCCGAACTCCCGCATCCGCTCGAAGACCGCCATGAGCAGGGTGTTGACGATCCCGAAACCCATGGCGATGAAGATCACCAGGTACCAGATGTACATGAAGGTGTCGAACATCTCCAGGTATCCGGCCAGGGCCGAGAGGATCTCCCGCCAGGTGTGGACCTGGTGGCCCGGGGGCAGGGCCGATGCGAGGTCCGCGGCCACGCTATCCACCGCAGCCTTGTCGGGCAGGTCGATGGAGATCTCCGAGATGCCGTCGCCGAGGCCGAGCATCTCCTGGGCCGCCGGCCGGTTGACAAAGACGAACCGCTTCTCGGTTCCGCCCAGCTCGGCGTCGAAGACGCCGATGATCCGGAAGGCCCGGGAGGCGATCTCCCCGTCGGCCCCCTGGGACATGGCCACCAGTTTGTGGCCGATCCGGGTCTCGAAGTCCTCCAGGAGTTCCTGGCCCACCAGGATCCCGTTGCGGTCGTCCGGTTTCAGGTACCGCCCATCGGCGACGGCATCGGGCCCCAGGAAAGAGACCCGGGCCTCGGCTTCGGGGTCGATCCCCACCAGGGTGACGCCGGCGGTGTGTCGGGCGTTGTTGACCACGGCGTTGACCCGGACCCGTCCGGTCCACCGGGCCCCGTCGGGCAGGACCGCGTCCAGGGCCTTTCGCACCGGTCCCGGCCGGGCCATGGTGTGCTGGATCACCGGATCGCTCCGGTACCCTTCGGCGTGGACCTGGATGTGGCCGGTGAGGGACGCGATGGCGTTGTCCACCATCCCCTCGGCCATCCCCCGCATGATCGATCCCAGCGTGATCATGGCCCAGACCCCGATCACCACGGCGGTCAGGATCACCGCGGTCCGCCGGGGGTTCCGCCAGACATTGCGCCAGGCCAGCCGGACGTGCACGGCTACCGTCCCCCCGCTGTCCGGCGGCCCGGGGTCTCACACATGGCCCATGGCCTCCACCGGCGAAAGGCGCCTCACCTTGAAGGCGGGGTAGAGGGCCGCCAGCAGGGTGATGATCAGGACCAGGCTCGGCCCCAGGAGGACGGTGATCCAGGAAAGCTTGGGGTAGAGGCGGTCGGAGAGCCCGAACTGCTTGACCAGCTCGCTGGCGCCCCCCAGACCGATGCCGTAGGATTCGAAAAAGAGGGTGACGAGACATCCCAGGAGGATGCCGGACGCCACGCCGGTGAGGGTCAGAAAGAGGGATTCGGTGAGCAGCAGCCGGGTGATCCGCCCCGGACGGGTCCCCAGGGCCATGAGGACCCCGAACTCCCGGGTCCGCTCGAAGATGGCCATGAGAAAGGTGTTGAGGATGCTGAAGGCGACCACGATGATCAGCAGGAACCAGAAGATGAGCCCGGCCACCAGGTCGATGGTGATGGCCTGGTAGAGGCCGGGCATCAGCTCGTCCCAGTCGAGGACGGCCAGGGGCTGTTTCGAATCGAGCCGCCCGATCTTCTCCGTCAGTCGTTTCTCGATGCCGGCCACCCGGCCCAGGGACTCGGCCACGATCACGGCCCGGTGGACCGCCCCGCGCATGAAGAAGACCTCCTGGAAATAGGTCAGCGGGATGTGGACCAGGGACCGGTCCAGCTCGTCCTGCCCCGATCCGAAGATGCCGGTCACGGTGAGGACCGTGGCGGCCACCGAGCCGTCCCGGCCCTGGCCCAGGAGGGTCAGCTCGTCCCCCACGCCCACCTGGAGGTTCTGGGCCAGGAGCCGTCCCACCATGGCCCGGGGGCCGTCGCCCGGTTCCAGGAACCGCCCCTTTCGGATCAGCTTGGCCAGGGTGGAGACCCGCCGTTCCCGGGCCGGATCGATCCCCACCACCAGGGCCCCGTGGGTCCGGTCCCCGGCGGAGACCAGGGAGAAGGACTCGGCCCGGAACGTATGGCCCTCAACACCGGGCGTCCCGTCGATGATCCGGTCCACCGCGGCCGGGTCGGAAATCACCTTCCGGATCGACGGCTTCTCCCGGTACCCTTGGGCCTGGACCTGGAGGTGGCCGGTCTGGACCCGCACCGTAACGTTGATCATGGTGTCGTAGGTGCCCAACTGGAAGGAGAGCATGAAGACGAGCAGCAGGCAGGCGAAGGCGATGGCGGCCATGGTCAGGATCGACCGGCGGGGGTTGCGCCAGATGTTCCGCCAGGCCATGCGGGCGTCCATGGACACGGTCGCCCTTCTCTACTCCCGGAGGGTCCGCAGCGCCGGGAGGGTGAAGAGGCGGTCCGGGAGATCGTCCTTGAATTCCAGGTCCCGGTAGACCATCCGGGTGTACTCGTCGTCGGCGTCCGCCTTGGCCATCCGCCAGACCTTGGGGAAGAGCCGTCCCCCCATGGGCTCGATCTTCTCGGTGGTGAGCACCTTGACGGGTTCCAGATCCTCGTCGTGGAACACCTCCTCCAGGAAGATGTGGTCCTCCCGGATCTTGAGGGTCTGCATCCCCCAGACCACCGGGGCCCCGGGCTTGGGGATCGACTTGATCCGGTGGACCGTCTTGCCGTCATGGGTTTCGGTCCCCTCCAGGGTGTGGGTGTAGTCCTTGATCAGGCTGTCGCTCTTGGCCAGGTCGTTGTTGGAGAAGTCGGAGCCCATCCACGACTGGGACATCATGGAGGGAGGGACCTTGATCACCCGGTTGACCTTGGGGTTGTACATCCACATCTCCGACCCTTTTTTGAGCGTGCCGTTGCCCTCGTCCCGGGGGGGCTCGATGATGGTGAAGATGCTCTCCTCGGTGCCACGGGTCCACGCCTTGATGGTCATGGTCCGTTCCCAGTCGGGCCGGTGGATGGTCATCTCGACCTTGGACACCGACGCCTTGCCCCGGAAGTATTCAAAGGCGGCCTCCACCAGGGCCGCGGGGTCGGGATCGGCGGCGGCGGGACCAGGGGCGATGAGGCACAGAAGGACCGGAAGGATGGTCAGGGGGAAAAGGGGGGAACGGATCACGGAGATCTCCTTTTTCTTCGTGGATTGGGGGCGAACCGCTCTGTGGCGCGCCTCCTTAAGTAGAAGCAACCGGCGGATGTGTCAAGAAAAAACCGCTTTGCCGAACGCCCGCGAAGCGGTAGAATGGACGATGGATCGGGGGACCCGCCACCGATCCCCAAGGACCCTTTGAAAGAGGATCGGATGAGAGGACCGGACATAAAGGAGACCGACGCGATCGATCCCGTCAACATACTGGTGGCGGACGACGAGGCCCACATCCGCCAGATCCTGGGCCAGATGCTGGAAAGCGAGGGATTCACCGTCTTCACTGCGGAAAACGGGGAGGAGGCGGTGCGCCTGGCCAGGGAACATGCCTTGCAGCTGGCGATCCTCGACATCTACATGCCCCGGAAAAACGGCCTGGAGGCCCTGGGGGAGATCAAACGGATCGATCCCACCATCGAGGTCCTCATCATCACCGGAAACGCCAACCTGGAGAGCCTCCGGACGAGCATTGTGGAGAACGGGGCCTTCGACTATCTTTTGAAGCCCTTCTTCCGCAAGGAACTCCTCCACACCGTCAAAAACGCCCTGATGAAGCGGGCCTTCGTCCTGGAGGAGCAGGCCCCCAAGCCGGGGACGAGGGAACGGATCGCCCGCCTGGAGGAGAACTTCGAGGCCCGGACCCGGCAGCTCCGGGAATCCCAGATCAAGTACAAGGAGATCGTCGAAAACTCCGGGGATACCATCTTCGTGGTACAGGAGGGCCGGCTGAAATACTTCAACACCAACATGCTCGGCCTGACCGGATACACCGCGGAGGAACTCCGGGACATGGAACTGAAACTGTTCCTCTTTTCGGAGGATCGCGACCTGGTCCTTTACTCCTTCGACAAGGTGCTGGAACAGGAGCACCGGACCCAGGCCACCTGCCGGTTTCGGATCCGCCGCCGGGACGGGAGCCCGGTCTGGGTGGAGGCGGGAAACAAGCGCTCCTTCTGGGACGAATCTCCGGCGGTCCTCAGCTTCTGCCGGGACATCACCGAGCGGAAGAAGGCCGAGGAGGCCCTGCGGCGGGCCCACCACGAACTCGAACAGCGGGTGACCCAGCGGACAGCCGAACTCACGGAGGCGAACCAGCGGCTGACCCGGGAGATCAACGAGCGCAAGGAGATCGAACTCAACCTGAAACAGCTCCTGCGCAAGCAGGAGATCAACGTGGACCTGGCCAAGCGGATCCTCAACATGATCAACGGGACCCCGCCCCGGTACGTGGACCTGAACGGAGGGTCCGCCCTGTTCGTCGAGGCCATCTCCCTGCCCTGCGCCATGGAGGGGGGGGACCACTACTTCGTCCGGACCTTTCCCGAGGGCGGGGGGAAGGGCCGCGCCAAGACCGTGGTCAGCATCAAGGACCAGTCGGGCCACTCGGTCAACTGCATCCTCCGGTCCATCGCCACCGACCTGATCAACCAGTCGCTCCTCCACCGCTACCGGGACATCCCGCCCGATTGCGTGTTGACGCTGCTCAACGAACTGGTGGGCCGGTCCAAGCTCTTCAGCGTCGAGGACTTCGTCACCGCCTTCACCGCCGAGATCGACCACCGCTCCATGGTGATGCGGTTCGTCTCCAACGGCCACCCGCCGCTTCTGATCATCCGGGACGGCCGGGTCCGCCTCTTTCCCGACATGGACGGCCCCGGCACCAATACCCCCATCGCCTGGGAGACGAGCGGCCCGTTCCACGCCGCCGAATACCCCCTGCGGGAGGGGGACAAGCTGATCTTCTACACCGACGGCCTCAACGAGATGCCCCACCACCACTGCGACCGCGTGATGGAATTCGAGGATCTCCGGATCCTGGTCCACGACCTGATCTGCCAGGCGCCGGAGCCGCGGGTGTCGGAGATCCTGCACCAGCTGTTGACCTCCATGTCGATCATCAGTCAGATCGAGGCCTTCCCCGGCCGGAACAACCTCTGCTGCGACGACATCACCATCCTCGGGGTCGAGCTGGAGCGGCGGCGGTACGACGAGGAACTCGTCCTTCGCCCCCGAAATTTCCAGGAGACGGCGGAGGCCATCAGCGACCTCTATCGGCGGATCTCGGTCCAGTGGGACGACCGGGGGTTCGAAGCCCCGGAGTATCGCCTCTACCTGGTCCTGGAGGAGACCGTCTGGAACGCCTGGAAGCACGGGAACCGAAAATCTCCGGACAAGACCATCACCGTTCGCTGGCGGTTCGGAAACGATTTTGTCATCGAGGTCATCGACCAGGGGGAAGGGTTCGACCACGGGGAGATCCCCGACCCCCTGACCAAGGAGAACCTCACCCGGCCCGACGGCCGGGGGGTCTTTCTGGTCAGCCACTTCGCCACCGCCATCGACTGGGAGGACGAGGGGCGGCGGGTCCGCGTCTGTCTGCCCAAGCGGTCGGAGAACCCGTTCCAGAAGGCGGCGGCCATCCGGCCCTTCGACCTCTGGAAGGCGGTATTCTAGCGGGGCCGACGCGGACGGGACGAAAAAAAATCCTTTTCTTTGAAGACCAAAAAGCCTTTTAATGGCATCCGGGAGACAGGAGCATGACCATCGACGTCAGACGGGAAGGGGTACAGGCCCGAATGCGGGTGACGGGCAAACTGGACGAGGCGGGGGCTGAAAAGCTGAAGCAGAGCTTCTTCGAGTTGAACCGGTCCGATCTCTCCGAAATCGTACTCGATTTCAACGGTGTCACCTATATCGGCAGCGCCTGTATCGGCAAACTCCTCCTCTTTTACAAGGAGATGTTCGAAGCGGGGGGAAAGGTGAGAATCATCAACACCTCCCCCACCGTTTACAATCTGCTGCGCGTGGTCAAGCTGGACCAGATCATGAACATCTCCAAAGCCTGACGTTCGTCCGCCACCTCCGCCACCTCCTCCATATCCAGGGTCCACCGGGCCGCGCGCCCGCCGACGGCGCGGCGATCCCCGGGGACCGGAAGATCGAAGAGGATCAATCCATGAATATCAAAACCCGAATCGCCCTGATGATCGTCGTTCCGATGATCCTTACGGCGTCGGTGGTGGCCGTCTTCGCCGTTGCCGGCATCCGGGCCACCGGCGCCGCCGCCATCGACCGGCTCAGGGACTTCCACCAGGACCATATCTCACAGATGGAATCCGAGGGGCGGCGGCGGATCGAGGCCTACCGCGAAGAACTCCTGGCACGGAAGAAGGAGTACCTCAAATCCCAGGTCCAGACGGCCATGAGCGTCCTGGAGAAGGGATACCAGGACGCCCATGATCCCGAGAAACTCCAGAACGTCTACCGGCAGCGGCTCAAGAACGTCGTGGACACCGCCTACGGCGTGCTGGAGGCCATGGCCGAAAAGGAGGATCTCCCGGAACCGGAGCGGCGGGCCCGGGCCGCCGGGCTGATCAAGACGCTCCGGTACGGTCCGGAGAACAAGGACTACTTCTGGATCAACGACA
>CAYSLC010000097.1:0-9010 GCA_964431545.1 uncultured Desulfobacteraceae bacterium | reverse complement strand
CTCCGGTACGGTCCGGAGAACAAGGACTACTTCTGGATCAACGACATGCACCCCACCATGGTGATGCACCCCTACAAGCCGGAACTCGACGGCACCGATCTCGCCGGCTACCAGGACCCCAACGGCAAGCACCTCTTCGTGGAGTTCGTCCGGGTCTGCCGGGAGAACGGCGGCGGGTTCGTGGAATACTTCTGGCCCAAGTACGGGGCCGATGAACCCCAGCCCAAGCTCTCCTATGTGGAAGTCTTCGAGCCGTGGAACTGGATCATCGGCACCGGCCTCTACATCGACGACATCCGGACCCTGATCCGGAGCCGGGAGCTGGAACTCAAACACCAGCTCAGCCTCTCCGCCGAATCGGTGGAGGCGAGGATCGAGGCGATCGGAAGCGGGATCCGTGACCGGGTCAGGTCGGTGATGGGACGGATCCTCCTCATCACCCTGGGGATTCTTCTGGCGACCCTGGTCATCGCCGCCGTCCTGACCCGCGGGAGCATCATCCGGCCGGTGCGGCAGGTGATCGGCGGGCTGACCCAGGTCTCCCAGCAGGTGTCGGCCGCCTCCTCCCAGATCGCCGCCGGGAGCCAGCTCATGGCCGAAAGCGCCAGCCGCCAGGCCGCCTCGGTGGAGGAGTCGTCGGCCTCCCTTGAGGAGATGTCGGCCATGAGCAACCAGACCTCCGCCATGACCAAGGGGGCCGAGGAACTCATGATCGACAACATCGAAAAATCCGGACGCTCCCTGAAATCGCTCATGGAACTCTCCCAGGACATGGCCGAGATCGAGACCGAGAGCGACAAGATCAGCGGGATCATCAAGGTGGTGAACGACATCGCCTTCCGGACCACGCTGTTGTCTCTCAACGCGGCGGTGGAGGCGGCCCGGGCCGGCGAGGCCGGAACCGGGTTCGCCGTGGTGGCGGACGAGGTGAAAAACCTCGCCAAGGGGACCATCGACGCCGCCGACAACACCCAGGAGCTTCTGACCCAGACCCTGGAAAAAGTGACCCGCGCGGCCAGGGCCATCAAGGGGATCAGCGAAGATTTCACCGCCATCATCGAATCGGCCACCATCATGGGGGAGAAGACCGCCACCATCACCCAGGCGAGCAAGGAGCAGTCCCGGGGCATCCAGCAGGTGACCCAGGCCGCCTTCGAGATCGACAAGGTCACCCAGCAGATCGCAGCCAACGCCGAGGAGTCGGCCGCGGCCGCGCAGGACCTCTCCGGCCAGGCCCACATGATGGAGCGCCACGTGGCCTCCCTGGTCCGCCTGGTGGGCGCCGAAACCGACCGCCGTGGAGCCTCCCGCAAAAAAAAGGCCCTCACCTCCGGAAAATAAGACCCCGCCGTCCGGTTGCCCCTTGCGTTCTTCCCGTCCGTCGGTTATATAAACGGGTTTTTGTGGCCGTTGCCCGCGGAAGGTCTCCCCCGTGCAGCGGGGAGGAGGTCGTTCCGCTGATTTTTCGATGCCCGAATCGTTGGAACCGATGACCGAACAAGCGCCCATCGCCGTGGTGGGGATCGCCGGGGTCTTCCCGGGGGCCCCGGACCTGGCAACCTTCTGGCGGAACATCGTCGACCGGGTGGAGACCGCCGCCGAGGTCCCGGACCATCGCTGGATCTCCCCCGTCTCGGACATGGTCCGGACCGACCCGATGCCGGACAAGGCGTACGGGTCCAGGGCCTGCCTCATGGGGCCGGAGGTGATGGCCGCCGTGGACCGGGCCGCGGCCGATCTCCCCCTGGACCGGGACCTGCTGGCCGGCCTCGACCCCATGCACAGAATCGCCCTCTGCGCCGGAAAAGGGGCCCTGGAAGACTGTGCCATGGACCCGGTGGACCGGTCCCGGGTCGGTGTGGTCCTGGCCGCCATCGCCCTGCCCACGGACGCCGCCTCGGCCATTTCCCGGGAGATCCTCGGCGGGGCGTTCTCGGCGCGGGTCTTCGGGGGGCCGCCTCCGGGACCCATCCACTGGCGGCGGTATCCAGCCGGACGGGTGACGAGCCTTCCGGGGGCCCTCCTCTGCCGCGCTTTGGGCCTGGGCGCCGGGAGCTTCACCCTGGACGCCGCCTGCGCCTCCTCCCTCTACGCGGTCAAACTGGCCTGCGACGAGCTGCTGTCCGGCCGGGCGGACGCCATGGTCGCCGGGGGCGTCTCCCGGCCCGAGTGCCTTTACACCCAGGTGGGGTTCAGCCAGCTCCGGGCCCTCTCCCCCTCGGGCCGGTGCGCCCCCTTCGACCGGTCCGCCGACGGCCTGGTGGTGGGCGAGGGGGCCGGGATCATGGTCCTGAAGCGCCTCGACGACGCCCGGGCCCATGGCGACCGGATCTACGGGGTGATCCGGGGCATCGGCCTCTCCAACGACATGCGGGGCAACCTCCTGGCCCCGGATCCGGAGGGACAGGTCCGGGCGATGCGGGCCGCCTACAAACAGGCGGGCTGGGACCCCCGGCACATCGACCTCATCGAGTGCCACGGGGCCGGCACTCCGGTGGGGGACGCCACGGAACTCGTCAGCCTCCGGACCCTCTGGGACAATGGCGGAGGGACCCCGGGCGGCTGCGCCATCGGATCGGTCAAATCGAACATCGGCCACACCCTCACCGCCGCCGGGGCCGCCGGGATGATCAAGGTCCTGATGGCGCTCCACGGCCGGACCCTGCCCCCCTCCCTCAACTTCCGGGAACCCGCCGGGGACCGCCCCGTGAACAATCCGTTGCTGAACGGCCCCTTCCGGGTCCAGACCGAACCCGAGCCTTGGGGCCGCCGGAGCGCCGCCGATCCCCGGCGGGCCGCCGTCAGCGCCTTCGGGTTCGGCGGCATCAACGCCCACGTCCTCCTGGAGGAGGGCCCGTCGCCGGAACAGGGGGGGGCCGGGGCCCCGGCCGCGGCGGCGTCGTCAGCAAGCGCGGGCATGCCCGAGGCGGGCGGCGAACCCGTGGCCGTGGTCGGCATGGGCGCCGCCGTGGGGCCCATAGACGGCCTCCGGGCCTTCACCGAGGCTGTTTTCCGGGGCGAATCCGCCATCGGTCCCCGACCGAAAGGGCGGTGGAAGGGGACCGACGCCCTGGTGGAAGGGATCATCGGAAGGACGGATCTTCCCGGCGCCTTTCTGGAATCGGTAGCCGTTCCCAAGGGGCGATTCCGGATCCCTCCCAGGGAGATCCCCGACATCCTCCCTCAGCAGCTCCTGATGCTCCAGGTGGGGGCCGACGCCCTGGAGGACGCCGGGATGGACCCGCGGACCGACCGGCCCCGCATGGGAGCCCTCATCGGTATCGAGTTCGACCCCGAGGCCACCGACTACCATGTCCGGTGGAACCTGGCGAACGAGGTCCGACGCTGGACCGAAGCGTTGGGCCTCGGCCCCGAGGATGCGGACCGCTGGCTGGGGGAACTCCGGAAGGCCTGCGGACCGCCCCTGACCGCCCCGAGGACCCTGGGGGCCCTGGGGGGCATCGTGGCCAGCCGGGTGGCCCGGGAGTTCCGGTTCGGCGGCACCAGCTTTGGGATATCAAGGGAGGCCGCCTCCGGCCTCCAGGCACTGGAGATCGGGGTCCGGGCCGTTCGGCGGGGGGAACTCGACGCCGTTCTCGTGGGGGCCGTGGATCTGGCCGGGGACCCGAGGAACGTGGCCTCCACCGGCGGGGCCCTTCCCTTTTCAGCGTCGGGAAAGGTCCGGCCCTTTGACAGGGCCGCGGACGGGGACCTGCCCGGCGAGGGGGCCGTGGCCCTGGTCCTCAAACCCCTGGACCGGGCCCTGGCCGACGGGGATCGGGTCTACGCCGCCATCCGGGGGGTCGGCACGGCCTCGGGAAGCGGACGTAAGCCGGAGGGAGGGGAAAAAGGGGACCCATACCTCAGATCTCTCCGAGGGGCCCTGGCGGAGGCCGGGGTTTCCACCGATTCCGTCGATTACATCGAGGCCCACGGCTCCGGGTCGGCCCCGGAGAACCGGATGGAGATCGACGCCCTGGAGGCGACCTTCGGGGGACGGGAGATCCCCCGGGCCCTGGGAAGCCTCAAACCGATCATCGGCCGGGCCGGCGCCGTCGACGGGCTGGCCGCCCTGGTCAAGGCGATCCTGTGCGTTTACCACCAGATCCTCCCGCCGCTGCCGGGGTACACGGAACCGGGGCCGGAGCCGCTGTGCTCCGGGACATTCCATGTGCCCGCCGTCGCCCAGCCCTGGGTCCGGGACCGGGTCGACGGACCGCGGCGGGCCGTGGTGGGATCGATCACCATCGACGGGGATGCCGCCCATGTGATCGTCGAGGGGATGGAGGAGACCGCCGCCCGGCAGCCCGCCGGAGATCACCTCCGGGAGCTGCGAAAGCCCCTGGGTTCCTCTCCCTTCGGCCTGTTTCCGGTGGAAGGGGAGGGGCCCCGGGATCTGTTGGAAGGCCTCGATCAACTTTCCGCCTTTTTCCATCGCCCGGATCTTTTCTCCGGCGGCGTGGAATCGGCCGCGCGGGCCTGGCACGCCCAACGGCGGCGCCACCCCTCCGGAAAACCGGGGCTCTGCCTTCTGCTGGGCCGGGACTTCTCCTCGGCCGGCCAATGGATCGCCGCGGCCCGCACCGCCGTGGAGCGGGGGCTGCCGTCGGCCGTCACGGGTCCGGAGGGCGTTGCGTACAATCCATCCCCCCTCGGACCGGACGCGCAGACCGCCTTTGTCTTTCCCGGTTCCGGGAACCATTACGTGGGGATGGGCCGCGCCATCGGGGTCCGCTGGCCCGAACTTCTCCGGGAGATGGACGCCGCCACCGAGCGGCTCCGGACCCAGATGTTGCCGGGGCGGTACATGCCGTGGCGGAACTCCTGGTCCCCGGGGTGGGAGGAGGAGGCCCGCCGGGCCGTGGCCGGGGATCCCCTCGTCATGATCTTCGGCCAGGTGGTCCACGGGGGCTTGCTGTCGAATCTCGTCCGCCGGTTCGGGATCGAGCCGGACGCCGCCATCGGCTACAGCCTGGGGGAATCCGCCGGATACTTCGCCCTGGGGGCGTGGCCGGAGCGGGGGGAGATGCTCCGGCGGATGCGGGGGACCGATCTTTTCACCACCCGCCTCGCCGGCCCCTGCCGGGCCCTTCGGCAGGCCTGGAACCTCCCGGCCGAGACACCGGTCCACTGGAAGGTCGCGGTGGTCAACCGCCCGGCGGACCGGGTCCGGGAGGCGATCGACGGCCATCCCCATGCACGGCTGCTCATCATCAACACCCCGGACGAGTGCGTCATCGGGGGCCTGGGGGAGGCGGTGGCGGGGGTCGTCCGCGAGCTTCGGTGCGACGCGTTTTACCTGGACGGCGTGGTCACCGTCCACTGCGACGCGGCGGCCCCGGCCGCCGACGCGTACCGGGACCTCCACCGCTTCCCGACCCATCCGCCGCCGGGGGTCCGGTTCTACAGCTGCGCCCTCGGCCGTGCCCAGACCCTCACCACGGAATCGGCCGCCGACTCGATCCTGCGACAAGCCCTCCACGGCTTCGACTTTCCCGCCGCCATCCGCCAGGCCCACCGGGACGGGGTCCGGATCTTCCTGGAGATGGGGCCCGGGGCCTCCTGCACCCGGATGATCCGCCGGATCCTCGCCGGAAAGCCCCATCTGGCGGTCTCCGCCTGCGTGCGCGGGGAGGATGACGAGCTGACGGTTCTCAAACTCCTGGCCGCCCTGGCCGCCGAGGGGGTCCCCGTGGATTTCTCGGCCCTCTACGGGGCGGAGGCCTTCCCGCCGGAACCCCGGCGAACATCGTCGGCCGAGCCCGGAGACGTGATCCGGGTCCCGGTTGGAGGCGTCCCTCCCTCCCCTCCCCCGCCGCCGGAACCGGCCCGCCGCCCGGATCTCCAGCCGGACCCGCGGCCGGATCCGGCACCGAGGCCGACGGCCGTCCGGACCGCCGCCCCCCGCCCGTCTCCCGCTTCGCGCGAGCCGGCTCCGCGGACCCCATCGTCCAGGATCCCCGAAGCGCCCCGGCCCCCCGCCCCCCCGGCCGGGCCGGCGGGCGTTCCCGACCCGTACGCGGGCCTTCTGTCCGGATTCGACGCGGCCGTGGCGGCCACCGCCAAAGCCCATGAGGCGTTTCTGGGGCTGTCGAACCGCCTCGCCGCCGACTTCCGGGACACCTTCGGCCTCCAGGCGGAACTCCTGGAACGGACGATCCAGGAGACGCCGGTTCGGGATGGGGCGTCGTGGGCCGATGGAGGGGACATGCCGCCGCCGGTTCCCCCCGCCGGGGTAACGGCCCCCCGCGCGGAGGCCGCCCCTTGCCTGCCGGCGACGGCGATCAGGTCCGAGCGGGGAGTCGCCTTCCCAAGACCGATGTGCATGGAGTTCGCCGTGGGCTCCGTTGCCAAGGTGCTCGGGCCCGCCTTTGCCGAGGTGGACGCCTATCCGGTGCGGGTCCGGCTGCCGAACGAGCCGCTGATGCTGGTGGACCGGATCCTCTCCGTGGAGGGGGAGAAGGGGGCCCTGGGATCGGGCCGGGTGGTCACCGAGCACGACGTCCTCCCCGGGGCCTGGTATCTGGACGGGGACCGGGCCCCGGTCTGCATCTCGGTGGAGGCGGGCCAGGCGGACCTCTTCCTCTGTTCCTACCTGGGGATCGACCTCCGGGTGAAGGGGAAGCGGGCCTACCGGCTCCTCGACGCCAAGGTCCGGTTCCACCGGGGACTCCCCGAACCCGGCGACGTGATCCGGTACGAGATCGCCATCGACCGGTTCGTCCGCCAGGGGGAGACGTGGCTCTTCTTCTTCCGGTTCGAGGGGACCATCGGCGGCGATCACCTCATCACCATGCGGGACGGCTGCGCCGGCTTCTTCACCGAGGGCGAGGTGGAACGGTCGGGGGGGATCATCCTCACGGCGGCGGAACGGGCCCCGGCCGAAGGGCGGAAGGAGACGGCGGACCTGGTTCCCGTCCATGCCGGGGCCTACGACGACGAAGCCGTGGCGGCCCTGCGCCGGGGGGACCTGGCGGCGGCCTTCGGACCCGACTTCGAGGGGATCGCCCCGGCCCGGTCCCTGTGGCTCCCCGGGGGCCGGATGACCCTCATCCACCGGATCGAAACCCTCGATCCCCTCGGCGGACGGTACGGCGTCGGCCTCATCCGGGCCGAGGCGGACATCCACCCGGATGACTGGTTCCTCATCTGCCACTTCCCGGACGACATGGTGATGCCGGGGACCCTCATGTACGAATGCTGCGCCCATACCCTGCGGGTCTTTCTCCAGCGGATCGGCTGGGTCACCGATGACCCGGAGGTCCGGTACGAGCCGGTGGTGGGGACCGAGGCGGTGCTCAAGTGCCGGGGGCCGGTGACCCCCAAGACCCGGAAAGTGGTCTACGAGGTGGAGATCAAAACGCTGGGGTACGGCCCGGAGCCCTTTGCCGAGGCCGACGCCCACATGTACGCCGACGGCCGGCGGATCGTCATGTTCACCGGCATGACCCTCAAGCTCTCCGGCGCCGACCGGGCCTCCCTGGAGGCCTTTTGGCGGCGGCAAGGTACCCGGGAGGGGGCCGCTCCGTCGCCTTCCGACGCCCCGCCCTGGGACCGGGACCGCCTGCTCGCCTTCTGCACCGGCCGGCCGTCGGAGGCCTTCGGCGAGCCGTACCGGGTCTTCGACCGGGAGCGGGTCATCGCCAGGCTCCCCCGGCCCCCCTACTTCTTCATGGACCGGGTGGTCCGCATCGACCCCGAGCCGTGGGTCCTCCAGCCGGACGGCTGGATCGAGGCGGAGTACGACATCCCCGGGGACGACTGGTACTTCCGGGCCGACCGGACCGGGACCCTGCCCTTCGCGGTCCTTTTGGAGATCGCCCTCCAGCCCTGCGGCTGGCTGGCCGCGTACGCGGGGTCGGCCCTGCGGAGCGCCAAGGACCTCAAGTTCCGGAATCTGGGCGGCGAAGGAACGGTCCGCCGGCCGGTGGGTCCCGGCGACGGCACCCTGACCATGCGGGCCCGCCTCGCCCAGGCCGCCGAGGCCGGGGAGATGATCATCGAACACTTCGACTTCCAGGTTCTCCTGGGCGAAGAGATGGTCTACGAGGGGCGGACCAACTTCGGATTCTTCACCCAGGGGGCCCTGGCCCAACAGGTGGGGATCCGGGGGGCCGCCGGCGACGCCTATGTTCCGGACCCGGACGCGGCGGCCCAAGGCCGCTCCCACCGGTTCGCCGACGCGGCCCCCCTCGCCCCGGACGACGGCCGATACGACCCGGCCCGGGGGCTCGCCATGCCGGCCAAGGCCCTGCGGATGATCGACGAGATCGCCCTTTATCTCCCCGACGGCGGCCCCCACGGCCTCGGGTTCATCCGGGGGATCAAGCGGGTCGATCCCGAAGAATGGTTCTTCGACGCCCATTTTTACCAGGACCCGGTCTGCCCCGGCTCTTTGGGTGTGGAGTCGTTCCTCCAGCTTCTCAAGTTCGCGGCCATGGAACGATGGCCTCAACATCGCGAAAGCCGGCGGTTCGTCCCGCTCACGGACCGTTCCCACCGGTGGACCTACCGGGGTCAGATCCTTCGCACCAACCGGGAAGTGACCGTGGAGGCCGTGATCACCGGCGTCACCGACGGAGATGTCCCGACCCTTACGGCCGACGGATACCTCAAGGTGGACGGGCTCTTCATCTACCACATGGAAGGCTTCGGGCTGAAGCTCGTCCCGAACCAGGAAAAGTAGCGAAATCCCATGAAATACGATTCCATCCACATCGCCGGCCTCGGCTACGAACTGCCCCCCAACGTGGTGGCCTCCGAGGATCTGGAGCGCCGCCTCGCCCCGGTCTACGAGACCCTCCACCTCAGACCCGGGCAGCTGGAGGCGATCACCGGCATCTACGAGCGGCGGTACTGGGATCCGGGGTACCGGATGTCCGAGGGGGCGGCCGCGGCCGGGAGAAAGGCCATCGCCGCGGCGGATATCGACCCCGCCCGCATCGGCATGCTCATCTACGGCGGCGTCTGCCGGGACAACCTGGAGCCGGCCACCGCCTGCGCCGTGGCC
>CAYSLC010000096.1:5328-19851 GCA_964431545.1 uncultured Desulfobacteraceae bacterium | reverse complement strand
CGGGCCGCGATCATCGCCTCGCAGCAGCACCCGCAGCAGTTGCAGATGAAGTTGACCCCCTGCCGGACGTTCTCCCCGAACTGGACCAGGCGGTGATCCCGCGCCTTTGCGAGGAGATCGAGCCCCTCCTCCCGGTCGGAACGCCGCGCATGGCCCCGGCGGATGAGAGCCCCGGCGGCGATGTTGAAGGTCAGGCAGATCTGCCTGGGGGCGTCGCAGTTCCGGCCCACATGGAGCATCTTGTGGCGGCAATAGCAGGTGCTGACGCCGATGTGGGAGGCGGTGCGGATCACCTCCGAGGCCCGGTCGTAATCGAGCACCCGGAGGGTCCCGGCGCCGTCCACCGCCGATTCCCGGACAAACACCCGCCCCAGCTTGGTCTCCCCCCGTAAAAACAGGTCCCGCACGAAGTCGTCCGTCTGGTTGATGTACCGGTAGTAGAGTCGGCTGAGGACCTTCTGGTCGATCTCTCCGCCCGTGCGCATCAGCGAGAACTCGAAGAACCCGGCCATGGGGGGCGGCAGCACGTAGAGGGTGCGCCCCTCATGGGTCAGATCCACCAGAATGGCCCGCCGAGCCAGATCCTCCAGGATGCGGCGGGTATCCGCGCGGCTTTTCCCCCAGAGCCGGCTCGCCTTGTGGACGGAGAAGGGCCGCAGGGGCAGGCGGGCCACCAGATCGGCCTCCCGCTCGGAAAAGAGCATGCGCAGGATCTCGAAGAGCAGCCGATGGGGCGGCGCCCCCTGGGGGAACCGGTTGATCCGGTCGGTCAGCCGCCGGTATGCGCTTTTCAGGGTATGATGGGCCATGGCGGGTATGCCTTCCGTCGCACCCTGTCCGCCGAGGTCAGTTCACTTCTTCAGCGCCTCCTTCTGGATCTCCCGGACGCCGGGGTGGCTCAGGATCGACATGAATTCTGGATTGGCCAGCAGGGCCGCCACGTCTCCGGACCGGAGGGCCTCGGCCACCGCCGGGTCGGCCAGGAGCTTTCGGATTTCGGGATCATCGGCCAGGGCCTCGATCATCCCCATGACCTCCTCATCGGCCATGAGCATCCGCTGGATCTCTCCGATGCCGCCGGCCGCCTCGGGCCGCGGCGCGGCCGGGGGAGCCTCCGGGGCCGCGGCCCGGCGTTCAGGCTTCCGGGCCGAGAGACTGCGGATCATCCGGACCTTATCCGCGTCGATCTTGACCGTACCCAGGGTGCCGGATCGGATGGTATAGATCCCCTTTTCCAGGGAGACGACCTCGCCGTACAGGGCGCTGCCGTCGGTAAGCGTGATCTCCTGGAGATCCCCGGCCGAGACCGGCGCGGAAAGGGTGATGAGCCCCAGGGCCAACAGGGTGGTCCAACGTCGGTGCAAAGGTGTCCTCCTTGGCGTATCCTCTATGATCGTTCTCCATATCCCACTGATCTTTCTTTATCACGACACTGTGTCGAAGGTCAAAACCCCCGTGAGAAGCGGCTGGTTTGATTGGGGCTTTTGAACATTTTCCCGGAATGCCGGTTGCCCCGACCCCGAAAAATAGGGTAGAATCGATTCCAACGACGGCGGGAAAAGGGTTTTTTGCAATGTTCCAATGGTTGTATGGAGCCGGGGAGGAGGAGTGAGGAGGAGATGACAAGATGAAAAGAAAACGAATTCAATGGGTGGTCCTGACCGCGATCATCGGAGCGGCGATGCTCTCGTCCATCACCTGCGGCCCTTCCCGGCGGCAATCGGCAACAGCCCCGGAGGCCTCGGTGGAACCCGTGATCTTCCCGGAGACGGGCGAAGAGATCGACATCGAAAAGATGCACGCCCGGGTCTTCGACCAGCTCGGGGGCTACAAAGGGCCGGAGGCCTGTTACGCCTGCCATCCGGAGGCGTACCAGGAGATGAGCGAAAGCTACCATGTCCATCAGGGACGGATCACCGCGGACGGAGAGATCGCCCATGATCCGGCCGAGGCCGAGGACACGGGGATGTACGTCCGGTGGTACCCGCTATCCAACCTCGACCACCAGGCGGAGCCCGAGAAGCATTGGAAGCAGATGGAATCGATCTTCTGCGCCCAGTGCCACCCCGGGGGCGGGGTGTTGAAGCCCTACGGACTGGACGTGGACTGCCTGATCTGCCACCAGAAGAGTGGTTATAAAGGGGGGCGGGGGCTCGGCCTGTCGCCGGCCGGCGTGGACCGGAACGGCCGGATGATCATGAGCAACGGGGCCCGCCTGGTCTCCCTGATGATGGCCGGGGCGGATGTCGCCGGGGACATGGACCGACTCGATCTCTCCGGCATCGCCGCAAAGGCCATGGAGGGGGTTCCCCTGCGGGTGGGCAAGCCCGGCCCCGACAACTGCAACTTCTGCCACTGGCGCACCAACGGCAAGCGGGGGACCCGGTACGGGATGTTCAAAGGGAAACCGGCCGACGTCCATTATGAAGCGGGCATGCGGTGTCAGGAATGCCATGTCACCCGGAACCACCGGATCGGAAAGGGGAAGATCCTGGACGCCATCGGCACGCCGGAGCTTCGCGGCACCATGGAGACCTGCGCCGGGTGCCACGGCCGGTACCCCCATGAGGGGCCGAAGGCCGACGACATCGACCTCCACCTGGAGCGGCTGGCCTGCGAGACCTGCCACATCCCGAAGACCTACCCGGCCGCCGAACGGATCAGCTGGCTCCCCGGCATGGACATGGAGAAGATGATGAAGCAGTACCACTGGATGATGCCCATCGCCAAACTCATGGGCATGGCCACCCCGGAGAAGATGAATCAGCAGATACAGGAGATGGTCAGTTGTTATAAGACCATGAAGAAACCGGGTTTTCGGCCCACATACGCCTGGTACAACCCGGACGTACTGGTTACGGAGATCCCCCATCCCAACGCCGACCGGAACGACCCCGGAGCGCGGATCTGGCCCTTCAATGTCGTGGAGACCGCCTTTTTCAGCGACGGCACCGATCCCGAGGCGACGGCGGCCCCGGACAGCCACGTGAACAGCCATCCGGTGCCCAAGGCATTCGTCTCCCGGGCCGGCGGCAAAGGCAAGGAGCCCACCACCCTCACCGAGATGCGCACCTGGAAGGACGGCGCCTACGATGAAGCGATCATCCGGGAACCGACCATGTATTTCCAGCAGTTCCACAGCATCGCCCCGGCGGACGAAGCCCTCGGGTGCAACGACTGCCACACGGAAAACGGCCGGCTCGACTTCCCGGCCCTGGGCTACTCGGCGGCGGAGGCGGAGGACCTCGGCGAAGCCCGCTACTGATCCCCGACGGCGTTCCCCTGGCGCCCATGAAGGACCGCGAAAGACCGCTGAGGTGTTCAAACCCTCGAAGGTCCCGGTAGTACGAGAACGAAAAGAGAAATCGATCTTTGGGCCCGAACGATCAGCCCAACAGGTTGTCCAGCGCCATCATGATCACGAAGCCGACCATGACGCCGAAGGTGGCGATGCGGGACTTCCCTTTGGAATGGGTCTCGGGGATGATCTCGTCGCTGATGACGAAGAGCATCGCCCCGGCGGCGAAGGCGAGCCCCAGGGGCAGGACGGGGTGGAAGACGGTGACCGCCGCCACCCCGAGAAACCCGCCCACCGGCTCCACCAGGCCGGTGAGGGTGGCGGCGCCGATGGCCTTCCACCGGCTGTAGCCGAGACCCAGAAGCGGCAGGGCCACGGCCAGCCCCTCGGGCATGTTCTGGAGTCCGATGCCGATGGCCAGGCTCGTCCCCGCCCCCACGTCGCCGGTGCCGAACCCCACGCCCACCGCCAGCCCCTCGGGGAAATTGTGGATGGTGATGGCGATGATGAAGAGCCAGATCTTCCGCAGGGAGCTGTCGGGCCCCTCGTGGCCCATGATGAAGTGCTCGTGGGGGAGCCACTTGTCCATCCGGTCGAGGAAGACGGCACCCAGAAGCATTCCGAAAACCACCACATAAACGCCGTAGCCGGGCCAGATCTCGTTACCGTATTCGATGCCCGGCACGATCAGGGAAAAGGACGTGGCCGCCAGCATCACGCCGGCGGCCCCGCCGAGCATGGTGTTGACGACCTTGTGGGGAATCTCCTTGAAGAAGAGCACCGGAAGGGTGCCCACGCCGCTGGCCAGTCCGGCCAGAAAGCTTGCGATGAGGCCCATGGTGATCAGGGACATGAGAAAACCTCCTGTCGGGAAGAACATCGGCTGTCAATGGTGAAGGGAAGCGTGGGAATCGCCACGCGGCCCCCCCTTTCGCCGGGAGACAGCCTCCCGGAAGGGGCGGTGAAAACAGGATCAATATAAGGCATGACGGCGGCCCAAGGCAAGGGATCGCCCAATGATCCGTCCCACCGGCCCGGATCGCTCCGGTTCCCGCCGTTCCCGCCTTGCCTTTTGGGGATCTTGCCTCTACAATGAGACCTGTCGCCCGTTTTTTCAAGGCGCGGCGTCCGAGCGGTGGACGGCGCGGATCGAGGTCCCCGCCCTCCGCGATCCACTTCCATCTCAGTTTCTTTTCGCTCTTTCTTCCGTGACCGAGGAGGTCCAGATGCATTCGCAAATGCCCCTTCGCCGCCGATCCCCGGTATCCCGGCGCCCTTGCCGGTTCGTTCTCCTCCTGGCGGCCGCTCTTCTCCTCCACCCCCAACCGGGCCGGGCGGATGGGGTCAAGCGGGTGATCCTCATGGAGACCATGCCCGTGGCGGCGGTCCTGGAGCAGTCCAAATGGTTCCAGCACCACCTTGCGGAGATGGGACACGTCCCCGGAAAGAGCCTCCACCTGGAGATCCTCCGGCCCAAGGGCGACCGGGATCGGGCATCCCGCCTGCTGGACCAGGCCCTGATGGGGCCGCCCCCCGATCTGGTGGCCACCGTGGCCACCATGGCCTCCCAGGTGGCGGTGAAAAGGCTTGCCGGCACCGACGTGCCGATCCTCTTCTTCTGCGTCTCCGACCCCGTGGGAGCGGGCATCGTCGACCGGATCGGGGCCCCCAGCGGCACCAACGTCACCGGGAGGGTCTACACCGTCTCCAGGGAATCGAAGATTCGGATGGCCCTCCGCCTGGTCTCCCAAGCCGTCGAAACCCGGCCCATCCGGTTCGGCTTCATCCACTCCGACTACCCCTCCTCGGTGGGGGACCTCCGGGAGCTTTCCGCCGTGGCGGCCCAAAGGGAAGACGTGGTCTTCGTCCCCCATGAACTCCCCTACCGAAAGGTCCCCGAGGGCCTCGAGCACATGCTCGCCGACGTCAAGGCGGGGATGGCGGCCCTGGCCGGTCGGGTCGACTTCTGGTGGGAGCCCTCCGGTCCCCTGGGGGAGACGGTGGAATACAGCCGGATCCTGATGGAAGACGCCGTTAGGCCCGTGGCCTTCGGCACCAAACTCGACAGTGTCCGGATGGGGGCGCTGCTCCACGTCACCCCGGACTGGAAGGCCAGCGGCCGGGAGACCGCCGCCATCGCCGACGCGCTGCTCAAAGGGGCCGACCCGGGAACGATCCCGGTGACCCCGCCCGATGCGTTTCTCCTGGGCCTCAACCTGACCACCGCCCTGAAGCTGAAGATCGTGGTGCCCCCGGACCTGATTCAACTGGCGGGAGCCCACGTATATCGGTAGGATCGACGACCATGCGCCTTCAGACCAAAGTGACCGCCGCCGTTCTCCCCCTGGTGATCGGCTCGATCTTCGCCCTCGGCTTCTGGGTGACCCACCGGGCGGAACAGGGGATCCATGAATCGACCTTTCGCTATATCGAGACGATCCTGGACCTCTACATCGACGATCAGGTGGCGCCGCTCCACCAGGTTCTCGTCCAAAACGGCCTGGACGCGGTCCCCTCCTACGTGGCCGAATACCAGAAACAGGCGGCCGCGGCGGCCGACAAGTTCCAGTTGAAGCAATCGGCCCACATCTTCGCCATGGACCGCCGGGGCCGGCTGGTCTTCCGTGGGCTGGATATGCCGGCGGAACTCATGGAGAAGCAATGGCGCGGGATCGCCCTCTCCGTGGCCGGGGGCGAGGCCTCGGCGGTCCGCGGGCACCATGCCGGCATCTCCGGCCATTACGTTTACGCGGCCCGGCGTTTCGATCCCTGGGGATGGGTGGTCTTCTTTTCCATGTCCGACGATGTGGTCCACGCCGCCCAGGGCCAGATCCGCCTGGCGACGCTGGGGATGGCCGGATTCTGCGCCGTGGCCGCGATCGGGCTGATCCTCCTGGTCCTCCACCACTTCTTCGTCCGCCCAGTCACCGCCCTGACCCGGGCGGCGGAGGCCATCGCCAGGGACGGCGCCGCGGCGAATATACCGGTCCGGTCCTCGGACGAACTGGGACGGCTGGCCCGGAGCATGGAGACCATGTCCCGGTCGATCCAGACCCACAAGGAACGCCGGCGTTCCTGGCAACGGGAACTCGAGGACCGGGTGCGCGTGCAGACCGAACATCTGGAACAGGCCCTGGACGACCTTCGGGCGAGCGAGGACCGCTACCGGACGCTCTTCAACACCATGCACGACGGGTTCGCCCTCCACGAGATCATCCGGGGCGACGACGGGACTCCGGCCGACTACCGGTTCATGGAGGTCAACCCGGCCTTCGGAGAGATGACCGGCCTCGCCCATGCCGACGTGGTGGGAAAGCGGGCCGGGGAGATCCTTCCGGGGCTGGAGCCGGAATGGATCGAGATCTTCGGAGAGGTGGCCCTGAGGGGCGCCTCGGTCCGGTTCGAACGATACTCGGCCCCCCTGGAGCGCCATTTCGATGTAACCGCCTATAGCCCCGGATTCGGCCTGTTCGCCACCATTTTCGTGGACGTCACGGAACAAAAGCGCCTGGAGGAACAGCTCCGGCAGGCCCAGAAGATGGAGGCCATCGGCACCCTGGCCGGGGGGATCGCCCACGATTTCAACAACATTCTCTTTCCCATCATCGGCTATACCGAGATGACCCACGATCTGGTGCCGGAAGAGTCCAAGGCGAAAAAGAACCTGGGTGAAGTCCTCCGGGGATGCCACCGGGCCAAGGAGCTGGTGGCCCAGATCCTCGCCTTCAGCCGCCAGGGGGAGGAGGAGCGCCAGCCCCTCCAGACCCAGTTGGTGATCAAGGAGGCGTTGAAACTCCTTCGCTCCTCCCTTCCCGCCACCATCACCATCCGCCGAAAGATCGACGACCGGTGCGGCCCCATCCTGGGCGATCCCACCCGTGTCCATCAGATCGTGATGAACCTGTGCACCAACGCCTACCACGCCATGCGGGAGAGCGGCGGCGTCCTGGAGGTGAGCCTCTCGGAGATGGAGATCCCCCCCGAGGGCCGAACCGACGCCCCCTCCCTTGCGCCGGGACCCTATGTTCTGCTCACGGTCTCGGACACCGGGATCGGGATGGAACCCGCCGTCCTGGCCCAGGTCTTCGACCCCTACTTCACCACCAAGGGGCCGGGGGAAGGGACCGGCCTCGGACTGGCGGTGGTCCATGGCATCGTCAACACCTACGGCGGAGATATTCAGGTGGTCAGCCGGCCGGGCGCGGGCACCACCTTCCATGTCTTTCTCCCCCGGATCGAAAGGACCGCGACCGAGCCGGCCGTGGAGAGGGAGCGGCCCCCGGGTGGGGCGGAACGGATCCTCCTGGTGGACGACGAGGCCCAGATCCTAAAGATGCTCGACTACATGCTCACCTCGCTCGGGTACGAGACGCGATCCATGGAGAGCAGCCGGGAGGCACTCAAGGCTTTCCTCGCCGCTCCCGACCAGGTGGACCTGGTGATCACCGACATGACCATGCCGGAGATGACCGGACTCCGGTTGGCCCAGGAGATGCTCGCCGCCCGGCCGGACCTGCCGGTCATCCTGTGCACGGGGTTCAGCGCCCTGGTCTCGGAGCGGGAGATCCGGGAGATGGGGATCCGGGAGCTGGTCCTGAAGCCGGTGGTGCGACGGGATCTGGCCCTGGCCGTGCGGCGGGCCCTAAACGGCCGCCCCGCCGGACAGGTGTCGGCGGAGGGTCAGGAGCACGCCTCCCCGTCCGAGGCGCAGCCGCAGGAGATGCCCCGTGCCTTTTCGAAGGACTCCTTCCCTTCTCCGTAGGCGAACCAGGCGATGGCGAAGGCGCCCAGGGCATCGAGGCCGCCGATGCCGGTCAGCTCGTACCCGGCGCTGGCAAAGAGCAGGGCGAAGGAGAGGTACATGCAGGTCCGGGTGCAGTTGGCGTCGGCCACGATGGCTTGGGACCCGAGGGCCCGGCCCACCTTCATCTTAAAATAGATCAAGGCCCACATGGTGAAGATGGAGATCGAGGACACCACGATCCCCCAGAAGGTCGTCTCCGGCGCGTGGCCCCGGGCGAGGTTGAGGAGGCCGGTGACCGTCAACCCCACGGTCAGGATGTAAAAGGCGGTCCCCGTTGTCCGGAGGGCCCTCCGCTCGAAGCTATCCGGACTCACGTCGCCGGCATCCTTCAATCGGGATGTCATGTGCCAGATGCCGATCCCGGAGATCACCTCCACAAAGGAATCGAGCCCGAACCCGAACAGGGCGAGGGTCTCGTCGTCGAAGCCGAAGAAGACCGAGACGACCCCCTCGACGAGGTTGTAGAAGATCGTGATATAGGCCAGCATCAGGGCCTGACGGTAGAGTTTGGGGCGATCCACCGAGAACGCCCCGGTGGGTTGACCGTTATCTGTTATGTGGCGCATCCGCCCATCCCTTTTTGTTGTTCGGAGGTCCCCCGGCATCAAATCGGAGGCCGGCGGAACCCTTCTTGTCTCAAAAACGATCTCTCATTTCCATTCGTGGCATCCACATCCATCACCGTGCGGAATCCCACATCCACGAACCCCTCCCAGGGATATCGACGCAGCAGGGTCGGGGATCCGCCGCCGTCCGGCCACGCCGCCACCCGGCTGGAGACCTCCCCGGATTCCCGGAGTTCCACCCATTCCTTGGCGACACCGCCGGCCGGCCCGGCTGGTACAGGCGCCGGGGGTGCGGAGCCGCCCATCATGTCGTGCATGTCGGAGCCCATATGGGTCGTTGCCCCGCCCTCATCCGGCCCGGAGCCGGCGGCGCGGGGCGTTCCGACGGCCTCCGGTATCCGCCGCCGGAGGATCGACCACTCCTCCAATGTCGGGGGGCGTTTCCCGTAATGGCGCCCATAGGCCACCGCCCCTTCCCACGTCACCCGGGTAACGGGACGGGGCGCCCATCGGGCGTCGAGGAGGTGAAAGCGGCCATGCCGAAAGACAACCTTTTCCTCGAAGTAGAACAGGACCGCCCCGTCCCGATCGACCACCCCGTCCGCCACCGACATATCACCGGCCGCCTCGTTCAGGAATTCGAGATAATGGTGGAAGGTGACCAGGGACGTATCCGCGTAGAACAGTCGATCGCCTTCCGGGTCCTCCAACAGCCGCATCTCCCGGCCATCGGAGGCCAGCCGGGTGGGCGTCAATTCCGCCCCCTTCCCGACGGCCGTCGAATCGGGCTTTTCCCGAACGCCTCCGGCTCCCCCCATGGTGGCCGGCGCGTCCGGGCGGAAGGCTTCCCAGAGATGGAAGGCCGTCATGGCGGCCACGGCGAAGATGGCGACGGCGATGCCGATGGAGAGCCGGCGGACGGCCGTCGACGACAATGTCGATCCGGTGGCGTACCTTCCGGAAGCGGCGACCGACTCCAGGGCGGCTCGCACGTCCCGCCGCAATTCGGAGATGCTCTGGTGGCGGACTTCCGGATCTTCATCCGTCGCCTTGCGGATGACCCGGTCCAAGGCTTCCAGTAGTGGGGTGGACGGATCCTCAAGGGAGACCCTTTTAAAGGGTGGCGTGCTCTTGTCGAGCCTCCCCGTCACCGCCTCGTATAGAATCTTGCCGAGGGCATAGATATCGGCCGGAATCCCCGCCTTGCGAAATTCGGCGAACTGTTCCGGTGCCATGTAGGGCCAAGTGCCCTTTACGTCCCAGGAATTCGAGACGCACCGGAGCTTCAGGGAGCGGGCCAGGCCGAAATCGGCGATCTTCGGGACATCGCCGTCCATGAGAATGTTCTCCGGCTTCATATCCCGGTGGACGATGCCGTGGGCGTGGATGGCCTCCATTCCGTCCAGGACCGGAAGAAAGGCTTTCCGGAGCCAATCCGCCAACAGTTGGGTCTCATCCTCGAAGCCCTGATCGGACATGGTGTACCGGAAGGTGTTGCCCGGAATATACTCCATGGCGATGTATTCCACCTGCTGGGTCCGCCCGGTTTTTTCCAGCGAGGTGGAACCGTAATCGTAGATCTGGAGAACATTGGCGTGGCGCACCTGGGCCATGGTCTGCACCTCCCGTTGGAACCGCTCCATGGCGGTGGCGATCTCCCCGGGATTGTCCTCCAGGTTCGACAGCATCTCCTCGGAGATCACCTTGATGGCCACGTCCCGCTTCAGGTTGAGCTGGTGCGCGCGGTATACGACCCCCATGCCCCCCTCACCGATCCGCTCGATGAGGACCCATTTGCCGTCGATCACATCCCCGGTGTCGAACAGCCTCGTGTCGCACGCCTCCTTATCCGTTGTCATGGGTGCCGTTGCCCTCTTATGGTCCTTTCCGTTCAATATCACTCAAGGCGGAGTCATGATGCCGGGGATGATCACCAGGGCCGTGGCGTTGTCCCGGGCACCGTTTTCCAGGGCGTTCGACACAAGGTCCACGGCCGCTCGCTCCGCATCCTCCCCCGCCCCGAGCAGGGTTGTTATCGCCTCGTCCTCAATGGCGTTGTACAGGCCGTCGGTGCACAGCAGATAGCGCTCCCCTTTTCGGCGCGGGTCGATGCGCGTATCCACCCGCTCGAGAGGCTCCAGTGTTCCAACGGCTCGGGTCAGTACATGGCGAAGGGGATGGGATGCCGCCTTTTCCGGCGCAACCTCCCCCTCGAAAATCATATCCTGAACAAAGGTGTGATCGGTGGTGAGGCATGTCAAATGATTGCCGCGGAGCCGGTAGATCCTGGAATCCCCCACATGGGCCACGATGGTGTGCCGTTCCGTCAGAACCAGACAGGAGAGGGTCGTGCCCATCTCCTCCAAGGCCGTGTCCTTTCCGCCGGCAATCCGGATCCGCCGGTCGATGCGAAATACCGTCTCCGTCAAGTGTCGGGTCAAGGCTGTAAGGCGTTTGCGACCTGTTTCCCGCATAGCCCGCGCGAAATACGTTCCCAGGCCTTCACAGGCCATCCGCCCGACGACCGAGGCGCCCAAATGACCACCCATGCCGTCGGCCACCGCCAATAGAAGGCCCTTCCCGTGCCGATGCTCCCCAAACTCCGGAAGGCGAATCTCGTCCTGGTTTTCCCGACGCCGGCCGATATGGCTCCGCGCCCCGACGCGGATGCCGCCCAGAGCCGTGGAATACCGCCAATCCGAATCGCCATCGATACGCTTGATCGTCGAATAGGCCATTGTCTGAGCATCCCATACATCCATCGGATCTCTTTGAACGGCCTCCCCGGACCAAGGTTCCGGGACGCCATCCTCACCCATTTTCCACGACATCGTCCATCATCCCGTGTCTTCCCATGCCGCCCGGCCCCATCATCCGCGCGGAGACGGGAAGACGTCCGAACGGACTTGCATGACCGCGATTTTCTTTTTTTTTCGCCTACCCCAAGCTGTCTTTGGAAGCTTGGCTTTCTTCGGGCTGTCCCGGATTTTCATCGGTTTCCGCTTCACTTTCCACCGATTCCGGCACTTTCAAGAGCCTGGCGTTGATGGCGACAATGACGGTGCTCAGAGACATCAAGACCGCACCCATTGCCGGGCTCAACAATATGCCATATGTGTAAAGCACCCCCGCCGCCAAAGGGATTGCGACAGCGTTGTACCCCGTTGCCCAGATGAGGTTTTGTACCATTTTTCTATAGGTGGCCTTGGCCAGCTCGATCACCGCCGTTGCATCCAGCGGATTGCTCCTGACCAGAATGATATCCGCCGTTTCCACCGCCACATCCGTTCCGGCCCCGATGGCGATTCCCACGTCCGCCTGAGCCAGTGCCGGTGCGTCATTGACGCCGTCACCCGTCATGGCGGTCACCAGACCGCGGGACTGCACCTCTTTCACTTTGTCGGCTTTTTGTTCGGGCAATACCTCGGCAAAATATTCTTCCAAATCAAGTTCTTCCGCCACCCATTTCGCCACCTGACGGTTATCCCCCGTCAGCATCATGGGTTGAATTCCCATGCTTTTGAGCCTTGAAATCGCCGCCTTAGATTCTTCACGGATGATATCGGCTAGGGCGATCGCCCCCAGCAGCTCACCGTCAATTAAAACGAAAATGACCGTTTTGCCTTGGGAATTAAGCTTTTCAATACGATCATCATTTACGGAAATATCGTTTTCTTTCAAGTAGCCGGGACTGACCACCTTGACTTCCTTTCCCTCCACTTTCCCCTGGGCGCCTTTGCCCGGAATGGAATCGAAATCGGAAACCGAAGGAATATCCTCGGCCGATTCCACAACGCCTTTGGCAATGGGATGCTCCGAATTCGACTCCACGGCGGCTGCGTATCGTAAAAGCTCATTTTCCTCCATTTGTCCGTTCAGGAGCAGGACTTCCGTAACGCCGAACTTGCCATGGGTGAGGGTGCCGGTTTTGTCGAAAAGGATTGCCTGGAGGTTTCGGGCCCTTTCGAAAGCGGCCCGGTCTCGTATGAGAAGCCCATGGGATGCGGATATGGCCGTTGATACGGCCACCACGAGCGGCACGGCCAATCCCAACGCATGGGGGCATGTGATCACCATTACCGTGACGGTCCGTTCCAGTGCGAATTCGAACTCCCGGTTCATCCCCACCAGCCATATGACAAGGGTGATCGCACCGGCGGAAAGCGCGATGATCGTCAGCCAAAAGGCGGCGGAGTTTGCCAGATCCTGGGATCTCGATTTGCTCTCCTGTGCTTCCCGAACCAGATTCACGACCTGGGAGAGATAGGAGTCCTCGCCGGTTTTTCGCACTCCAACCGTAATGGAGCCTTCTCCGTTGATTGCTCCGCCGATCACCATATCGCCTGTGCTCTTTGCCACCGGTTTCGATTCCCCGGTGATCATTGCTTCATTTACAGACGATTGCCCTTCCACGATTTCGCCGTCCGCCGGAATCTTTTCCCCGGGTTTGATGAGGACATTATCCCCATGCGTGAGTTCACTCACGGGAACGTCCCGGACGCTGCCGTCTTCCATTTTCTTGTGGGCCTCGGAAGGCATGAGCTTCGCCAGCTCTTCCAGGGCACGTGAAGCGCCCATGACGGACTTCATTTCGATCCAATGCCCCACGAGCATGATATCGATCAGCGTGGCGAGTTCCCAGAAGAAGACTTTGCCATCCACACCGAAAACAACGGCACTGCTGTAAAAGTAGGCGACGGATATGGCCAATCCGATAAGCGTCATCATGCCCGGATTGCCCGCCCTCAACTCATCGTAAATACCCTTTAGGAACGGATATCCCCCATAGAAAAAGACAGCCGTCGAAAAGGCGAAGAGCACATACATTTCAAAAGGAAAGTCAATGATCCCGGTAAGTCCGAAAAAGCCTTGTAGCATGGGGGAGAGCAGCAATATCGGAACCGTCAGAAGAAGAGAAATCCAAAATCGTTTTCTGAAATCCGCTACCATGTGGGCATGGTGATCACCATGTTCACTATGTTCGGCCGATTCATGGCCGGCCTGATTCTCCTTACCTTCCTGGATATCCCGGTCCTGAGTTACATCGTGTTTCTCATCATGGGTTCCGTGATCTTTGCCTTTGCCATGAGCCGCATGCCCTTTGGTTGAAGGCCCATGTTTTTCATGCGCCGTGGCTTTTTTCGGTGTCAATAGATTATAGGAACCTCCGACGATCGCCCCCCAAATACATCCCAGTATGAACATCTCGAAAAAACCGAGAATCGTTACCCATACCGGAACATCCATGTCTATTATGGCTGCGGTATCGAACCCGTGAAGCAGACTGTTGAAAAAGAAAACCGTCTCTTCTTTGCCCAGGATGCTTATGATCAAGACACCTCCGAGATAAAAGGACGCAAAGGCCACTCCGAATGCGAGGATGATGCTTTTCAAATCGAGATGCTGCTTGTGTTTTTCCATCGCTTCCACCTGATTTCAATCTTTGGTCCGGGTTTTTTCTTTTCCCGCGCGCCGGGCATTATAGATGCCGGCGACGGCGGCCCCTATCAGCCATCCGAGGATGAAGATTTCAACGATCCCCATGACCATCTCCCACCAGGGCATTTCGGTCCTGATAATCGAGGAGACATCGATGCCGTGCATGAGACTGTTGAAAAAGATAATGCTGCCTTCCCTTCCCACCGTCCCCATCACGAAAACGCATCCCAGATAAAGCAATGCGGCGGTGATGCCGCAGGCCCGAACCACGCCTCTACCACGCAAAAAAAACGGCCGCAATCGGGTCTGTTTCTGATATGATCGGCTCCAAGAAAGAGAGAGGGGCGACCTTCGAACACCCCAACAGGGAGGTGGTCGTTGGCCCCTGCCTGAACTGGGTATCGTAAACAGGAGCA
>CAYSLC010000096.1:0-5228 GCA_964431545.1 uncultured Desulfobacteraceae bacterium | reverse complement strand
CTGTCTTCAAAGCATGGGGATCGACGAGTTCCCATCCGCCAAAAAGATCTTTTTCACCGCCCCGCGAATTGTACCTTCCCGGTCTGCTTATCCACCAGAAGACGTCGGATGGCGCTGCCATCCGGCCGGACGATCCGGGCGGCATAATAGCGGCCTCGATTCTCCAGTTCGCCGATATTATAGTCGTCGGTCATCCGGCCGTCGATCACATCCTCGATGATGATCCGTGCAGTTCCTGTACTCATGCCGTCAAACAACTCCCGAACCGCCTCCCGGTCTTCCGGATCCATGGCGTCGGATGCTGATTTCCTTGGATCGCCGGTTTGATCTTCATAGGCCTTGTGGATAAATTCGAGTATCCTCTGCTTCGGTCTCATCATCTGCTCCTGTCTGTCTGGGCGGATCATTCCTCTCTGCCGCGGCCCTCTTCAAATGATGAAGGTCCTGTCGGATCGAATATGCCGTAATCATCCGCAGCAAGACGCGTGGCCGCCATTTGTTCCGATTCCGCTTGGAAGGCCGACGGCAGGTTGCACGATCTTGGTGATGGTGGGGGTCCAACGCCGCCGCAACCCCTGTCCGCGATCCACTGCAATGAGGCAGGCGTAACCGACCCCTAACCCTAGAAATGCTCCCAGAATCGCACCGAACACCTCTAGCGTACCTCCAGGGGTGACCGCCCAATCGCCCAGGAATGCGCCGATCAGAAGTCCCGCGACGGGCAACAGGTAAAGCATGGCCGCCCCCGTGAACAGATTTGCCGACGGCAATCGCAGCTTAACCAGGTCCCCCACTTTTGCATCAACGGGATTGGCGGCCTCGCTTTCCATTCTGTTGGCCCCGGTCAGGCAGCTTTTGCAGCCGCCTCCCCGGTGGTCGCATCCGCCGCAGGCGCCCTTGCGATCCGCGGCGACACGGACGATGCCGTTTTGCTCGATCTGTATGACGATACCGATATGTTCAGCCATTGGATACCTCCTTCGGTCATTGGACAAGAGTTTACCTCTGATGACCCCGTCTTTCCGCGGGTAAAGATAAGGTTTCTACCCTTATGCAATCTGCGAATTCAGTGCCAAACAAGAAATTTTCACTTGGAAAGCTTGATAGCCGAAAATAGTGTCCGAAAAAGGAAATACCCCTTCTTACCTATGCGGAAGAAGACCGGTCAGGTGCCAAAAAAATGCGCGGTTTTCAAGAGGAAAAGGCCAAAGTGGGTTGAAAATTACCTGTGTATGTCAGCTTCTCAGTGGAATTCGGAAAAAGAGTGGACGAAGAATCGTCGACTTGCATGGGATCCGCAACCCTTGGTTTCAATCGATGCTCACTCCATCGCGCCGCCTATCGTTTGGGGCTTGGCACCGCACCGCCAGCAATCTTTTACCAGGTTTTTACCGATTCAGATCCCGTTTTTTGGCTTCAAATTCCTCCCGGTCGATCTCCCCCCGGGCGTACCGTTGTTCGAGGATTTCCCGTGCGGAGCCCTCGGACTTCGAACCGAGACCGCCTTGGCGGCTCTGCATCAGATATCGAATAAGGAATACACCGCCAACGATGATGATCACCCACAAGAGAATTCCCATGATGCCATAACCTCCCATGAAACCGGGTCCCATGTGCCAACCACCGCGTCCCCCATATCCACCTCCCATGGGAGTGCAGCCGGAGAAGAGAAGACTTGCAATGACCAAACTATAATCGTTAAAATCCATCAAATCCGCTTCTTTCTTATGTCATCGTCATTCAACCTTGGCTCGATACAGCCGCAGGCTGTTGGTCACCACCGAAATCGAGCTGAACGCCATGGCGAAGGCGGCCAGGATGGGGTGGAGCTGCCTCAAAAAGATGGGCAACGAGGTGAACGGATTGAGCACCCCTGCGGCAACCGGGATCAAGATGACGTTGTAGAAGAAGGCCCAGAAGAGATTCTGCTTGATGGTCCGCATGGTGGCGCGGCTCAGTCCGATGGCCCGGGGGACCCCGGTGAGGCTGCCCGAGGATAGGATCACGTCACCGGTCTCAATGGCCACGTCGGTGCCCGTGCCGATGGCGAAGCCCACGTCGGCCTGGGCCAGGGCCGGCGCGTCGTTGATGCCGTCCCCAACCATGCCGACCCGGACCCCCTTCTCCTGGATCTCCTTGACCCGGTCCGACTTCTCCTCCGGCCGGACCTCGGCGTAGACGTCGTCGATGCCCACCTGCCCGGCGATGGCCTCCGCGGTGCCCTGGTTGTCCCCGGTGATCATCACCACCTTCAGGTCCTGGTCGTGGAGTTGCCGGATGGCATCCGCGGATTCCGTCTTGATGGTATCGGCCACGGCCACCAGCCCGGCCAGCCGGTCGTCGGCCAGGACCACCATGGCGGTCTTGCCCTCCGACTGAAGGGCCCCGATCCGGTCCCGGGCCTCCCGGATCACCTCCTCGTCGAACCACTTGGGCTTGCCCACCTTCACCCGCCGGCCGTCGAGGATCCCCTCCACGCCGAAGCCGCCGGATGCCTTGAAATCCTCGGCCTCCGACAGTTCGATCTCCCGGTCCCTGGCCGCGGTCACCACCGCCTTTCCCAGGGGATGTTCGGAACCCCGTTCAACGGAACCGGCCAGCGCAAGGAGGTCCTCCCCGGAGCCGGTGTCACCGAAGGGCTCCACATCGGTCACCGACGGTTTGCCCTCGGTGATGGTGCCCGTCTTGTCCAGCACCACCGTATGGATGCGGGTGGCCGTCTCCAGGGCCTCCCCCCGCTTGAAGAGGATCCCCGCCTCGGCCCCCTTCCCGGTTCCGGCCATGATGGCCGTTGGGGTGGCCAATCCGAGAGCGCAGGGGCAGGCGATCACCAGTACCGCCACCAGCCGGATCATGGCGGTGACGAAGTCGCCGGTGAGATACCACCAGATTCCGAAGGTAACAAAGGCGATGAGGATGACCGCCGGAACAAAGTAGGCGGCCACTTTGTCGGCCAGCCCCTGGATGGGCGGCTTGGTCCCCTGGGCCTCCTGGACCAGCCGGATGATCTGGGCCAGGGCCGTATCCTTGCCCACCCGGGTGGCGGTGAACTTGAGGACCCCCTCGCCGTTGATGGTACCGCCCGCCACGGTGTCGCCCTCCCCCTTGTCCACGGGGATCGGCTCGCCGGTGAGCATCGATTCGTCCACGGCGGATGAACCGGAGACCACCTCTCCGTCCACGGGGATCCGTTCCCCCGGCCGCACCAGCACGGTGTCGCCCTTCTTGACCTGGGTGAGGGGGATCTCCTTCTCCCCGCCGTCCGCCACCACCGTGGCCGTCTTGGGCCGGAGCCCCATGAGCTTCCGGATGGCGCCGCCGGTCTTCCCCTTGGTGCGGGCCTCCAGCATCTTCCCCAGTTTGATGAGGGTGATGATCACCGCCGAGGTCTCGAAGTAGACGTGGTCCCCGGCGGCCGGAAAGAGCATCACCACCAGGGAGTAGGCGTAGGCCACCGATGAGCCCATGGCCACCAGCACGTCCATGTTGGCCGATTTGTTGCGCAGGCTCTTGATGCCGCCGACATAGTAGTCCCATCCGGTGTAGAACTGGACCGGGGTGGCCAGGGCGAAGAAGAGCCAGTTGACCCACGGGGCGTGACTCCAGGGGCCGAGCAGGCCGAAATCCCGGCCCATGCTCAGGATGAAGAGCGGCAGGGTGAAGACGACGCCGACGGTGAACTTTCGGGTCTGGTCCCGGATCTCCGCCTCCCGGGCCTTCTGTTCGGCATCGATGGGCTCCTCCCCCTCGTCGGGGCGGATGGCGCCGTAGCCCGCCTTCTCGATGGCGGCGATGATTTCGTCGAGATCGGTCTGGGTGGGCAGGTACGACACGGTGGCCCGCTCCGAAGCGAAGTTGACCGACGCCTCGGTGACCCCGTCGACCTTTCTATTCAGGGCCCGTTCGATGTTGGCGGCGCAGTTGGCGCAGGTCATGCCGGTCACGGGGATCTCCACCTTCTCCTCGGCCACCCCGTACCCGAGTTTCTCGATCTTCCCCAGCACCTCCGTGGCGGGGATCCGATCCGGATCATAGGTGACCGAAGCCCGTTCGGAAGCGAAGTTGACGCTGGCGTCGGCGACGCCGTCCACCTTCTTCAACCCTCGTTCGATATTTGCGGCGCAGTTGGCGCACGTCATGCCGGTTACGGGTATTTCGATCTGCTGTTCGGTCATGGGTCTTTTCTGCCTTTCCCTTTGTCCCGATGGATCGGAAACAGGATTCTCTTTATTTTCCAACTCCTAAATATCATAGCCATTCGATCCGAATTTGGCAACCGGCCCTTGGGGGAGCGTCCCGGCCGCCGGAGCGTCGATCCGGACCCGGGAA
Organism: uncultured Desulfobacteraceae bacterium; assembly: GCA_964431545.1. Taxonomy (GTDB): domain Bacteria; phylum Desulfobacterota; class Desulfobacteria; order Desulfobacterales; family JAABSP01; genus CAYSLC01. The sequence continues at coordinate 899 of CAYSLC010000096.1, read as the reverse complement.
ACCGGTCCGGCGTCGGGCCTGTCGCCCGGGATTCGGGGAGCAGGGGACGGCTTGGAATCGGTTCGCGGGGGGAGGAGGCCTGTCTGTTGCGGGGGATCAGGACTTCAGGACGGATCGTTCCGGTGCCTTCCCCGGGGTGGGGCGTTTGAAGTTCACGAAGGGGGCGCGCCGGGCGGCATTTCCTTCCGCGGCGGGCAGGGTCCGGGGGAGCCGCTCCGGGCCCCGCCCCTGGGTCCCCGTTACCGGGATCTTGTTCATACCACGTTACCGAGCAGGAACCTGTGGATGCACGCCTTGATCTTTCCGTCCGGCAGGCCCTCCAGATGTTTGTGGCAGCCGGCGCAGAAACGCAGCGGATCCTCCCCCACCCGGCACTCCACCGGATTTGTCGGATCCCCGCAGAGGTCACAGGTCACCGCTTTCGAACGGACGGGGGCCTCCAGCACCGAATGGTGCCGTTCCAGAAACTGAACGCCCAGGCCGAAAAGGGGGTAATCCAGATCCTCGATCTCGCGACACCAGCGGATATTGGCGACGTAGGACTGGTAGGCCTCCGGACCGTGGGCGTCCGGCGCATAGTCCTTCATCCGGATGAGAACATCTCCGCCCGGCGCAAGGAACTGGGGGACTTCGAGGTACATCCCCATCCTGGAATAATTGTACATGCGGCTGTCGAGGTACGCGCCGGCGTCGGCGGGCGCATACTGGATGTCCGCTTCATAATGGACCCGCCCATGGGCGCGTCGGTTGTCTGGGGTCATGGGGTGTCTCCTTCTTTGCCCGGCGCAAAAAAAGCGGCACAGGCACCGATTCCCTGATTGACGGGACCGGCCGGCCACGGAAACCGCAAGCACGGCGGTATCACGGAGTGCCGCGCCGGCGACGTCCCTTGCGGCCGA
>CAYSLC010000095.1:0-19949 GCA_964431545.1 uncultured Desulfobacteraceae bacterium | reverse complement strand
GGGCAAAATCGGCCGCCCCTTTTCAAGCGGGAGGATATCTGGTAAGGGGTGAAGGTACCCCCAATCGCGTCCGCTATCCCCTTTAGACGCCATGGAGAACGGGATGATCAAAAAGCAGCATATCAAGTATCTGTATCTCGATATCGTCGGCTTCACCCGGCCGGAGCGCACCATCGACCACCAGGCGATGATCTTCCGGGAACTCAACGAGATCATCATCCGGGCCATCCGAAACATCCCCTTCGGCCGGCGGATTCTGCTCCCCACGGGCGACGGGGTCTGCGTGGCGCTCATGGAATGGGAAGGGCAGGCCCCGGACGTGGACCTGGCCCTGGCCGGCGACATCCTGGGGCGGATCGACGAACACAACGGCCGCACCGGGGACGAACCGGCCCGGTTCAGCGTCCGCGCCGGCCTCAACGAGGACGAAGACGATATCGTGGTGGACATCAACGGCCACGTCAACTTCGCGGGCCGCGGGATCAACTACGCCCGGCGGATCATGGACCTGGCCGAGGGCAATCAGATTCTGGTGGGCGCCAACACCTACAACCGGCTGCGGGACCGGCCCGACTACCGGTTCAAGAAGTACAAATGCCGCATCAAGCACGAGGAGACCCTGGTGGTCTACCAGTGCACCCGCATCGGCGGGTCGGCCGCCCCCCAATGGCTCAACGTGGCCGAGTTGCAGTTCCATCGGGTCGTCAAGGTCCCCAGCTACGAGCGGGAATACAAGTTCATGATCCCCGGGGGCGAAAACGACGCTTACCTCACCTTCGGCTCCATCCGGGACCGGATCGAGGCGCTGGCCGGGAATTTCAGGGTGGCGGCCCAGCCCGAACGGACCTCCGCGGACACCTATTTCGACGACGACGATTTCAATCTCCACGCGGTGGGCGCCTCCTTCCGGCTCCGGAAAGCGGGGGGGATCCATCGGGCCGCCGTGCGCAGGAGGCTCCCGAGCCGGGGACCCCACGCCGGCGGGGGGCGGTACGAGCGGATCGAGGAGGAGACGGAGATCACCCCGGTCCAGGCCCGGGACCTGCGGGCCGGACGGCCCATCGGGGCACTGCCCTACCGGATCCTGCCCTACATTGCCCCGGCCTGCGGCCGCCTGACCCCGTGGATTACCGTGGAGACCCGCCGGAACGCGCTGCGTCTCCAGAACGAGGCCGGCCACGCCGTCGAGTTGTGCCTCAACGAGACGGTGTACGGGATCGGCGGGGACCGCCACGGCCCCCACTTCGAGATCGAGCTGGAGAACCTGGGCGCCCCGGAATCGGAGGTGGACGGGCTGGCCGCCGCCCTGGAGGAGCGGCTGGGACTGATCCCCTCGGGCCAGTCCCGGTACGAGCGCGGCATCTCCCTGATGCGGACCGCCGGGACTGCCCGGGAGAAGAAGATGGTGATCATCGACACCGACTGCGGGGTGGATGACGCGCTGGCGCTCATCCTGGCCCTCCGTGCCCCGGAACTCGATGTCAGGGCCATCACCACCGTTGCCGGACAGGTCGATGTGGAAAAGGTGACGGCCAACGTCTTCAAGGTGCTCGACGCCCTGGGGACGCCGGATCCGCCGCCCGTGAGCCGGGGCGCCGCGCGGCCCCTGGCCCGGCCCCTGCGGACCTCCGAGTTCATCCATGGGGAAGACGGACTGGGGGACGCCGTGGGGCCGCCCGGCCACATGCCGGTATCCCACAGCCCGGCCTGGGAGACCATCTGCGCCCTGGCCCGGCGGTTTCCCAAGCAGATCACCCTGGTCACCATCGGCCCCCTGACCAACGTGGCCCTGGCCGTTCGGAACGACCCGGCGGGCCTTTCCCACCTGAAGGAGATCGTCTCCATGGGCGGGGTCTTCTTCGATGTCGGCAACGTGGGGCCGGGCACGGAGTACAACATCAGCGCCGACCCCGAGGCGGCCTTCGACGTGGTGCGGTTCTGCCGGGATTCCTGTCTGAAGATCCCCGTGGACGCCGACGGCAGCCCCGTGCGGCTGCCGCCCGACCCGTCCCGGGAGGACTATGAGGCCGTCGCCGGCTATAAGGACCGGGATCCCTCCGACCCGGCGCGGGTCCCCCTGACCTTTATCGGTCTCGACGTGACCCATCAAGTGGTCTTCCGGCGCGCGATCCTGGAGCGGATCGTCCGGACCCATCCGGACAACGGGGTCCTCGACTTCATCCACCGAATCTCGAAACATTACCTCGACTACTGCCATCGCAACGAATGGCTGCCCGGATGCTACATCTACGACCCCCTGGCCGTGGCCCATGTGATCAACCCCTCCTTTCTGGAGATCGAAACCCATGTGGTCCACGTGGAGACGGGGGGCGGCACGGCCAGCGGCATGATCATCCCGGACCTGCGGCCCACCCGCAACCCGGCATGGCGGAACCCGGCCGAGGAGGTGATCGGCATCGCCCGCCGGGTGGAGCGGGAGGCGTTTGAGGAGTTCTTCATCACGCGGATGATCGGGAGTTGAAAACGATTTATCGGTTTTCGAAAAAAGATACGGCGAAACCGTCAAAAGATTTTTATCAACCGTTCCAGGCCGGCGAGGCAGGCGACAGGATGGATGTTGTCGAATGGGCATCCATTTTTCAAATGGTCGAAAGGCTTAGAAGCGTTTGTCCCTTTTGACGGTACAGAAAAGCACATGACCATCTTCTGACACATCGAGGGGCGATCTTTTTTCATGCCCGTCATCGCCACCAACAGCTTCAGCTTGAGTTTTGATGATCTCCAAAGCCCGCCGTCAACTCACAATTCCCCGAACGGCAACGCCGTGACGCCCCGCCCCAACGGCAGCCGGACGTCGCCCATGTGAATCACATAACCCGGCAGGACCTTATCTCCCAGATCCGCCCCCAGGGTTTTCATCGCCGCCGCCATGGCCGGACGCGGCGTGGCGGAAGTCTTCACCTCCAGCGGCACGAGCCGTCCATGGCTCTCGACCAGAAAATCGACCTCCGCGCCCGCCGACGTCCGCCAGAAATAGATCTGGGGATCGATGCCCTGATGGGTGAGGGTCCGGACGATCTCCGAGAGCACGGCCGTCTCCAGGATCGAACCGGCCATGGGACCGGCCGCGGCGTGATCCGGATCTTTCAACCCGCTGAGATGGCACAGCGTTCCGACATCGGTGAAATAGACCTTCGGCGTCTTGACCAACCGCTTGCCCACATTGGCGAAATAGGGTCGGAGGACGAAGACCTGGTAAGTCGCCTCCAGAACCGACAGCCACGCCTTTGTCGTGTTGAGAGCCACGCCCAAATCCCGGGACAAGTCGCTCAGGTTGACCAATTGGGCGCTGCGCGCCGCCAGGGCGCGGAGAAAATTCTGGAACAGGGTCAGGTCCCCCACCTGCCGGAGGTTCCGCACATCCCGCTCCAGGTAGGTCTGCACAAAGGCCGAATGCCAGAGGTGGAGATCCCGGTCCGGGTCGGCAATTAGTTCCGGATACCCTCCGCGCAGGAATTCTTCCCAAAGACGGGCAGGGGAAGACGGCTCTATCGGTATTCCTCGCTCTTCCGCCTCCCACGGCAGGGGCCGATGCGGAACCCCCGCCGCCTCCCTTCGGGACATGGGGAGCAGCCGGAGCATGGCGGTGCGTCCCGCCAGAGATTCGCTGATCTTCTCCGACAGCAGGAGGTTTTGGGAACCGGTGAGCAGGTACTGCCCGGCTCGGTCCCGGTTTTCGTCGATCCGCTCCTTGATGTACGGGAGCAGATCCGGGGCGTTCTGAACCTCGTCGAAGATAATTGGCGGCGGATGCATCGCCATGAAGCCTCTGGGATCTTCCACAGCGGCCGCCTGGATGTCGGGCGGTTCCAAAGAAACGTACCGGCAGTCCTTTCCAAAAAGATGCTTCAGCAGGGTTGTTTTGCCCGACTGTCGGGGGCCGGTCAGCACGACGGCCGGAAACTGGGACGCGGCTCTCTTGAGGACCGGCTCCAGGGATCGTTCGATGTAGGGATGGGCCATATCGCCTCCTTCTCTTGCAATTTTGCATTTAAAATGCAAAATTGCAAGATGAATTCACAGCACGCCCTCCGCTGCAAGCCGGCCCATCGTGAAGCTTTTTCCGGAGATAGCCGAGGATGATCCGGGCACTGTTTTCGTGCTTATTCCGTCCAATCCTCGATCATCAGGTTAGGAACCCTTGAAAACTCATGCGTGTTATGCGTGACAAGGATGCAGTTCAGGGAGAGGGCGTGGGCCGCGATCAGCATGTCCAGCGATCCGATGGGTGTACCCTTCGTCTCCAGATGCGCCCGGAGATCTCCGTAGAACCGGGCGGCTTCATCGCCGTACGGTGAAATTTCAAGGGGCGCGGCAAACCCGGCCAATGCGATCTGGTTCTGGCCCGGATGTTCGCTTTTCGAGACCCCATACATCAGTTCGCTCAGGGTGATGGAGGAGATCCCGATCCCGGAAACCGCCGTTTTCCTGAACCGTTCGATCACCATGGGCGGCTTTTGCTTGATGATGTAGATGCAGATATTGGTGTCGAGCATGTGCCTCACGGAAACGGCTCCCGGACATCCTGGGCGGGCTGATCCCTGGTTTCCATGAAATCATCCGTGAACCGGTCCAGGCTGTCGATCAAGGGAGACCATGGATCATCCTTGGGAATGAGAACAACCATCCCGCCGATCTTTTTGATGAAGACATCATTTCCGGAAAACCGGAATTGTTTCGGCAATCGGACGGCCTGGCTCCGGCCGTTGGTGAACAGTTTTGCGGTCCGCATCAACGCCTCCTCTGTTGAGAGTATAGACTCAGATATATACCCTCCGCTTATGGGTGTCAATGCAATGCGGCGACGCATCCAAAAACACGTTCACGGCAATCCCCCAAACCACGAAAACCCGGCGGGCGCAAACGCTCCCTTCCCATTTTCGGCGTTTTCTGATAGGGCTGAAATAGAATCTGGCCACAGGCTCTTCCGCTTCCTCGAAATACCGCCAACCCCAAAAAGGAAAGACGCCATGAGCGACCTCGAAGCCGCATTCGACGGCCCCCGGAACGTGGCGGAGATCGACGCCGCCATCGAATCTCGATTGGGGGACCTGCTGGCCGCCTCCCGGGCGGCCGCGGCCCGGAACGCCGATGATCCCCCGTGGGACGCCAAGGTCCTGGAGGATATCACCTTCGCCGATGTCAAGGACCTGGAGCGGCCGGTGGCCCTGCTCTCGGCGGTCTGCCGGCTCCTGATCAAACGGGGGGACCCCACGTCGTTCTCCCGGTGTCTGCGCCTGGCCCACCTGATCCATGCCTTCAAGTGCCGGCGCAACGAATCCTGGTACGTCTACTACCTCTACAAGGGGGTCGCCCAGATCGGGCTCAACCTCCTCGATCCCGGCATCACCAACATCCTCTTCGCCGTCTCCGGAAAGAAGGGGTACACCCTGGTGCCCGTGGACCGGGCCCTGGGGGCCTGGGCCATTGCATCGGCGGCGGTCCGGTCCCGGAATCTCGCCATGGCCATGACCTTCGCCCGGGAGTGGCGGCGCCGGGCCGATTCCCCTGACCTCAACCAGGAGTCGTTCCGGGCCGATCTGGCGATCCTCCTCCTCCACCTGGTGAACGGAGACGCCGGGGCGTGGGAGGCGGACCTTGCGGCGGTCACGGCGGCGGGACCGGGCAACTGGGCCTCCGTGGTCCGATACCTGGAGGCGTGGGCCGATGGGGTCCGGCAAAATGTCTGCCTGACCCGGGAGCCCCCGGCCCCCGTCGAGCCGTTCCCCCTGTGGGCCGGCCTCCAATGGCACCGGCCGTCGGCGCCGGAGGTGGACGCGCCGCCCGGAGACTTCGCCTTCCTCTGCGGGATCCGGCGGCGGTTCTGCAATCTCGCCGCCATCGGGACCCTCTCCCCGGACCAGATGGAGACCTGCGCCCATATCCTGGCCCAGTGGGAACTCCCCGGACCATTGAACCAGTTCGAACGGGTGCTCCGGGAAAAGGCCCCGGACCGGTTCCACCAGTTCGCCATGAACCGCTTCCTCGGCCGGTACCGCACCGGCTCCATCCTGGCCCGGCAGATCCCCGGCTCGGAGATCCTCATGAAACAGGAGGCGGTGCTGCTGGTGATGGACGTGCGGAATTTCAGCACCCTCTGCCAGGAAAATCCTCCCGAAAAGATCTTCGAACTCATCAATCCCCTCTTCAAAGTGGTCAACGAGGAGCTGGAGCAGGCCGGCGGGACCATCCTCGAGTTCGAGGGGGACTGCATCATCGTCGCCTTCAACGTCTCCGAGGAGGGGCGGACGGATCCCATGGAGATCCTCCGCCATGCGGTCGCCTGCATCACCCGGGTGCGGCGCCAGAGCGCCCTATCCCTCCAGGCGGAAAAACCGGAGATCCGGGTGGGGATGGGCATCGCCCTGGGGGACGTGGGGGTGGGGTACATCGGCGGCCTCTCCCGGTGCCACATGACGGTGATCGGGGACGCCATCAACCTGGCGGCCCGGCTGGAGTCCCTCACCAAGGAGTCCCCGTCCCCGATCCTGGCGGGGGACGCCTGCTTTCCGGACCGGCGGCCCGATGTCTGGGCCGATCCCATGGCGGTCAACTTCTCCCTGCGGGACCTCCGGCAGCGGAGGATCAAGGGGATGAATCCCGCACGGGTCTACGGGCTGGCGCCCCTGATCCGGTACCGGGTCGACTTCGTGCCCATGGGGTTCGTGGCCGATCCCGAGGCCGGGGTGGTCTACCTCGATTCGGGAAACAGGGTCGATTTCGGGGTCATCGACCACCACACGGGGGAGGGTTCGGTCCACAGCACCTGCCAGCTCCTGGTGGAACGGCCGAACCTGCTGCTGGGCCACCTCCAGGGGGTCCCCGAATCCCTCATCGGCTTCCGGATGCACGGGGACCCCGACATCGACTGCGCGGCCAGCTTCTATGCCGCCTGCGAACTGCTCACCAGGGAACACTGCCGGACGGAGCTGTTGAAGACCCTGGCCGACTACGTGAGCCTGGTGGACCAGGGGATGATCCCCCACCCGGAGCACCTCGCCGACTCCCTCTACGGCGTCTTCATGGTCCACCAGCAGCGGGTCCTCAAGGCCAGAGGCAAGGGGGATCCCCTCGGAAAGGACCGGGACCTGCTGGAGGCGGGGCTTCGGGTCATCGACGCGGCCCTGTTTCTCCTGGAGGATTCCGGGAGCCGGGACCTCTCCGAGGTCTTCGCCTACCGGCCGGCGTGGTTTGCCGAGGAACGGCGGCGGATCGCCGAGGACTTCGCCCGGTACCGCGAGGACCTGGAAAACCCCAATTCCATGGCGTTCACCGTCCGGGTCAACGTGGCCGGGAGCCAGGACCGGCGGACGGTGCCGGCCCTCTGGCTGGAGCGGCCCGGAAGCGACTTCTTCAAACACTGGGCCCGCACCGACCGGCGGGCCCCCGAAGGGAAGGGGTACCCGTTCATGGTGGTCGACTGGTCGAACGACGGGAAGAACCGGTTCGTCATCAGCGTCGATCCGGAGTCGGGATACCACCTGGAGGGGCTGGGGAAACTGCTGGAACAAAAGGAGACGGACAAGCGCACGACCCTGGGCCGCCCCCGGCCCCTGGAGCCCCGCCGGTGGCCGGCGGACAACGCCGATCCATGGTACTTCGGCCAGGGGCACGGGTACACCATCATCGACGCCCCGCATAGAGGGACGGTATTGACGGCGGCGGAGGTGTTGGGGGTGTTGGAGGGGTGGTAAAACAGGGCGGTCCCCCACATCACTCCCTTTTTTGCGATCGATTCGGTGATCCATGAACGAGGAAAAACAGACAATCAGATTGGTCGAGACCTGGCGGAGAGCGTCATCATCGCTGAGGGATCTGAGGGGCCGGGAACTCCGTTCCGATGCGTATTACGACAAGAACCGGATTCTCCTTGACGAGATGCTCCAATATGCCTGCGACAACGCCATCGTCCGATTGTCCAGCGGACTTGTGGAGCAGCAGCGCCTGTTCATGAAGCTGCGAAAGCCAAAAGAATCCGAAAGGGTCGGTGGGGCATGAATTCTCTGTTTACGGCCGCATCGGAAATACAACGGACGATGACGGCCCTTGGATGGCCGTTCTGTTTCATCGGCGGACTGGTCGTTATCAGGTGGGGTGAAATGCGAATGACCCAGGACATCGACCTTTGTCTCCTCTGCGGCTTCGGAAACGAGGAAGCGTATCTGCGGGAACTCTTGAACCGATATGGAAGCCGGATCGACGATCCCGTTACCTTTGCCCTCGATAACAGGGTCCTGCTGCTGTCCGCGTCAAACGGCGTGGCCGTCGATATCTCCCTTTCGGGGCTGCCCTTTGAGGAAGAGATGATCCGAAAGGCGACGCCGTATGCTTTTGCGCCCGACTGCGTCCTGACCACCTGCTCGGCGGAGGACCTCATCGTGCTCAAAGCCTTTGCCGACAGACCGAAGGACTGGAACGACATCGAGAGTATCGTGCTGCGGCAGGGGAGTGAGCGCCTGGATATCGATCATATCGTGGAACGACTGGAGCCTCTGTGTGAATTGAAGGAGTCGCCTGAGATTCTGGAAAAGCTTAGATCTGTTTTTGGGCGTGCAGGGGCTTGAAAAGCCGACAGCCTCCTCTTCGCAAAGGAGAGGAGGCTGTCGGTATGGAGTGGATTGGAATATCCCGGGACGGCGTTCGGACTACTCGCAGATCTCGAACAGCGCCGCCGCGCCCATGCCGCCGCCGATGCACATCGACTCGACGCCGTATTTGACGCCCTTCTCCTTCATGTTGGCCAGGAGGGTGGCGCAGAGCTTGGCGCCGGTGCATCCCAGGGGATGGCCCAGGGCGATGGCGCCGCCGTGGATGTTGACCTTCTCCCTGTCGATGCCCAGCTCCCGGAGGCAGTAGAGGGCCTGGGAGGCGAAGGCCTCGTTGATCTCGAAGAGACCGATATCCTTGATCTCCATGCCGGCGAGCTTGAGCAGCTTGGGGATGGCGTACCGGGGGCCGACGCCCATCTCGTCCGGGTTGCACCCCACCACCGTGTAGCACTTGAGCTTGGCGATGGGGGTGAGCCCCAGCTCCTTGACCTTGGCCTCGCTCATAAGGATGGTGGCGGCGGCGCCGTCGGTGGTCTGGGAGGAGTTGCCGGCGGTGACCGATCCGCCCGCGGCGAAGACCGGGTTGAGCTTGGCAAGCCCCTCCTTGGTGGTGGTGGCGCGGATCCCGTCGTCGAAGTCCTGGAGGAAGGTCTCCTTTTGATAGGTGCCGTTCTCTCCTTTGACGAACCGGGCCGCCGGGGTGGGCACGATCTCGGTGAAGAGCCCCTCGTTCATGGCCTTGGCCGCCTTCATCTGGGATTCATAGGCGAAAATGTCCTGGTCCTCCCGGCCGATCCCGTACCGTTTGGCCACGTTTTCGGCGGTGATCCCCATGGAGGTGTAGAGTTCCGCGTGCTGTCGGGTGTATTCGGGATGGGGGCGGGGCAGGTTGCCGCCCATGGGGACGTAGGTCATCGACTCCACGCCGCCGCCGATGGCGATCTCCGACCAGCCGGACATGATCCGCATGGCCGAGATGGCGATGGCCTCCAGCCCGGAGGAGCAGAACCGGTTGATGGTGGCGCCGGCCACCTCCTCGGGGAACCCGGCGATCTGGGTGACGATGCGGCCGATGTTGAGCCCCTGCTCCGCCTCGGGAAAGGAGCAGCCGACCATGACGTCGTCCACGTCCTTCTTGTCCAGGCCGGCCGTGCGCTCCACGGCGGCGTTGAGAATGTGGGAGAGCAGGTCCTCGGGGCGGGTGTCCTTGAAGGCCCCCTTGGCCCGCCGGCAGCCCGGCGTTCTGACCGATGTGACGATATATGCGTCTCTCATGGATGAGTCCTCCTTGATGGTCCTGAAATAAGTTTAGTTCCGGAGCGGTTTGCCCGTTTTGAGCATGTGTTCGACCCGCGCCTGGGTCTTCTCCTGCCGCCAGAAGTCGATGAAGGCCTCCCGCTCCAGCTGGAGGATCACCTCCTCCTCCACTTCACCGTTGGTCCGGACGTCCCCGCCGCTCAGGACAAAGGCGATCCGTTTGGCCAGGAAGGCGTCGTATTCGGAGATGAAGCCGCCGCTCAGCATGTTGTGGATCTCGCCGGCCACCATGCCCTGGGCCGCCCGGCCGATCACCTTGACCTTCCGTTTCGCCGGCGGAGCATACCCCTCCTCGACCATCTTCAAGACCTCCTTCTTGGCCTCGCCGATGAGGTAGTCCCGGTTGAAGATGATCCGGTCGTTGGGGCCGAGGTAGCCGATGTTCCGGGCCTCGGCGGCGGAGTTGGAGAACTTGGCCATGGCGACGTTCATGAAGACGGGGATGAAGAACTTGGCCAGGTCGATGTCGGAGACCGCCCCGGGGATGGTGGCGGTGACCTTCTTCCAGTAGTTGAGGCATCCGCCCCCCGCCGGCAGCAGGCCGACGCCGATCTCCACCAGCCCCATGTAGAGGTCCGCGTGGGCCACGATCTTGTCCGCCGTGCCGAGGCAGACCTCGCAGCCGCCGCCCAGGGTCATGCCGTAGGGGGCCGCCACCACCGGGAAGGCGGAATACCGGGCCCGCTGCATCCCCGTCTGGGCCTGCTTCAGAAAGGCGTCGATCTCGGAGAACTTCCCCTCCTTGGCCAACGACCCCATGTAGAAGAGGTCGCCGCCGGCGGAGAAGGCCCCGGGCATGCCGCCGGCCTGGTTTCCGATCACCAGCCCCACGCCGTTTTCGTCCACGTAATCGATCGCCTCCTCCATGAAGTCGACGATCTCCTTGTTGATGGCGTTCATCTTGGTGTGGAACTCGCAGCAGAAGACGCCGTCCCCCAGATCGACCAGGGAGGCGGACGGGTTCGACTTGACGGTGCGGCCGGCCCCCTTGAGGACCTCCAGGGAGATGATCCGGTCGCTCACCTGCATCTCCCGGTATCCGGCGGATTCGAAATCGTAGAAGTAGACCTTGCCGTTTTCGGTCTTGTAGAAGGTTTCCACGCCGGCGTCGACCATCTTCCCGACCTTCTCCGGGACCGGCAGTCCCTCCGCGTTCATCCGCTCCACGGAGCGCTTCACGCCGATGGCGTCCCAGGTCTCGAACGGGCCCATCTCGAAGTTGTATCCCCACTTCATGGCGTTGTCGATCTCCACGATGGTGTCGGAGATCTCGGGGATCCGGTTGGCCGCGTAGATGAGCCACTGGGCTGTCACCTTCCAGGCGAATCGGGCCCCCTTGTCGTCGCCGTAGACCACCGCCCGCATCTTCCCGGGGAGGGTCTTCTCCTTCTTGGCCGCCTCCAGGCAGGGGAAGGATGGCTTGTCGTACTCCTGGTACTCCAGGGTCTCCGGATCGATCACCTTGCGGATCTTCTTCCATTCCGGGGTCAGGTCTGTTTTGTAAAAGCCGGCGTTCGCCTTCTTCCCCAAGAGATTCTGTTCGATCATCCGGTCGACGAACCCGGGGACCTGGAAGCTCTCCCGCTGTTCATCGTTTTCGACCATCTCGTAGGTGTTCTTGGCCACGTGGGCCATGGTGTCGAGGCCCACCAGGTCGGTGGTCTTGAACATGGCCGTCTTGGGCCGGCCCATGGCCGGGCCGAAGAGGGCGTCCACCTCGGGGATGGAGAGGCCCTCGGCCACCATCTCCCGCATGGCCCGGACGATCCCGTGGACCCCGATGCGGTTGCCCACGAAGTTGGGGGTGTCCTTGGCCCAGACGATCCCCTTGCCCAGGATCCGCTCGCCGAAGTCGGCCATGAAGCAGAGGATTTCCGGGTCGGTCTCCTCGCCCGGGATGAGTTCCAGCAGCTTCATGTACCGGACGGGGTTGAAGAAGTGGGTCCCCATGAAGTGCCGCCGGAATTCGCTGCTCAGCCCCTCGGACATGGCGGCCAGGGGGATGCCGGAGGTGTTGGTGGATACGATGGCGGTCGGTTTCCGTTTCCCCTCCAGGCGCTGGAGCAGGTCCTTTTTGATCTTGAGGTTCTCCACCACCACCTCGACGATCCAGTCGCAGCCGGAGAGCTTGTCGAAGTCGTCCTCCAGGTTGCCGATGGAGATGCGGTCGGCATCTTTTTTCTGCATCAGCAGGGGCGGATTGGCCTTGACCATGGCGTCGAACCCGGCCTTGACGATCCGGTTGCGGGCCTTTGGGTCGGTCTTTTCATCGTCTTTGAGGTCGAAGGGGACGATATCGAGCAACAACGTCTCGATGCCGGCGCCGGCGAGAAGGGCCGCGATACCGCCGCCCATGACGCCGGATCCGATGACGGCCGCTTTTTTGATTTTCCTGACCATTGGTACCTCCTGAAATAGGGTGGATGATTATGAATGAATATTCATTCATTAACAGATCCCGGTTTCCGGTGTCAAGGAAAAATTCGAAGCTTAGGGAATTCAGGAGATCTTTCTATGAACCGCTACGAAATCAAATAATTACGATATGGCGTGTTCGATGGACGGGCGCGTGCCGCCCCTGGAGAGAGGGGATTCCGGCCGGGAAGGGCCGAATGAATGCAGATTCATTTCATCCGCCGGGAACCCCCGGAGACCTATCGCGGGGTAACCGATCCGATGAAGCATCCTCCGCCGCCCCCACCGTTCGAGGGTTGTGGAATCTGGTCCGTGGCGGTGAACATATAGGGAGCGGGGCCGCCGTCGGAGGTGTTGATCACGGCGAGATAGGCCCGGGGCGTCCCTTTTCCGAAACGGACAGATGGGCCGGTGCCCAGGTCGGCGGTGACGGTTTCGGCGGCACCCGCCTCGGAAAAGCCGCAGACCCAGGCCTTCCCCCCGTCGTCCTCCATCTCGAGATACAGGGGGGCCGGGGGGATCGTCACCCCGATCAGGTTGGCGCCGAATCGCCCGGGGGCGGCGTCGACGCCCGGGGAGAGGGTGTGGGGCAGCCCCGGGATCGTATCGGTCAGCCGGGGGCCTCCGCCGTCATAAAACCGGTCCCCGTCGGACCAGAGGTCGTCGGGATGGGCCGTTTGGGACCAGAAGGCGGCCACGGCATGCGCGAAGGGGGGCGCGCCGCGACGGGCCAGGGCCGCGGTGAGGGCAGCCTCGATCCCCAGCTCCCGGCCCTCCTGGAGCACCTCCACCCACAGGAGGGGCCCGCCGTGGCGGATCCAGAGGTACCCGGCGAGGATGCCGAGCCCGTACTCCCGGTACCCGTCGGTGGTGGTCAGGGCCGTTTCCGGACGGCTGAGGAGATCCCGGACATAGGGCAGGTAGTCGTCCACCGCCGGGAAGCAGATCTCCTCCATCCAGGTGGCGGTGGCCTCGAACCACCAGGCGTCCCGGCGCCACTGGGCGTCGGCCACGGCCACCTCGTCGTCCCAGGGGTAGACGGTCCGCTGGACCGCGTGGAAGAGTTCATGGGCCGCGGTGGCCGAAAGCGCTCCGGTTTCGTCGTCGGTGAGGCCGGAAAGGTCGTCGTTGAAGACGAAGTAGCTGGTTCCGCGGATCTCGTCGATCTCGGTGTAGGCGTAGTAATAGGAGGGGAGGGTGACCGGGGTCCAGCGGCCCGTGTCCGGGTCCCGTGCCTCCACGCCGGTGTTGGCGACGTAGACGTCCAGAAGATATCGGTCCATGCCGTAGGGAACGGGGAATCCATGTCCGGACTGGACGGCGTGTGCCGCCTCCAGGGCATCGGAAAGGAAAGTGATCCAATCGGGGAGACCGTCGCCGTCGCGGTCGGTCCAGTGGGGATCGGCGGGATCGAACCGGTCGCCCCAGAGGATCCGGAACCGGCCGCTTGGGGCCGTGTATTGGCGCGTGCCGGCCGCGGGCGCCGGGAGGGCGGCGCGGGGGGCCCGCGCATCCCCGCGATCCGTGGGCGGGGGCACGATCGTTCCGGGCCTTTCATCCCGGAGCCCCAGCCTTCCGGCCTCCGCCCAACCGGCGGACAACAGGATCAACACGGCCCAGAGGGCCAGCAAGGGGAGGGGCGGACGTAAAATCGGACGCGGGATCCTTACTCCTCGATCTTCTTGGCCCGGTTCTGGAGGTAGGCGTCCCGGATGGCCTCGTAGGGGTCGAGGGCCGCCTCCTTGAGGGCCTCGTAGTCGCCGATGCGGAAGGAGGTGCTGTTGACCGTATCCAGGGCGTTGGCGCCGTAGGCCGCCTCCACCGGCTCCACGTAGGTGATGGGGTCGAGGAACCGGTCTCCGAAATCCCCGATGGAATCCCGGAGGGTGGAGGGGCCGAACACGGGCCAGACGATGTAGATCCCCTCCCCCACCCCCCAGACGCCCAGGGTCTGTCCCAGGTCCTCGTCGGCGGAGTTGAGCCGGGGGTCCCTGGAGGCGTAATCCCAGAAGCCCAGGCCCCCCACCGTGGTGTTGACCATGAACCGGGCGATCTCCGCGCCCCCCTGCTCGCTCTTGGACTGGAGAAAGCAGTTGAGGGTCCGGACGGGGGTTCCGAGGTTGTAAAAGAAGTTCTTGATCCCGGTCCGGACCAGTGTCGGCACCACCGTCCGGTACCCTTTGGAGACCGGTTTGAGGACCCAGAAGTAGAGCTTGTCGTTGAAGTGGTACATGCCCTTGTTCCAGTAGTAGAGGGGGTCCGGAACCCGGGCCGTTTCCACGGCCGGGGTCTCGCCCGAGCCGAAGTCATCCTCCAGAAAGTCCTCCGTGGCGCCGGCTCCGTCGGACTGGCCGGGGGCCTGGGCGGGCGTCAGCGCCAGCAGGAGAAGGACAAGGGCCGCCAAGAGGAGCGGCGACGGGGATCTTCCGGCGACGCTCCTTCCCGGGATTCGAGCCGAGGCGGTGTGGGATATCATGGCGCGGCTACTTCTTGTTCTCTTCGGTGTCGCCGGTCTTCTTCTCCAGCTTCTCGATCAATACCTCGGCCGGGTCGTTGAGCAGGATCTTCTCGAACTGGGTCCGGTAGTTCTTGATCAGGCTGACCCCCTCCACTTTGACGTCGTAGACCCGCCACCCGCCGTCCTTGAGGTACATGCTGTAATCGATGGGAATCTGCGTGCCTTTGCGCAGAACGATGGTCTTGACCTGGGCCCGCTCCTGGTCGGTGGGATGTGCGAGTTCCTCCACGTACTCCACCTCTTCGTTCTGGAACTCCTTTTGGACCTGCTTCAGGTAGGTGCCCGCCAGAAGGTCCGTGAAGAGTTCCGTGAACCGCTCCATCTGTTTTTCGTCCAGTTTCTTTCGAAACCGTCCCAGGGCCAGCCGGGAGATCTTCTCGAAATCGAAGAGGTCATCCACCACCGCCATGATCTTCTCCCGCTGGACCTCTTTGTTTTCCGGACCCTGGAGTTCCGGGTCCTTGAGGACGGCGATGACCTCGTTGATGGGGCCGCGCAGGGCTTCGGTGGGGGTTTTGTCCGCGGCGGAAGCCGCCGCGGGAAGGATCAGGGCGAGGGCCAATATCCATATGGGGGTCTGTTTCATCGGGATCTCCTTTGGAGATGTTGAACCGGTGTTGAACCGGTGTTGTTGGGAAAAAAGATCATTCGACGCTGCCGAACACGTACTTGCTGATGAGGGATTCGATATCCACCGCCGCCTCGGTCTCCACGATGGTGCCGCCCGCGGGGATGGTCTCCTCGGCCCCGCCGGGGGTGAGGGCGACATACTTGTCCCCGATCAGCCCCGACGTCTTGATGGAGGCGATGACATCCTCGGATAGCTGAACAGCCTCCTGGATCTTCATGGTCACTCTCGCGATCTTGATCTCGGGATCGAGGGTGATTTCGGAGACCTTCCCCACCTGAACCCCGGCGATCTCCACCTGGGCGCCGGTGGTGAGCCCGGTGACGGAGGTGAATCGGGCGTCGACGTTGTAGTACCCCTCTCCGAACCATTCCATCCGGCCGAGTTTGATGGTCAGATAGGCGACACAGAGCAGCCCCACCAGGACAAAGATCCCCACCACGACTTCCACCGACCGCTTCTTCATTCCGGCCTCCCGCTATTCGATCCGAAATTGGTAAAATTTGTCACGGCTGCTCTCCGCGCTCGTGATCACCTGCTCCAGGGACGTTTCGGTCTGGGCTTCGGCGATCCCCGCCGTGACCGTGAAGCAGTTGCGACCCTCGGGATCGAGTTCCGTCCCCTGGCCGCATTTCATCTCGCTGGCCAGTTTGGCACAGACCTCCTGGGCCTGGTCCAGCGTGGTGTTGGGAAGGATCACCATGAGCTTGTTGAGGCCGTACCGCGAGCAGATGTCGGTCACCCGCAGGTGGCGCCGCATCTGGACGGCGAAGTTTTTCAGCGCCGTCTGGTCCGCCCAGTATTTGAGGGTCTGATTGGCCTGATTATGGCTCTCCACCGACAGGAGGATGACGGAGAAGGCGTTCTGGTGCCGGCGCATGCGGGCGATCTCCTCCTGGTACCGCTTCTCCCCCTGGAATCTGGGGGCCATTCCGGTCAGTTCGTCGTGCCGGCTCTCCATGCCCTGGATGAACTGCTGGACCACGGGATCGCTCACCGAGACGAGGTCCTGGGCGGGGCCCTCGAAGATGATCTTTCCTTCGTAGAGCATGATGATCCGCTGGGAGATGTAGAAGATGTCCGGGATCTCGTGGCTGACGATGACCGCCGTGAAGCCGAACTGCTGCTGATAGTCGGAGATCATGCTGTGGACGGCGTTCTTCCGGATGGGGTCGAGGCCGGTGGTCGGTTCGTCGAAGAGAACGATCTCCGGGTCGGTCACCAGGGCCCGGGCCAGGGCCACCCGTTTTTTCATTCCCCCGGAGAGCTGGGAGGGATATTTCCGGTCAATATCGGTCAGGTCCAGGTTGTCGAGGACCTCCCGAACTTTTTTCCGGATCTCCTCCTTGGACAGACGGGTCTTCTCCTTCAACGGCAGGGCGATGTTCTCGAAGACGGTCATGGAGTCGAAGAGGGCCGATCCCTGGAACATGTAGCTGAACCGACGCTTGAGGGCCCTTCGTTCGGCCTTCTTCATGTCGGACATGGGTCTTCCCTCGAAGAGGATGGTCCCTTCATCATGCTCCAGCAGACCGATGACATGCTTCAAAAGGACGCTCTTCCCCCCGCCGCTCTTTCCGATGATGGCGGTGATCTCCCCCTTGTGGATGGAGAAGCCGATGCCGTCGAGCACCTGGTTGTCGCCGAAGGCTTTCCGCACGTTTTCGAATCGGATCAGAGGTTCGCTCATGGTGCGCTTACAGGAGAAAAGAGGTGATCACGTAGTCGGAGATCAGGATCATCACCGAAGAGAAGACCACGGCGGAGGTGGTCGCCTGCCCCACCCCCTTGGCGCCGAAGCCCTCCTTCCGGATGTGGGTATAGTATCCCTGGTAGCAGCAGATGGTCGCCACCAGGGCGCCGAAGACCAGCGATTTGATATATCCTCCGGTGATATCGTCCATGATGATGCTCGACGCCATATGGGAAAAGTAGACGCCGGAGTTGATCCCCAGAAGGACGGAGCCGGTCAGGTACCCGCCGAAGATGCCCACCACGTCGAAGAGGGAGGTGAGCAGCGGAAAGCTCAGCAGGGAGGCCGCAAGGCGCGGGCTGAAGAGGAATTCCACCGAGTTGATGTCCATGGTCTCCAGGGCGTCGATCTGCTCGGAGATCCGCATGATGCCGAGTTCGGCGGCCATGGATGATCCGGCCCTGGCGGTGATCATGATCGCCGACAGCACGGGACCCAGCTCCCGGATCAGGGTGAGGCCCACCGCGGGGCCGAGCATTCCCTCGGAGCCGAACTTCACCAGGGTGTAGTACCCCTGGAGCCCCAGGACCATGCCGGTGAACGCGCCGGTGAGGCAGATCACGAAGATCGACTTGGCGCCGATGAAATAGACCTGTTCGATGAGCCTGGCGATGTGGAAGGGGTACGTGAAGATGAGCAGCAGTCCCCGGACAAAGAAGATGGCGATCCTGCCCATCTCGCTCAGGAGAAATAACGTAAAACTGCCCAGCCAGGAAAGCGGGGATAGGGTGATGTCGATCGCCTTCATCGGTGTCTTCCTGGTCGTCCTGGTGATCCGTCGGCTCCAAATGGGCTGTGAAGGATTGCTTTTCTGATCAAACCGGTATAATAGAGGAGCGATTTTTGAGTGTCAAGCAAAACGAGAAAAGCACCGGAGAACGACCCTATGTCCGAGACAACCGATCCACGGATCCCCCAGGTGAGCGAGCATCCCGACGCGGTCCGCGCGGATGTCCTGGAGCCCATCGAATACCAGTACCGGGGCCGGCGGGAGATCGAGATCACCATCACCCAGCCGGAGTTCACCTCGGTCTGCCCCATGACCGGTCTGCCCGATTTCGGATCCGTTACCATCCGGTACACGCCGGCGGAACACATCATTGAGTTGAAGTCGCTGAAATTCTATCTCCTGCAATACCGCAACGTGGGGATCTTCTACGAGCACCTGGTCAACCGGATCCTCGACGATCTGACGTCCGTGCTCTCCCCCAAACGGATGGCGGTGACCGGAGAGTTCACGCCGCGAGGGGGGATCACGACCAAGGTGACGGCGGCGTTTCCCGGATAAGGGCCTCCCGGAAGTCGGCGATCCGCTCCAGGGCCTCCCGCCGGGAAGCGATCCGCTTGATCGATTCCCGGAACCGGCTTCCGTGGGCCATTCCCTTGGAAAACCACCCGAGCCTGCTGCGCATCATCCTGCAGGCGTGGGCCTCCCCGAAGTACCGGATGGAGGCGTCCAGATATTTCTCCATGGCGGCAAAGCGCGCCTCCGGGGTGGCGGCGGACGCCGGGGCCCTTCCATCCAGATGGGCGGAGACCGCCGCAAAGATCCAGGGGTTCCCCACGGCGGCCCGCCCGATCATTATCCCGTCGCATCCGGTCTCCCGGAGCATCCGGGCCGCGTCCTCGGGGCCGGTGATGTCGCCGTTGCCGATCACCGGCAGGCGGATACGCGCTTTGACCCGGCCGATGATGGACCAGTCGGCGCATCCACGGAAGCCCTGACGCGCCGTCCTCGGATGGACGGTCACGGCATCGACCCCCTCGGCTTCGGCGATCCGCGCCGTTTCCAATGCCTGATCCCCCGAGGCATCCCAGCCGCTGCGCAGCTTGATGGTCAGCGGGATCCGCACCACCCCCCGGACGGCCCGAATAACCGCCTCCGCTCTTTCGGGCTCCTTCATCAGGGCCGCTCCGGCCCCGGTCTTGGTGATCTTCTTGACCGAGCAGCCGAAGTTGATGTCGAGGAGGTCCGCGCCGGCCGTTTCGGCGATCCGGGCCGCCTCGGCCATGACGGCCGGGTCGGCGCCGAAGAGCTGGACGGAAAGCGGCCGCTCTTCCGGAGCGCTCTCCAGCATCCCCAGGGTGCGCTGGGAGCCGTGGACCAGACCCTTGGCGCTGATCATCTCGGAACAGACCAGCCCGCACCCCGCCTCCTTGGCCAGGAGCCGGAAGGGGAGATTGGTGATCCCCGCCAGGGGGGCGAGGATGAGGTTGTTGACCAGTCTTACCGAGCCGATCTTCATGAAGGCTATTTTTTCCGGGGGTCGAAGGAGATGACCTTGGCGGTCTCCTCCGGTTCCTGGGGGGGCTCCTCTCCGGAAGGCGCCTCCGGTGGCCCGCCGGAGGGACCGGCGTCGCCGGCACCCTTCTCCTCGGGTGGGTCCGGACAGACCACCCGTTCCATCCGCATCCGCTTTCCGCCCATGGTGAATTCCTCGCCGTCGATATAGATGTCGCGCAGGATCCAGGTCACCACCTGGAGCGGGACCTGCAGGATGAGCAGCTTGACGTGGTACCAGTCCTTCTTGACGTCCGGGTGGATCTCCTCGATCCGGGCGAAGGTCATGGGACTGTCTTCGAAGTGGATGAGGACGATGTCGTTCTCTGTTGCCATCCATGGCTCCTTTTTCTCGACCGTTTCTTCCGGTTCCCGTATGGAATGCCCAACTGCAAATGATGGGGATGCGCCAAGGGATCGTCAAGGTTTCGGGGGCGGCCTCCGTGCCGCCTTCGCCTTTTTCTCCA
>CAYSLC010000094.1:0-20148 GCA_964431545.1 uncultured Desulfobacteraceae bacterium | reverse complement strand
ACCCTCGACCGGGAGATCTCCCCCTTCGTGGCCGACATCGAGGAGCGCCTCCTCATCCGGGAGCGGTCGGCCGGGAAACAGGTCAAAAAGGCCCACGTCCAGCTCGATCTTTTTGATTGACGTCGGAACCGATTTGGAGGTCACCCCATCAGGTCCGGACTGACAAAAGCGGTATGGGGGGACCGTTTGAACATGGTCGATCTCGACTTCCATCAAATTTCGGCGTATTGGAGTGCGAAAATTATATTTTTCGCACCCGAATGGGCTATTTTCCCTTTTTTGTGCGAAAAACGAAATTTTCGCACTCCTTGGTGTTCGGGAGTTACAACAAAATAAGATCCCCGCCGTTTTGTTTATGATAAAATTTTGACGTCACGATGAAGCCGGGTCGCGGGTAGTTTTCATTCTTGTGACTCCCCAACGGCTGCCCGACCGGCACGCCGGCGTTTGACATTGATGGGGATTTGTATGAATATCATTGGTATGAACACCACGGAATCGGCAAGGTCGACGTAATAGCAAACACCTTTCCAGTGCGGCCTGAACCCTATTTTACGACGGAGATCTCGAAAAGGATCGGAAAGGAGTCCCCATGCCCCCGCTCAAGGATAAAGTCGCCATCGTCACCGGCGCCTCCCGAGGCATCGGTCGGGCCGTCGCCCTCCGGCTGGCCGGGGAAGGCGCTTCGGTGGTGGTCAACTACCGGAACAATGTGGAGGAGGGCCGATCGGCGGTGGACACCATCGAGAAGAACGGCGGCCGGGCGGCCCTGGTCCAGGGGGACGTGGGCCTCTCCGCCGACGTTCAAAGGATCTTCACCGAGACAGTGGGCCGGTTCGGCCGGATCGACATCGTGGTGAGCAACGCCGGTCTCGCCCTGTCCGACAGCCCGTCCATCGCCGAGACCACCGACGAGCAGTTCGACAGCCTCTTTGCCGTCAACGCCCGGGGCACCTTCATGGTCCTCCGGGAGGCGGCCCGGCGGATCACCGACGGCGGCCGGATCATCACCCTCTCCACCACGGTGATCCCCATGGCCCTGCCCGGATACGCCGTCTACGCCGGCACCAAGGCGGCGGTGGAACTCTTTACCCGGATCCTCGCCAAGGAACTCGCCGGGCGGGACATCACGGTCAATGCCGTGGCCCCGGGGCCGGTGGAGACCGACCTCTTCAACCAGGGCAAGACCGAGGAGACCAAACAGCGCATGGCCGAGATGGCCCCCCTCAAGCGGCTGGGACGGCCCGAGGACATCGCCGACGTGGTCGCCTTCCTGGCCGGCCCCCGGGGCGGCTGGGTCAACGGCCAGGTCCTCCGGGCCAACGGGGGGATGGCGTAAACCGAATCGATCCGATCCGGTCGACCGCTCCATGAAAGACGGACCATCTTCGGGGACGTCGGCCGAATGCGGGGGAGCGAGGTTCCATGACCGTCTACCAGATCGAACACAAGTGCCCCCAGTGCGGCGCCCCGGCCACCCTGGAGGAGACCGACCGGCTCTTCGCCTGCCCCTTCTGCCGGGTCAACTCCTATCTCCTCGGCAAGGGGTTCTTCCAGTACGTCCTGCCCCACAACGCGCCGGACGGTGCGCAGCTTCTCTACTTTCCTTACTGGCGGTGCCGGGGGTCCGTCTTCACCTGTTTCGGCGAGGAGACCGAGCATCGGGTGGTGGACGCCAGCCTTCGGGCCGCGGACGTTCCCATGTTCCCCGTCTCGGTGGGGTTGCGGAGCCAGTCCCAGAAGCTCCGCTTCCTCTCCGGAAAGATGAAGGGCCGGTTCATCCGGCCCGAGTTCTCCCTCGGCCAGGTGAAAGACCTCTTCGAGGAGCGGTTCGCCGGCCACAGCAGGCGAAAGGTGATCCACCAGGCCCTGGTGGGGGAGGCGTTGAGCCTCATCTACTCTCCCTACTACCACCATGAGGACCGGCTCCACGACGCCATCGTCAACCGCCCGGTGGCCTGGGACAAGACGGCGCCCGACGCCATCGAATCCCTGGAATACGACACCCCGGAATCGGTGATCCGCTTCGTGGCCGCCCTCTGCCCCCACTGCGGGTGGGACCTCCAGGGGGACCGGGCCTCCCTGGTGCTCGTCTGCCGAAACTGCGGCAAAGGGTGGGCCGCCGGCCGGACCGCCCTGGAGAAGATGCCCTTCGTCCACTTTCCGGGGCGGAAGGGGGACCTCGCCTACCTGCCCTTCTGGCGGATCCGGGCCGAGGTGTCGGGGATCGACCTCGCCACCTACGCCGACCTGATCCGGGTGGCCAACCTGCCCAAGGTGCCCCGGCCGGAGTGGGAGGAGACCGATTTCTTCTTCTGGACCCCCGCCTTCAAACTTCCGCCCGGCGCCTTCCTCCGCATCGGCACGACCCTGACCATGAACCAGCCGCTGGAAAGGGAGGTTCCCCAGGCCCCCAAGGGACGGATCTATTCCGTCACCCTGCCGGTGTCCGAGGCGGTGGAGAGCCTCAAGACCGTTCTCGCGGGATTCTTCAAACCCCGGCGGAACCTGACCCGTGTTCTGCCCGGCATCGAGATCCGGGGCCGACGCTACATGCTGGTCTACATCCCCTTCGACGAGGGTCGGCCGGACCTCACCCACCCCACCTACCAGGTGGCGGTCAACAAGAACATGCTGGCGCTGGCCGAGAGCCTCTAGCGTGGTGAAGGGCCATGTCCCATGGTTCGAAAGAGAGGAAGCGGAACGGGGATGAGCCTCGTCCTGGCCTTCGGATGGACCGGTGAGATCGCAATCGGGCGGATCGCAACTTGACCGTCCCGCCGGCATGTCCTACAATGTCGGACATGAAGACATCGAGCCTCACCATTCGATTGGACGACGAACTCGCCGGTCTGCTCGCAAAGGCGAGCCGGCGATCGGGGAAGAACCGGAGCGCCATTGCACGGGAGGCCCTCAGACGGCAGCTCCGCCTGGAGCAGTTCGAGGAGATCCGGGAAAAGGTGATGCCGTTTGCCGAGGCCCGGGGGTTTCTGACGGACGAGGACATTTTCTCCCGGTTTTCGTGAGGGTCTTTCTCGACACCAACGTCCTGGTCGGCTCCGTCGCCACCCGGGGCATGTGCGCCGACGTGGTCCGCGAGGTCCTGGTCTCCCACCAGCTTGTCATTTCAGATCCCTTGCTCCGGGAGCTGGAGCGGATCCTGCGGACAAAGATCGGCGTGCCGGAGGAGATCATTTCCGAGTTCATGGCGGTTCTCCGCCAGGACGCCGTCTTCTCCGGGGAGACCCGTCCCGTCAATATCGAAATCGACGACCCGGACGACATCCCCATCCTCTCCACGGCCGTAAATGCCGGGGCCGAATGCTTCGTGACCGGCGACAAGGAACTGCTGGAACTGGCCCGGATCGGATCGATGCGGATCCTGTCCCCCAGGGGATTCTGGGAGACGATCACGGGTGGAGGAGCCGGACGGTGAACAGGGGAGGTCCCGAACGGACCAAAGCGGTTCCCTTCGCCGCCATCCTCCTGGCCGCCGGGTTCTCCTCCCGCCTGGGGCGGTTCAAGCCGCTCCTCGATCTGGGGGGCCGCCCCCTGATCGAACACGTGGTCTCGATCTTCCATGGCTGCGGCATCTCCGAGATCCACTGCGTGGTCGGCCACCGGCGGGAGGAGGTCTCGCCGGTGCTGGATCGGTTGGGGGTCCATGCGGTGGAAAATCCCGACTTCCGCCGGGGGATGTTCACCTCGGTGGCCGCCGGGACCCGTCACGTGTCCCCGGATCGGACCGGATTCTTCGTCATGCCCGTCGACATCCCCCTGGTGCGGCCCGACACCCTCCGGCGGCTCATGGCGGCCCACGAAGAGCATCCGAGCGCGGGGGGCGCGGTGCTCCACCCCTGCTTCCGGGGGGAACGGGGCCACCCCCCCTTGCTGCCGGCCGCCATGATCGAAGAGATCGCCCGGTGGGACGGCCCCGGCGGCCTGCGCGGGCTCTTCGATTCCAGCGATACCCCCTCCTTCTCCGTGGATGTCTGGGATCGAAACATCCTCTTCGACCTGGATACGCCCGAAGATCACCGGGAGCTTTTGGAGCGGTGGCGGACCTACCATCTGCCCGCGCCCGAGGAGTGCGAGGCGATCCTGGAGACCTCACCAAGCATGGCTGATCACAGTTCCATTGACGAAAAAAGAGAGTTGGGGTATCTCCATGGGAACCGGGAGAGCTGCCCGGAAGAATCCCAACACCGGAGAATCGGCCGGTCCTTTATGCCTGGATCGAGCGGGTTATCGCCGGATTACGGAGGCGCGGGACCGATGGAAAACGAGGAGAAAAAGTCGGAAGACGTTTATGAGGATATGGCGGAGGAGATCGGCCGGCTGATCGCCGAGTCCGACGAGATGGAGCTGGCGAGCAAGAGCGTCGAGATGACGGGGCGCCCCAGCGCCTCCGACATGGCGGTGGCCATGGACGATGCGGCCAACATGCTTCTGCGGCTGGAAGACCGGCGGGAGATGGCGGAATGGATCGCCTACCTCCTGGAGACCCTGGAAGCCCGGACCGGGGGCGTGGAGATCGTGGAGGAGACGGCCGGCGCGATCCGGGAGCGGATCGACGCCGGGGGATGGTCGACCATAACGGAACAGCGGAACAATCGGGAAAAAGACGATGAATCTTGAATTCTACGACTGGGAACCCGGCGACGGCCCCGATCCCATTGAAGCCGTCAACAGCGTGGCCCAGGCCGAGGCGATCCTCGCGGCCGTTTCCAGGGCGATGCAGCCGCCGCACAGGACCGGGGCCCACCTCTATTCCGAAGAATCACGGCGGGTGGTGAAGCGGTGGGCCGTGGACCCCGAGGGGGTCGTTCCCCTCGCGGAAGGATAGGCGGCGCCCCCCGGCCTTATTCAATGTAGAACGCCTCCAGCTCCCTGAACATGGCGGCCCGGGCCGATTCGAACCGCTCCATGCGCTCTTCGGCCTCTTCCACCCGCCCCTCCTGCTGGAGCCGCACCACCTCCCGGGCCAGGTCGTGGATCTTCTTGTGCTCCTTTTCGATCTCCGGGTAGTGGGGATTTTCCCTGTGCCGCAGCCCCTCGGGCCCGTAGAGCCACTTGCCGAACTCGCAGTCGTGGTCCGAGACGACCTCCTCCATGGCGAGGGATTCGGCCCCCCGCAGCAGCCCCTCCAGGCGGGATCGCCAGACCAGATGGGCCGATTTGACCCTTCCGATGTCGAACTTCTCCTCCCCCATTTGAAACGAAGAGACGATCCCGGCGAGGTTCCGGGAGATCTCCGACACGTCGTGGGAGGCCCGCCGGGTGATGGCGGCCCCGGCGGCGATCCACCCGGAGGAGGTCCGGACCTCCCCGACGGCGCCGGCGATCTCCGTGACCCCGGCCGCCGCCTCGGCGGTGATCCGGGCGATGTCGGTCACCGAGGTGGAGATTTCGGCGACGCTCTTGGAGACCTCCCCGGCGGAGGCGGAGATCTCTCCGGTCGCCTTGGCCACGTCGTCCATGAGCCGGCTGGAGTCCGTGGAGACCTGGGAGACCTCCCTGGCCAGGTCCGCGTTCCGGGCCACATTCCGGGTGATGTCCGCGGCGGTTGCAGACTGCTCCTCCACGGAGACCGCGATGGAGCGGTTGATGTCGGCGACCTTCTCGATGATGGCGCCGATCTCCGCCACGGCGTCCACGGAGCCGCCGATGCGGGAGCGGATGGTCTCCACCTTGCCGGTGATCTCCTGGGTGGCCTCGGCGGCCCGGCCGGCCAGATCCTTCACCTCCCCGGCAACCACGGCGAACCCCTTGCCCGCCTCCCCGGCCCCGGCCGCCTCGATGGCGGCGTTGAGGGCCAGGAGATTGGTCTGATCCGAGATCTTTTTGATGATCTCCACGAATTTTCCGATCTCCCTGGAGGCCCCCGACAGGGCGGACATCCCGGACCGGACATCCTGGGCCATCCGGAAGGCGTCCTGGGAGATCCTGTCGGCGGCGGCCGTGTTTCCGGCCACCTCGTTCAGGGAGGCGGTCATCTCCTCCAGGGCCGCGGCCACGGTCTGGGCCGACCCGGCCATCTCCCCGCCGGTCTCCGCCAGGGATCGGACTTTTTCGGAGGTCTTTTCCGCAAAATCGGCGACGTTTTTCACCTGGGAGGACATCTCTTCCGCCATCGCCGCAATCTGGACGACCCCGGCCCCGGCCTCCTCCGCCGACGCGGCCACGGAGTCTGTCCCCGCCGAGATCTCCTCCGCCGTGGACGCCACCGCCTCGGATCGGTCCCGCAACCCCTCGGATGCCTCCGCCATCCGGTCGGAGATCCCGGCGAGTTCCTCCGAGGCGTAATGGAGGGTGCCGGAGGTGTCGGAGAGGCGCTTGAGGATCCGGACGATGCCCCCGATCGCGTCGTTCAGGTGGCCGGCCATCACGGAGATCTCCCCCTTTCCGGCGACGTCCACGCTTCCGGTGAAATCCCCCTCCCCGACCCGCCGGGCGAACCCCTCCACCCGTCGGATGGGCCGGACATAGAGAAATCTGAGCAGGATCGTGATGAGAAGCGCGGCCGTCCCCAATGCAAGGAGCCCCGTCAGGATGTCCCTTCGCAGGGAACCGGCGAGTTCCCGGCGCATCCGGCCGAGGGGGCTGATGATCTCGAAGGTCCCGTGGATCTCCCCCGCCTTCCACCCCTCCTTGGCGAAGCCGAAGGGGTCGCGTTCCCGTTTGGGGGTTCCGTGGCAGGAGAGGCAGTCCTCCGTGAGGCGGATGGCCCGGAAGAACCGGACCGCGTCCACCGGGCGGATCCCGCCCCCTTCGGCGTCGTTGGCACGTTCCATCCCCGTATGGACGACGCCGATCTCCCCCATTTCGGCGGCCCGTTCCGGCTCCTCCGGGAAGACGATCCGGCCCCCGGCCGCCTCGATGCCGGCGAGATCCCCCTTGCCCTCCATGTAATCGACCACCGCCCGTTCCAGGCCGGGCCGGGGCTCGTTCAACGGGTTCCGGGGCTGATTCCGGGGAACCCGGAACCTGTATCCCAGCTCCTCGGCCTTGCTCCGGGCCGCCGTCCAGGCGGCCACCACGGGGATGGTCATGTAAAGGCTCGTCCGGTGATAGGCGACGTTCCCGGCGAGGCTCTCGTCGAAATCGGCCCGCAGCAGGGGTTCGTCGAAGGCGTTCCGGTCCCGCAGGTCGCTGACGAATTGCCGGATCTCCTCACAATAGGCGGTGATGGCCCGGGACCGGTCCACCGCGCCGGAGAGGTGGGCCGCCTTGAGCCCGGTGAACTGACGGGCCATCACCACCACAAAGGAGATCAGCAGGATGCAGAAGACGGCCAGCACCAGCCGGGTTCCCAGTTTCATGTTTCGAAATCGCTCCATGCGGCGTTTCCCTTCTTGGTCGTCACGGTGGGCGGAGGGGGCGGGGGGCGGTCTTCGGGGGGCTCCCCTCCCTGTGGGGCCCTGTGGGAGATGGAACCGCCCCCGGGAACGAGACTCTACTGTAAAATCGGATCGTGTCAAGGGACGTTTGGGGCCTCGGTCCGCCGGCGGTCGGGAATTCGGCCGCGGGACCGGGGGCGTCGGCGATCCGCGGCCTTGATTCCCGGAGGGCCCTGGGCCATAATGGGGCCGGAAAGGAGAGGATCGAACCGAATTGGAGACCTTCGACACGGTGATCGTGGGGGCCGGGCCCGCCGGGGCCCTCCTCGCGGAGCTGCTTGCGAACCGGGGGATCCGCCCCCTGGTCCTGGAGAAACGCCGGCTGCCCAGGTACAAGGCCTGCGGCGGGGGATTGACGCCCCGGGCCCTGGCCCTGCTGCCCTTCGATCCAGCGGAGGTGATCGAGGACCGGTCGTACACCTTCCACCTGGGGGTGGACGGCCGGGCCGTGGCCCGGAGACGTCTCCCCTCCCCGTTTCTGGCGTTGGTCTCCCGGGACCGGTTCGACCACCGGCTGGTCCGGCGGGCCGAATCGGCCGGGGCCGTTGTGCGGGACGGGACGCCGTTTCGTTCCGTTTCCGGACGGCCGGGGGACCTGCGGGTGGAAACGCCCAAGGGGCGGGTAACCACCCGGCTGCTGATCGGCGCCGACGGCGCGGGCGGGAGGGTCCGGCGGACACTGGGGCTCCGCGTTGGGACCCGCCGGATGTGGGCCCTGGAGGCGGAACTCCACGGAAGGCGCCGGAACATCGCCGCTCCGTTCCATGGGGAGGCCCACTTCGACTTCCTTCCGGCGCTGGGCGGGTACGGGTGGCTCTTTCCCAAGGCGGAGCACCTCTCCATGGGGGTGCTCACCGCTTCCGGCGATCCCCGGAGACTGAGACCGGCTCTCCACGGATATATCGCGTCAAAGAAGATCGGCGGCCATCCGGAGATCCGGACCCTCAAGGGACACGCCATCCCCCATGGACCGGACATCACGAGCCGTTTCGCCGGCCCCGCCGGCCTGGTGGTGGGGGACGCCGCCGGGATCACCGATCCCCTCACCGGGGAGGGGCTCTACTTCGCTTTCAAAGGAGCCCGGCTGGCGGCCGACGCCGTGGCCGGGGCCCTGGCCGGGGACGAGGGTGCCTTGCCCGCCTACGGCCGGGAGATGCGCTGGGGTCTCCGGCGGGAGACCTGCTTGGCCGGCTGGATGGCCCGAACCGTCTACGGCTCGCCGGGGGCCTGCCGGGCCCTCCTGAACCGGTTCGGCGTCGAATCCGCCGGAAACCTTCTCCGGATCATCCGGGGGGAGAAGACCTACGGCTGGCTGATGGCCCATCTCCTCCACCCGAGCCGGTCGGCAAGGATTTTCAGGGCGCTGCGGCGGGGGTGAAAGGCGGGAAAAGGAACGCCATCCAGCGGCCTTCCGTCCTCCGGCGTCACGTCGGCCATTGTATCGACCGGCGGTTGGTGGTATG
Source organism: uncultured Desulfobacteraceae bacterium (assembly GCA_964431545.1). Classification (GTDB taxonomy): domain Bacteria; phylum Desulfobacterota; class Desulfobacteria; order Desulfobacterales; family JAABSP01; genus CAYSLC01. The sequence continues at coordinate 11,285 of CAYSLC010000094.1, read as the reverse complement.
AATGCCATAGCGACGTTCCCCCTTCCCAATACGAAAATGGAAAGGAGACCTCAATGAGCGAGCAAGCGGAAACATCCAACCCCCCGGTAAAGAACAAGACCACGGGGCTGCTGACCGATGACCAGGGAAAGAGATCGATGATGCGGCTGATGAGCTTCATCGCGCTCCTTGCCAGTATCTGGTTCGGATGGATGAGCCTGACGGACGCGAACACCACCAGCAACGAGGGCGTCTACATCACCACTGCCTTCCTTCTGGCCGCGTTCGCGCCCAAGGCCCTGCAGAAATTTATCGAGAACTCATATCCCGCCAAACCCCGGATCTAACCATGCCGATTCTCCCCCCCCACTCCGATCACGAGGACGACCAGCCCCTGCATGAGACCGTGCGGCTTCTGGCCTCCACCCTGGGACGGGTCATCCGGCGCCTGGAGGGCGAAACCTGCTTCCAGGCGGTGGAGCGCCTCCGCACCGAATGCCGGGCCCGGCGGGAGGGGGAGGCGGACGCCCCGGAGATCGACCGGCTGCTGGAGATCGTCGCGAACCTGGACCTGGACGCCGCCGGCACCGTGGCCCGGGCCTTCACGCTCTTTTTCATGCTCATCAACACGGCGGAGCAGGTCTACCAGTTCCGGATGCACCGTGACGAGGCCAAGGGGGCCGACGCCGATCCCGAGCCGGGCACCTACCGGTGGGCCATGGCCCGATTGAAGGCGGCGGGCAACGACGCCGATACCGTGGCCGGTTTTCTCGACCGCATGGAGGTCCGGCCCGTGTTCACGGCACACCCCACGGAGGCGACCCGCCATACGGTTCTCGACCTCCAGGCCCGGGTGGCGGAGAAACTCCTCGCCCTGGACGAGGCCGCTCCGGCCGAACGTCTGGAGCTGGAGGACGCCCTGGAGGCCGAGGTGGAGATGCTCTGGCTCACGGCGGAGGTGCGGGTGGACCGCCCCTCGGTCATGCACGAGGTGAGCAACGTCCTCTGGTATCTGGAACACCGGCTCCTGGAACTCGACATCGCCGTGGCCAGGTCGATCCGCCGCGCCTTCCTGTCCGTCTTCGGCGAGCCTTTGGCGGTGCCGCCCCTGGTTCGCATCGGCAGTTGGGTGGGCGGCGACCGGGACGGCAACCCCCACGTGACGCCGGAGGTGACCCTGGAGGCGGCCCGGTGGACCGCCGACACGGTGCTCCGTCTCTATGTTGAAAAACTCCGGGACCTCATCGAGGCCCTTTCCCTGTCGACCCGGATCAAATCGCCGCCGGAATCCCTCACGGCATCGCTCTCCGCCGACCGGGACCGTTTCCCCGCCCTCCGGGAGACGGACCGGGACCGGAACAAGCGGGAGCCCCTGCGGATCAAGCTCGACTTCATGAAGGCCCGCCTGGCCGCCACCCGCCGGAGGATCGCCGGCGAATCCACGGAGGAGACCTCCCTCGCCTACCCCGATGCCGCGGCCTTCGAAGCGGATCTCGATCTGGTCCGCGACACCCTGGCCGGCGTGGGAGCAAACCATTCGATCCGGACCTTCCTCGATCCCCTGCTCACCTGTCTCAAGATCCACGGCTTCCACGGCTACGTGATGGACATCCGCCAGGAGGCGAGCGTCCACGCCGAGGCCCTGGACGAGATCTGCGAAACGGTGGAGATGGCGCCCATGGACGCCGCCCGGCTGAGCAAGGAGCTGCTGGGCCGCCGGCCGATCATCGGCTCCCACCTGCCCCTTTCGGACCGAACCCGGACGACCGCCGATGTCTTCGGGGTGATCCGGCGGCTCCAGTCGGAACTCGGCGAGAAGGCGGCATCCACCTACATCATCTCCATGACCCACGCCGCCGAGGACATCCTCCGGGTCCTGCTCCTGGCCCGGGAGGCCGACCTGTTGGACCTGGCCGCCGATCCCCCCCGGTCCCGCCTCGACGTGGCGCCCCTGCTGGAGACCCTGGCGGACCTGGAAGGGGTCCCCGATCTCATGCGCGATCTGCTGGGGGATCCGGCCTACCAGCGGCAGCTCCGGGCCAGGGGCATGCGCCAGGAGATCATGATCGGCTATTCCGACTCCAGCAAGGACGCCGGCCTGATGCCCGCCTCCTGGGCCCTCTACCGGGCCCAGGAGACCCTCGCCGCCATCTGCCGGGAGGCGGGGATTTCCGTCACCTTCTTCCACGGCCGGGGCGGCACCGTGGGCCGCGGGGGCGGATCGCCGGTGTTCCGGGCCTTTTCGGCCCTGCCGCCCCATACCCTGGACGCCCGGATCAAGATCACCGAGCAGGGGGAGGTGATCAGCCAGAAATACGGTTTTCTCCCCATGGCCGAGTACAACATGGAACGGATGGTGACCGGCACGCTGATGGCCTCATTCACCGACTGGTGCCGGGACATCCCGCCGGAAGAGGAAAGACGGAACCGGGAGGTGATGGACCGGCTCGTGAGTCTGGCCCTGCCCGTCTACCGGAAGCATGTCCACGAGGGGGACCGGCTGTTCGACCTCTTCCAGACGGCCACGCCGGTCAAGGAACTGGCCAACGTCCACTTCGGCTCCCGGCCCGCCTACCGGGGCGGGGGCGCCTCCATGGGGACGATCCGGGCCATCCCCTGGGTCTTCGGCTGGACCCAGATCCGCCTCAACCTGCCGGCTTGGCTCGGGGTGGGGACGGCCCTGTCGACGGTCATCGAGGAGACCGGAGGGCTCGAAACCCTCCGGGAGATGGCCGACGCCTGGTGCTTCTTCGACGACCTGCTGGGCAAGATCGAGATGATCTGCGCCAAGACCGACCCGGCGGTCGCCCGGACCTACGTGGAGACCCTGGCCCCCGGCCACGCCGCCCTGTGGGAGGAGCTGGAAGCCGAATTCCACCGCACCGTGGACGCGCTCCTCCAGATCCGGAACACCCGCTACCTGATCGCGGACCAGCCCCTGCTCCAGACCGCCATCCTCCACCGGGACCCGTACCTCGACCCCCTCTCCTTCATCCAGATCCACCTCCTGCGCCGGAAGCAGGAGATGGAAGAAGACCACCCGGACCGGGAGCGGATCGACCGGATCCTGGGGACCACGCTGAACGGGATCGCCCAGGGGTTGCGGAATACGGGGTGAGGCGGCCAACGCAGCTTTTGGTTGAAATCCTTTCACGGCGTGATTGAATATCTATCACGCCGTGAAAGGATTTCAATTTGAAGGTGAATTTGGAACAGCGGGGATGATGGTGAGTGAGATCCATAGGATGTTGAATCTTGTGGGCTGCCGGGCAATTTTCACAAAGATCCAGCAGACCGCATCATTGTTGCAACAGCAAGAATTCATGACATGAAGCTTTTGACGAAAGATGTAAAAATCCTTAATTATTAATAAGTTACGGCCGTTTGGTAAAACAATGTCGGATCAAACAGTATATAGATGGATGATTTCCAATAGGGAGGCCACCTTATCGCTCGCGGAAGAGATCCTCCGCCGTCCGTCCAACCCGCCGCGTTGCTCCAAGGGGAGCCTATCCCCCACCCTCAAATAGGGTCTTGACCCGATTGACTCATCCCGGTCACCTGGTAGGCTGATGGTTGAAAGGTCTCGAATTTATTCGAACCCAACGAAGGAGGCGCGTCGAACACATGATCCGAGAAGCCATGCTCTATGAGGCCCGGGACGACGGGAAGGTCGATTGCCGCCTGTGCAGCCACCGGTGCCGCATCGCCGACGACAAGTTCGGCAAGTGCCGGGTCCGCCAGAACCGGGAAGGGAAGCTCTTCACCCATGCATACGGGGTCTCCATTGCCGCGCGGGTCGATCCCATCGAGAAGAAGCCCCTCTACCATTTTCTGCCGGGGAGCCTCTCCTTTTCGGTGGCCACCATGGGGTGCAACTTCCAGTGCGGGTTCTGCCAGAACTGGCAGATCTCCCAGAGCCTGAAGGGCGGCGGCCGGCTCTCCGGCACCCCCCTGCCCCCCAAGGACATCGTGAGCGGGGCCATCGAACAGGGATGCCTCTCCATCGCCTACACCTACACCGAGCCGACCATCTTCTTCGAGTACGCCTACGACACGGCACGGCTGGCCAAGGAGTCCGGGCTCCACAACGTCTTTGTGACCAACGGCTATATGACGGCGGAAGCCCTGGAGACCATCCGGCCCTATCTGGACGGGTGCAACGTCGATCTCAAGGCCTTCAACACAGCCTTCTACAAGGAGACCTGCGCCGGGAGCCTCGAGCCCGTGCTCGACTCTATTCGGCTCATGAAGGAGCTGGACATCTGGGTGGAGGTCACCACCCTGATCATCCCCGGCGTCAACGACAGCCGGTCGGAGCTGGGGGACATCGCCCGGTTCATCGCCGAGGTGGACATGGACATCCCCTGGCACATCAGCCGGTTCCATCCGGACTACGAGTTCTCGGAGACGGCCTCCACCCCCATGGAGACCATGGAGACGGCGCTTTCGGTGGGAAAGCAGGCGGGATTGCGGTATATCTACATGGGGAACGTGGGCCGCGGGGATGTGGACACCCGGTGCCCCAACTGTACCCAGATGCTCATCCGCCGTCGGATGTACACCGTGAAGGAGAACCGGGTGGCGGACCAGTCCTGCCCGGAGTGCGGCGAGCCCATCGTGGGCGTCTTCGGAACCTAGCGGAGAAACGGAAATCCTCACTCATCCAGGAGCTGCTCCAACTCCATGGCGCAGTTGATCTTCCCCTCCGTGGGGCCGTCGATATCGATGATCTTCTTTTCCAGGTCGAGTTCCTGGATGGTGCATCCGTGCTTCTGGACGATGTGGATGATGATCTGGAGCTGTTGTTCCTGGGTCATGGACATGGGATCTTCCTCGCTGCGTCAAAGATGGCTGATTATGGACATGGTAATACCCGAGGAGTCCGGTGGCAAGCGGACCCGCGGATCGAAGGGGGGAAAGCATGGGAGAAGCGCTCTTTCGGGCAAGTGACATCCTGGAGATGGCCGTGCGGATCGAACAACGGGGGGCGGCCTTCTACGAGGCCTGCCTGGATTCGGGCCTCGATCCGGCGCAGCGGGAGGTCTTCGCGTTTCTGGCGGACCAGGAGCACCGCCATCAGGCGGTCTTTTCCAAAATGAAGTCCGGGGTCCCCGAAGAATCCGTCCCCGAGAGCTACCGGGGGGAACTCCAAAGCTACGTGGACAGCTTCGTCAGGGACCGGGTCTTCGATGATCCGGCGGCGGCGAAAGAGAAGGCATCGGCCCTGGCCTCCTCCGGAGAGGCCGTCGACTGGGCGTTGGACTTCGAACGGCGCTCCATCGAATTCTACCGGGGAATGGAAGGGGTGTTGCGACCTTCGGAATCGGAGACCCTGGCCGAAATCATCGAGGAGGAGAAGGACCACATCCGGCGGCTGGAGGGGCTTCGCCGGAAGATGGAGGAGGGGGACGGCGAAGGGTCCGCCCAGGTCTGATGGAAGAACAGGAACGCCTCATCACGGAAGCGAACCTCCGCCGATGGATCGGGGAGATCATGGCGGACCGGCCCGTCATGGGGGTCCGGGAGCGGCCGGATCAACCCGGATTCCACCATTTCGACTGGCTGCCGGACCCGGAAGCCTTCACGCCGGACTACACCACCACCACGATCCCCCCCAAAAAGGCGTTCTTTCCGCCCCTGGAACCGCTTTTCCGCTTCTCCCTGGAAGACCCGCCGGTCCTCACCCCCATGGGGGATGATTTCCCGTTCCTGCTCCTGGGGGTCCACCCCTGCGATCTGGCGGCCCTGGACGCCCTGGACCGGGCCTACGCCCACCCACCGGCCGAGGTCCGGTGGGGGACCCACCGGAACCGGGCCACCATCGTCGGGGTCGACTGCACGCCCGACGAATACTGCTTCTGCAACACCATGGGGGCCGCCTTTGCCCGAACCCCCTGCGATCTCTTTCTGACCCCCGTGGAACGCGGCTTTCTGGTGGAGATCCACACCGACCGGGGCGCGGCCCTGCTGGAAGGCGCCGATACGGAGCCCGTCCGGGACGGGGACCGGGAATCGGCCGCCGGCCGGCGCCGGAAGAAGGCGGACGCCATCACGGCCGCCTGGGAGGCCCCGCCCAAGCAGGTGGCCCGCATCCTGGAGGCCGGGGAAATGGCCGACATCTGGGAGGAGACCGCAAAGCGGTGTTACAGTTGCGGCTCCTGCAACACCACCTGCCCCACCTGCTTCTGTTTCGACATCACCGACGACCTGGAACTCGACCTCACCCGGGGTATCCGGCGGCGGACCTGGGACTCGTGCCAGCTTCCCGAGTTCGCGGTGGTGGCCGGCGGCCACAACTTCCGGGAAGAGAGATGGCAGCGGCTCCGCCACCGGTGGCGGCGGAAGTTCCTCTACCTCCACCGGCAGTTCGGCCGCCCCTACTGCACCGGCTGCGGGCGGTGCAGCCGGGCCTGCGCGGCCGACATCAACATCGTGGACGTCACCAACCGGCTGATCCGGCGATGGAGGAAGACGGAGGCGGCCCCATGACCCATCCGGCCACCCGCCACTTCATCGCCCCCACCGAGGCGTTCTACGTCCCGGAACTGGCCCGGGTGACCCGGGCCGCGACCATGGCCGACGAGGTGCTCCTGGAGCTGGCCCTGACCGACGGCCGGGCCCTGGGCCACCGGCCGGGGCAGTTCGTCCAGGTCTCGGTCTTCGGATACGGAGAGGCCCCCATCTCGGTCTGCTCCTCCCCCAGCCGCCCCGACCGGTTCGAGCTGTGCATCCAGCCGGTGGGAAACGTCAGCCGGGCCCTCCACGGGCTCTCGGTCGGCGACCGGGTGGGGATCCGCGGCCCCTACGGACGGGGACATTTTCCGGTCACCGCCATGCGGGGGTGGGACGTGCTGGTGCTGGCCGGCGGGATCGGCATGGCCCCCCTGCGCTCCCTGGTCGACTACATCCGGGACAACCGGGACCGGTACGGCCGGCTCATCGTGGTCCAAGGCGCCAAAACCCCCTCCTCGATCCTCTTTCCCGAAGATGTGGCGGCCTGGTCCGAGGATCCCGGCGTGGAGCTGTACGTCACCGTGGACCGGCCGGACGCGGAATGGACCGGCCGCACCGGGGTGATCACCGAGCCCCTGAAGGAGATCGCGGTCGATCCGGGCCGCACCATGGCGGCGGCCGTGGGGCCGCCGGTGATGTTCCGGTTCATCGCCATGTCCCTGTTCGAAAAGGGGCTCTCCCCGGAGAACATCTACTTCTCCCTGGAGCGGCGCTTCAAGTGCGGCATCGGAAAATGCGGCCACTGCCAGCTCGACGATCTCTATGTCTGCCAGAACGGCCCTGTGTTCCGGTATTCGGAACTCCTGCGGCGGCCCGAGGCGGGGGAGACCTGGGCCCCGGAGCCGGAGGGGTCGACCGGGCGCCCGAAGCCGGGCGGAACCGAACCCCAGGGGGAGGCGCCGTGACACCCAAGGGCCGAAAACCCCGGGTCGCCTTTTTCGACTTCGCCTGCTGCGAGGGGTGTCAGCTCACGGTCCTGGAGCTGGACGAGCGGCTCCTGGATCTCCTCGGCCATGTGGACGTGGTGGAATGGCGGGAGGCGTCCAGCGCGTCGAGCGACGACTACGACATCGCCTTCTGCGAGGGGAGCATCACCCGGTCACGGGACATCGTCCGGATCCGGCACATCCGGGCCCGGGTCGACACCCTGGTGACCCTGGGCACCTGCGCCTCCATCGCCTGCCACAACGCCCTCAAGAATTCCTGGCACATGGGCGATGCGGTGGCGATGGTCTACGGCAGGGAGCGCTCCGCCGAGATCGACACCATCGCGGCCCGGCCCGTGAGCGCCGTGGTGCCGGTGGACTACAAGATCCTCGGCTGTCCGGTGAGCCTGCCGGAGCTGGAGACGGTCTTCAAGCTGATGATGACCGGCCAGGAGCACCAGCCCCCGAACCAGCCGGTCTGCGTGGAGTGCAAACGCAACGACACCCTCTGCGTCTATGAAAAGGGGATGGTCTGCCTGGGGCCGGTCACCCGGTGCGGGTGCGAGGCGATCTGCACCCGGTACGGGGACCCCTGCCAGGGATGCCGGGGCCTTCTCGACATGGACCACCTGGAGGCGGCGGTCCTGGCGCTCACCGACGAACACCGCCACGCCATCATGGCGGCGGTGGTGAAAAAACATCGGCTCACCGAGGACGACGTGCGCCGGAAGTTCTCGGTCTACAACCAGTGGCCCGGCACGGAGAAGAGGGGGTACGGCCATGGCCGGACATAAGACCATCCACGTCCACCACCTGACCCGGGTGGAGGGGCACGGGGACATCGTGGCCGAGATCCGGGACGGGGAGGTGGTCGAGGTCCGGTTCGACGTGGTGGAGGCGCCCCGCTTCTTCGAGGTCTTCCTCCGGGGGCAGCCGGCCGACGACGTGGTCCATCTCGCCTCCCGGATCTGCGGCATCTGCGCCGTGAGCCACCGGTGCGCGGCGCTCAAGGCGGCGGAGAGCGCCATGGCGGTGGCCGTCTCCCCCCAGACCGAGCTGCTGCGGCGGATCGCCTATTACGGAGAGGTCCTCAGCAGCCACATCCTCCACATCTATTTTTTGGCGGCCCCCGATTTCTTCGGGGTCCCCAGCATCTTCCCCCTGGTCTCCACCCACCGGGAGATGGTGGAGCGGGCCATGCGCCTCAAGAAGCTCGGATACGACCTGAGCGCCGCGGTGGCCGGCCGCCACACCCACCCCGTGGGGATGGCCGTCGGCGGGTTCTCCTTCGTCCACGACAAAAGACGCCTGGAGGAGATGAAGGAGCGGCTTTCCGCCGCGGAAGCCGACATTCGGGCGACCGTGGAGACCTTCCAAGAGATCCCGGTCCCCGACTTCCGGCGCGAGACGGAATACGTGGCCCTGCGCCATCCCGACCACTACGGGTTCTACGACGGGGAGATCCGGTCCAGCGAGGGGTGGCGCGCCGGGCCCGAGGCGTACCGGGAGGTGATCGAGGAGTACGTGGTGGACCACTCCACGGCCAAGCACGCCCGGTGCCGGCGTCCCCAGTTCATGGTGGGGGCCCTGGCCCGGGTCAACAACAACCACGACCAGCTCTCCCCCCTGGCCCGGGAGACGATGGCCGGTCTCGGCCTCGACCCGCCCCGCCACAACCCCTTCCTCAACACCGCCGCCCAGATCGTGGAATGCGCCCATTGCATCGAAGAGGGGCCGAAACTGATCGCGTCCCTGCTGGAAAAGGGCATCGACCCGTCCCTGGAGCGGACCGAGCCGGAATTCCGGGCCGGACGGGGGGTCGGCGTCGTGGAGGCGCCCCGGGGCCTGCTCATCCACGACTACACCTACGACGAGGCGGGGGTCTGCACCGACGCCAACATGGTGATCCCCACGGCCCAGAACCTGGCCAACCTGGAGGCGGACCTCCGGGCCTACGTCCCGACCATCGCCGGATCGGAGACCGACCGGCTCACCCATCAGATGGAGATCCTCGTCCGGGCCTACGACCCGTGCATCTCCTGCTCCACCCACGTCATCGATCTGACCGGGTAAGGGAGTCACACCAAGGAGTGCGAAAATTTCGTTTTTCGCACCAAAAAAGGGGGATCAGCCTATTCGGGTGCGAAAAATATAATTTTCGCACTCCACAATACGCCAATACGCCGGAATTTCTCTACATCGGCCATGTTCAAACGCTCCAATCGACTTCAGGGGGTCACGGGAAGGGCGATGGACCGGATGTTCTTCCAGCCGTAGGCGACCTTCAAAAGCGTGGTCCCGCCGATATCGATCTCGCTCTGGGCGACGATGCCGCCGCCGAGGGATTCATAGAAGGCGCAGGCGGGATTGCAGATGAGCACCCAGATGATCATGGAGTCGATGCCGTTGGCCAGAAAATGGCGGACCACCGCGGAGACCAGCCGCCCGCCGATGCCCCGGCCCTGGTACGCCTCCAGGAGGTAGAGGGCGTAGATCTCGCCGACGTACTCGGTCGTGCCGGGCCGCCGGACCCCGGCGTAGGCGAACCCGATGATTCGGTCCTCCTCCTCCGCGACGTAGGCGAACTCCGATGTGGGGCCGCAGATGAAGGAGAGACGCTCCCCGAACGCCGACTCCCGGTCGGTGGGGGAGAGCCTTGCCAGGAAGGCCCTGGGGAGAACGCCGTCATAGGTGGTCCGCCAGCTCTGGACGCTGACCTCCGCGATCCCCTTGGCGTCGAATGGGTATGCTTGCCGAATGATCATGGTGGATGGGTTTGGGAATCGGGTCCCCTGATCCGGTGTCGGTCGGGGCGGCGTTAGGGTCGTTTTTTGGACTCCCATCCGCTTTGTACCATAAAATGGCCGGAAGGGAAACGATCTTCCGCGGGATCGTTCCGGGTTTTCTTCTCGACTCGGCCCGGGGCCGGATCGTCGGGTTCCCGCCCCGTTCCGGAGCCCGATTCACATCCCGATCCATGGTACCCTCATCCGTCCTTTTTCAACGCATATTCGGCAAGCCCCTCGACCCCGACCAACAACTGGAGCAGCCCATCCTCATCCTCCTTGGGGAGCACGCTCAACGAGGCGTTCGTCTCCAGGATGACGGCCCCCACCTTGTAGATGTTTCCGAAGCCGTGGCCGCGGATCGCCGCCAGGATCTCATCCTCGCTCACCCGCTCCCGCTCCATCTCCTTTTTCAGGAATTTTCCGTCATAGAACAGCAGGGTGGGATGATCATAGAGAATCCCCCGGGTCTCCTCGGCATAAAAGGTAATTTTGGTCAGCACCACGTTGAGCAGGAGCAACATTCCGCCGCCGATGAGTCCTTCCAGGATCACCACCTCATCGATGAGGATGGTGGAACCCAACATGGAGGCGAGGGCCACGGTGATCAGCCAGTCGAAGTTGTTCATCTGAGAGGTGGAACGTTTGCCGCTCAGGCGCATGAAGGCGATGAACGACACATAGAACACCACGGCAACGACGACAATCCGCACCAGGCCATAAAAACTATCAAAAAAGATCATCCGTATCCTCCAATCCAGTAAGGCAACCGACTGTTCATGTCACGAGGGCGAAACCGTGTTTTCCGCGGCGCACCAACATTGAGATAGCGGGTCCGGGACCCACCCGGTTCAACGGCGCCCCCCGTTCTTCGGACCATTGATAATCGTACCCTCCAAATCGAAGAAGCGGTATTGGGTAAGGTATGTATTTCGTGCATTGAATCTCGGTAGTCGCTGGTGGTCCGCGGCTCGGTTCCGAGAAGGAAAGCCAATACAAAAGGCCCGACCCTGCACCATGGAGTACCCCGAAGGGGTAACACATACCAGCCCAGGGTGCCAACCCTGGGAACACGGCC
>CAYSLC010000093.1:0-20222 GCA_964431545.1 uncultured Desulfobacteraceae bacterium | reverse complement strand
TCAGTAGACTCGGTGGTTAATCCCGCCTGCGGCGGGACTCGGCCGACTGAGCTACTGGGGAATAATCATTTTATCAAAACAGCGACCGCTCAGTAGACTCGGTGGTTAATCCCGCCTGCGGCGGGACTCTGCCGACTGAGCTACCGGGGAAAAATCCCTTTGTTAAAAAAACGAGCAGCTTCATCAAACTCGTAACTTTACGAAATACCGAAATTGACAGCGGGTGTCAAGAAAAAAAAATCACACCGGCCGGAGTCGCAGATTGAGTTCGTCCAACTGCCCGGGCGCCGCCTCCGAGGGGGCGTCGGTCATCAGACAGGCCGCCTTCTGGGTCTTGGGGAAGGCGATGACGTCCCGGATGGAGGACTCCCCGCAGAGGAGCATCACCAGCCGGTCCATGCCCAGGGCGATGCCGCCGTGGGGCGGGGCCCCGGATTCCAGGGCCGAGAGAAGGAAGCCGAACTTCTCCTCGGACTCCTCCGGGGAGAGGCCGATGGCGGAGAAGATCCGGCGCTGGATGTCGGTTCGGTGAACCCGGATGCTGCCGCCCCCCAGCTCAAAACCGTTGAGCACCAGGTCGTAGGCCTTGGCCCGGACCGCGCCGGTGTCGCTCGAAAGCTTGTCCATATCTTCCTCCAGGGGGGCGGTAAAGGGATGGTGGAGGGGGTCGTATCGCTTTTCAGCCTCGTCGTACTCCGCCAGGGGAAACTCGGTGACCCAGGTGAAGGCGAAGGCCGTCTCGTCGATGAGGCCGAGCTTTTTCCCCAGGTGGTTCCGGAGGTGGCCCAGGCTCTCGTTGACGATCTTCGCGGCGTCGGCGCCGAAAAGGATCAGGTCCCCCGGCTCGATCCCCAGCCGCTCGACCATGGCGCTCTTCTCCTCCTCGGAGAAAAACTTGGCGATGGGCGACTGCCAGGCGTCCTCCTTGACTTTGATCCAGGCCATGCCCCTGGCCTTGTAGATGGAGACGAAATCGGTCAGATCGTCCAGCTCCTTCCGGGAGAAGTCGATGCACCCCTTGGCGTTGATCGCCTTGACCACGCCGCCGTTTTTGACCGCGTTGGCAAAGACCTTGAACCCGCACCCCTCCATGATGTCGGAGAGGTCGACCAACTCCAGGCCGAAGCGGATGTCCGGCTTGTCCAGCCCGTACCGGGTCACGGACTCGGCATAGGTGAGGCGGGGGAAGGGCCGGAAGAGTTCCAGGTCGTGGATCTCCTTGAAGACCGCCGCCATCATCTCCTCGGTGATCCCCATGATGTCCTCCTCGCCCACGAAGGACATTTCCACGTCGATCTGGGTGAACTCGGGCTGGCGGTCCGCCCGGAGGTCCTCGTCCCGGAAGCACTTGACGATCTGGTAATACCGGTCGAAGCCCGAGACCATGAAGAGCTGCTTGAAAAGCTGGGGCGACTGGGGCAGCGCATAGAACTTGCCCGGGTTGACCCGGCTGGGAACCAGGTAGTCCCTTGCCCCCTCCGGGGTGGACCGGGTGAGGACCGGGGTCTCGAGGTCGAGAAATCCCTGGTCGTTCAGGAACCGCCGCACCGCCGCCGAAGCCCGGTGGCGCAGAATGAGGTTCCGCTGGAGGCCCGGCCGCCGGAGGTCGATGTGGCGGTGCTTCAACCGGATGTTCTCGGAGACGTCCACCCGGTCCTCCACCATGAAGGGCGGCGTATCGGCGGTATTGAGGATCTTGAGTTCCGTCACCGTGACCTCGACCCGTCCTGTCTTCAGGTTGGGATTGATCATTCCCTCGGGCCGGGGATCGACCTTTCCCCGGACCGCCAGAACGTATTCGTTCCGGATGGTGTGGGCCTTTTCATGGACCCGGCCGTCCACCTCCGGATTGAAGACCACCTGGGTGATCCCCTCCCGGTCCCGCAGGTCCACGAAGATGACGCCGCCGTGGTCCCGCCGTCGCTGGACCCATCCCATGAGCACCACTTCCGCGCCGATATCCTCCGCGCCCAACTGGCGGCAATGGTGCGTCCGCCGCATGTCTCCGAGTTTATCCAACAATGAAAACGCTCCTTTCGATTTCCCGGCCGGGCCGGAATGGACCGTTTGGCCCCGCGCCGCTACCGGACGCGCTCTTTTACTGTTTCCACCAGATCCGGGAAATTGACCTCCGCCTGGTCCTTGGTCTCCATGTCCCGCAAGACCGCCCTCTCCTCCTTCAGCTCCCGCTCCCCCACCATCAGCACGTACCGGGCCCCCAGCCGGTCCGCCCGCTTCATCTGGCTCTTGAGGCTCCGGTCCTCCATGTCCATCTCCACGGTGATCCCCGCCGACGCCAGGGAACAGCTCCAGGTGAACGCGAGGGACTGACTGTCCGGCCCGAGGGCCGCGATGAACAGGTCGAGTTTGGGCGCCAGGGCGGACGGGTCGATCCCCACGAGTTCCACCAGCCGGTCGAACCCGACGGCGAAACCGGTGGCGGGAAGGCTGGGTCCGCCCAGGGTCTCCATGAGACCGTCGTACCGGCCTCCGCCGGCCACGGCGCTCTGGGCGCCCAACGAACCGGAGAGGATCTCGAAGGTGGTCCGGGTGTAATAGTCGAGTCCCCGCACCAGCCGCTTGTCGATTTCGAACGGCACGTTCAGTCCGTCCAGGGCCCGCTGGACGACCGCGAAGTGCTCGGCGCAATCCGGACAAAGGGCATCGGTCAGCAGCGGGGCGTCGGTCATCGCCTCCCGGCAGGCGGGTACCTTGCAGTCCAACGCCCGGAGCGGATTCCGCCCGCTGCGCCGCCGGCAGTCCGCGCACAGGGCCTCCATCCTATCCGACAAAAAGGAGAGCAGCGCCTTCTTGAAGCCGGGCCGGCACGCCGGACAGCCCAGGGAGTTGATATGGGCCTTGACATCCGCCACCTTGAGCCGGTCCAGCAGGAGGGTCAGCAGGTAGATCAGCTCCGCGTCGGCGTAAGGGGAGGCGACGCCGAAGATCTCCGCGTCGATCTGGTAAAACTGGCGGAACCGTCCCTTCTGCGGGCGCTCCCGTCGAAACATGGGGCCGATCATGTAGAACTTCCGGGCCGGATCCTGGGCATGGAGTTTGTGCTGGATATAGGCCCGGACGATGGAGGCGGTGGCCTCCGGCCGAAGGGTGAGCAGGTCCCCCTTCCGGTCGGCGAAGGTGTACATCTCCTTTTCCACGATGTCGGTCTCCTCGCCGATGGACCGGGCGAAAAGTTCGGTCCGCTCCATGATGGGGATCCGAATCTCCCGATATCCGAAATCCTCCAGCAGGGACCGGGAGATCCGCTCGATCTCCTGCCAGATCCCCACTTCCTCGGGGAGAATATCCTTAAACCCTCTGATCAATTGAATCATCGCAACCGCGTCCAGCCTCCCTTGGCCCTCGACGGCACAGGCCCGCCGAAAATAAAAAATAAACCTTCCTACTATCCCAATCCCTTCGGTGTCGTCAACCCCTTTGTTTCGCCCGTCTCCTCCGCCGTATTGTCCCGTTGACGCCCGCCGTGCCGGGGCTTACCATATCCATGCGGTGCATACGCCGCGGACCTTGTTCTCCGTGGCCGTCACGGACTTGGCCCCGGCAGCGACCGCCGTAATGGAATGTTCAATGACATGACCAAAGAACGGATCGACGGGAATATAAATTCCGAAGCCGTCCGGGCGCTCGGACTCTGCTCCGGAGGCCTCGACAGCATCCTCTCCGCCCTGGTCCTCCGGGAACAGGGGGTCGATGTGGGGTGGGTGACCTTCGAGACCCCGTTTTTCTCCTCGGACAAGGCCCGCAAGGCCGCCAGGCGCACCGGCGTGCCTTTGACGGTCCGGAACATCACGCCGGTCTACCTGGAGATGCTCCGCAACCCGCGCTGCGGCTACGGCCAGCACATGAACCCCTGCATGGACTGCCATGCCCTGATGTTCCGGCTGGCCGGGGAGATCATGCGGGAGGCGGGGTACCGGTTCCTGTTCAGCGGGGAGGTGCTGGGCCAGCGGCCCATGTCCCAGACCCGCCCGTCCCTCAGATACGTGGAGAAGCACTCCGGGCTGGACGGCTACATCCTCCGCCCCTTGAGCGCCAAGAAGCTCCCGGAGACGATTCCGGAGAAGGAGGGGTGGGTGGACCGGGAGAGGCTCCTCGACCTCTCCGGAAGATCCCGGAAGCCCCAGATGGCCCTGGCGGCGTCCTACGGCGTCACCGATTACCCCGCCCCCGCCGGGGGATGCCTGCTCACCGACAAGGGGTTTTCGGCCCGGCTGAAGGATCTCTTCGACCACCAGGAGAGCCAGAAAGAGTCCGAACTCCACCTGCTCAAACACGGCCGCCACTTTCGCCTCGACGACCGGACCCGGATCGTGGTGGGACGGACCAAGGCGGACAACGAGAACATCCTGCGGTACGTCGATCCGGACACGGACCTCCGGATCAAAGTCATCGACCACCCCGGACCCGTGGTGCTGGTGCCCGGCGGCGGGAACCCGGAGATGGTCCCCCTGGCGGCCGCCGTGGCCGCAAGTTACAGCAAAGCCCCCGAAGGACGAAACGTCCGGGTGGCGGTAACCGGTCCGGACGGCCGGGAGACCGTAACGGTGCCGCCGCTGCCCCGGGACAAGGCCCGGACGTACCTCCTTTGAACGTTACTGGGTTATCACCTTGTCGAGTTTCCGGATATCGCCTGTTTCCGTTTGGATCACCTCCGCCTTGGACATGTCCGCCATCACCTGACGCACCATGGCCGTGCCCAGGATCGTATTGTCCGCTCCCAGTATCTTTCCGGTGACGGGATGTTGGATCACATCCTCGCGGTAGACGATGAGGCGGCGGTTCAGGGCGGTCTTGTCCTCTCCGAGATCGGTGAAGACCGCGTCCCCCTTGGTCATCACCACGATGCCGCCCACCAGGGGAAATTCCAGGTGGAACTTGAGCGCCATCCCCTTTGCCAGGGTCGCCAGGGCGCGAAGATCCTTCTCTTCATCGTAGACGTCCTCGACCGCCAGGATCTCGGCGCTCTGCGTGTCGATCATCCGCCCCACGATCTCGATCCCGGTATGGGTTTCGATGATGCTGCCGGTGATGATCGACTGGGCGGCGGCCAGTTTTCCCATTCGAACGGCGGTATCGGGATCGATGAGCGCCGTGGCCGACAGCTTCTGTTCGCGAAGAATGGCATCGAGCCGGGCCCGTTCCACCACCCGGAACCGGTTCCGCTCCACCAGTGCCCCGATAAAGCCGTCCAGATAGGCGAAGCTGGCGTCGGAGACCGCGCCCTTCTGCTCAAAGGGGAGCACCGACACCGATAACCGCTCGGAGAGCCGCAGCGCCTGGGGGATCTTCCGGGTGACGCGGATCTCCCTGCGACCGAGGTTTCCGGCCTCGTCCCTGGCCTCGATGGAGATGGTATTCTCCCCCTCGGAGAGTTCCGCCAGGTGGTTGAAGTAGATGTGCCGGCCCCTGCGGCGCAGCACCGACTCCCGGTTGACGGTCAGCTCCTGGATGGCGCCCTCGTCGCTCGCCCGACCCGCCAGATAGATCTTCTCCAGGTAGACCGTCTGGTTCTCCGTCCAGTCGGTGATCCGGATTTCGGGCGGCCGTTGGTCCGCCTTGGCGAGAAAGCCCACGGCCGGAAGCCGATCCGAGCAGAGGGTCGCGGTCCATGCCGATGAAGACCCGGCGACCAGATTCTCCGGCCCGACCTCGATCTCGGACCGATTGCCCAGACGGTCCCAGGTCGACAATTGGATCCCCTTTCCGCCCATCGGCGCTGAATGGGAGAAGGCGACCTCCCGCCCCTTGGGGATCGGCACCTCCCGTCCACCGACGGACATCCCCGCGACACCCGCCGCATCATGGAGAAACCCCCGAAGCGTCGTCCGGGAACCGGATCGTTCCAGACGTTCCAGGGTGACGAGGGGACCTTCCCGGTCCACGTGAACCACGACCCGTCGGACCGTCTCCAGATCCACCAGGTTCCGGGCCCGCACCGCCACCTCATGGCGCCCCTGGGGAAGGTCAAGGGGCTCCCGAAAGGCGGCCTTCCGTTCTGTGCGCTTCAAAAAAAGCGGTTTCCCGTTGACGACGACCGCGGAGATGAAGGCCTCGTCCTCGGCCGCCCCTTCGATCACCACGGGATCGGCCCGGGTCCAGATCTCCCCGTCCGGCATCTCCAGGGAAAGGGTGGGTGGTCCCCATGTCCGGGATCGATCCTCCAGGATCGCCTTCCGGGTCCGGTCGAGGTAATATCCGGCTTTTGCGGTGGGCGCCTGCTCAAGGGAGAGCGTCAACTCCCTTCTCGCCTTTCCATACTCCCCCCGCAGGTAGTGGATCACGCCCATCTCCCGGTGGGGGAAATAATCGATGAAATGCATCCCGTAGGTGCGGGCCATGCGCTGGTCCCGATCCCGGCCGTCCACGGCGGTGGCCAGATCCGCCAGCGCCTCCGGGTAAAACGCGCCTTCGGCAAAGGAGAGACCCCGCTCGTAGAAGTTCCACCACCGGTGTCGAAAGGCTCCCTCGGTGACCCCGTAAAGCCGACCATCCTTCTCCAGTGGCGGACGATCGGGGGTGGTCTCACACCCCGGGGCGGACAACGCCAATATGAAGATCAGAAACAGCGAAGATCGTGCCCTGAAGCGCATGCCCCGCCACCCCTTTGCACTTGATCCTTGCTTTGAAAAGCAACCGGCGCGTTCCCGCCGCCATCCTTGTCCGCCGCCATCATTCATGATCAATCCCGTCATGATCAATCCCCTTGGGTCCGACCGACGCTATTCTGGGAAATTCCCCCCCCTTCCAAGGCGTCCATTCCCCGCAGCTGCCCGCAGGCCGCCGAGATCTCGGTCCCCTTGCTGTGGCGGACGATGGCCGTGTAGTGGGCGTCGGCGAGGATCCGCTGGAACCGCGCCACCGTCACGTCATCGGGGCGGCGGAAGGGGCTGGCCGGGTGCTCGTTGAAGGGGATCAGGTTGATCTTGGCCCGGATGGGCCGGAGCAGCTTGACCAGCCGGCGGGCCTCCTCCGGCGAGTCGTTGACGCCGGCCATGAGGATGTACTCCACGGTGATCCGCCGGTGGGGCCGGAGGGGGAACTTCCGGCAGGCCTCGAGCAGCGCCTCGATGGGGAACCGGCGGTTGATGGGCATGAGCCGGTCCCGGGTCTTGTTATCGGTGGCGTTTAGTGATATGGCGAGGTTGACGTCCGCCTCCCGGCCCAGGTCGGCGAGGCGGGGGACCAGGCCGGCGGTGGAGACCGTAATGCGCCGCCCCGAGAACGCGAGGCCCGCCTCGTTGCCGGTCAGGACGGCCAGGGCGGCCTGGAGGGACCGGTGGTTGGCCAGGGGCTCGCCCATGCCCATGAAGACGAGGTTGGTGAGCCGCCGGGGATCGTCCGGGGGGAGAAGGTCCCCCACGTCCCGGACCTGGCCGATGATCTCGCCGGGGGTCAGGTTCCGGACGAAGCCGCCGGCGGCGGTATGGCAGAAGGTACACCCCTGGGCACACCCCACCTGGGAGGAGACGCAGAGGGTATGGTGTTCCCGCTCCGGGATGAGCACGGTCTCGATGTGTTCCCCGTCGGACAGTCGGAAGAGGTACTTGGCCGTGCCGTCGGCGGCCCGGTCCACGGCCCGGACATCGAGCCTGCCGACGAAGAACCGCTCGAACAGGAGGCTTCGGATCTCTTTTTTGAGATCGGTCATGGCGCCGAAGTCGTCGATCCCGCGCCGGTAGACCCACTTGAAGATCTGGCCGGCCCGATACGGGGCGATCCCTTGCTCGCCGAGCCAGTCCCGGAGGGCCGGGAGGCTCAGCTCCTTGATGTCAGTTTTCGGGCTGGGGTCGGGCATCGTTTCCATTAATATGGCGCGGTATTCGGCGCGGTTTGGGGTCTCCCCTTGGGACCGGGGAGCGAGGGTCTCCCCCGGGGTTTCCGCGGGGAGATCATTTCTCTTGACATAGCATGGGGATCAGTTTACTTTCAAGGTTTTAATTTCGAACCGATAGGGTGTATCCATGTTCGAAAACTTGAGCGACCGGCTCGAAGCCGTCTTCAAAAAACTGAAAGGTCACGGCAAGCTCTCTGAAAAGAACGTCGAGGAGGGCCTCAAGGAGGTCCGCATGGCGCTTCTGGAGGCCGATGTCCACTATCGGGTCGCCAAGAACTTCATCGCGGAGGTGAAGGCCCGGGCCCTGGGCCAGGAGGTGATGAAGAGCCTCACGCCGGGCCAGCAGGTGGTCAAGATCGTCAATGACGAACTGACCCGCCTCATGGGGTCCCGGCACGAGGACCTCGACCTCTCGGGACCGGCCCCCACCCCGCTGATGCTGGTGGGGCTTCAGGGATCCGGTAAGACCACCACCGCCGGGAAGCTTTCGGTCCTCTTGCGGAAGCAGGGCCGCAAGCCCTATCTGGTGCCGGCCGATGTCCAGCGACCGGCGGCCGTCGACCAGCTCGTCAAGCTCGGCGAGCAGATCTCGGTGCCGGTCTACCCCTCGGACACGGCGTCCGACCCGGTGGACATCTGCCGGAAGGCGAGGGTCCAGGCCCAGAAGGACGGGTGCGACACCGTTCTCATCGATACCGCCGGGCGGCTCCACGTGGACGAGGAGCTGATGGCGGAACTGGTCCGGATCCGGGACGCCGCGGCCCCCTCGGACATCCTCCTGGTGGCCGACGCCATGACCGGCCAGGACGCGGTCAACATCGCCAAGTCTTTCGACGACGCCCTAAACATCGGAGGGGTGATCCTCTCCAAGATGGACGGAGACGCCCGGGGCGGCGCGGCCCTCTCCATCAAGGCGATCACCGGCAAGCCCATCAAATTCGTGGGCGTCGGAGAGAAGCTCAACGAGCTGGAGGCGTTCCATCCCGATCGGATGGCCTCCAGCATCCTGGGAATGGGCGACGTGCTCACCTTCATCGAAAAGGCCCAGGAGGCGGTGGACGAGGAGAAGGCCGCCGAACTGGAGAAGAAGCTCCGGAAGAGCCAGTTCACCCTGGAGGACTTCCGGGACCAGATGGTCCAGATCCGGAAGATGGGATCCATCAACGATCTGCTGGGGATGATCCCCGGGTTCGGGAAGATGAAACAGATGAAGAACCTCCAGGTGGACGAAGGGGAACTGGTGCGGATCGAAGCGATCATCAACTCCATGACGCCCCAGGAGCGACGGAACCACAACATCCTCAACGGCAGCCGGCGGCGGCGAATCGCCCGGGGCAGCGGCACCACCGTTCAGGATATCAACCGGCTGTTGAAGAACTACACCCAGGTGATGAAAATGGTCAAAAAACTCACCAAGGGCGGCATGCGGGGCATGGGAAAGGGCATGTTGCCGTTTTAACTTACACAAGGAGAAAAGAGAAAAATGGCGGTAAAAATTCGACTGGCCCGGCACGGAGCCAAAAAAAGACCCTTCTACCGGATCGTGGTGGCCGAGAACGAGGCCCGTCGAGACGGCCGGTTTCTGGAGATCGTCGGCACCTACAACCCGCTCAAGGAGCCGGCGGACATCAACCTGAAGGGGGAGCGGATCGAATACTGGCTGGGCCAGGGGGCGACGCCGACGGACACGGTGAAGAGTCTTTTGAAAAAGGAGATGAGACCCTCCAACCCGTCGTAATTTAAGACGATTCGTCTTTTACATATACATGCTGCGACAAATCTGTTACCATCTCCACAACAGGTGTCTATGTTGAACGCTCCCTAAATTCCACATCCAATCAAAGGAGATGGCGCTATGAAAGAGCTGATCAAGTACATTGCCCAGGCACTCGTTGACAATCCGGAACAGGTTTCGGTGGCGGAGGTGGAGGGGAACCAGACCTCCGTGTTGGAACTGAAAGTCGCAAAGGAAGATCTAGGAAAGGTCATCGGAAAGCAGGGCCGGACCGCACGGGCCATGCGCACCATCCTGAGCGCGGCATCGGCCAAGGTCAAGAAACGGACGGTCCTGGAGATCCTGGAGTAACGAAACGAAAAAGACGGGAACCATACCCGACGCTTATTCTATAATCGTGAACAAACCCGGTTTTCTTCTGATCGGAAGGATCGTGGGCGCCCACGGGGTCCAAGGGGCTCTGCGGGTCCGATCCCACGCGGAATCGACGGCCCCCTTCGAGTCGGGCCGGCGCCTTCTCATGGTCGATTCCGAGCAACGGGAGCGGAGTATCCGGATCGAATGGGCCAAGCCCCACGGACGGGGGCTCCTGGTGGCATTCGAGGGCGTAACGGACCGGAACGCGGCCGAGGCCCTGGCCGGGCTCGACCTCCTGGTGGACCGGGAGGACCTTCCCCCGGCCGAGGAGGGGGCCTACTACTGGGCCGACCTCATCGGCCTCGACGTCTACGGGGAGGCCGATCAATACCTGGGAAAGGTGACGGCGGTCTTTCCCACCGGCAGCAACGATGTCTATGTGGTGCAAAACGGCGGCGGCGAGGTGCTGGTCCCCGCCCTGGAGAGCGTGGTGGTGGAGATCGACCTTTCCGGCAACACCATGCGGGTCGACCTGCCCGAGGGGCTGTAGCGGCGGAGATGGCGGACGTTTCTCGTGAACATTCTCGTACTCACCATCTTTCCGGAGATGTTTCCGCCCTTCTGGGGACACGGGATCATCGGCAGGGCCGTGGAAGGGGGACGGGCCTCGACGGCGGCCCTGAACATCCGGGAGTTTGCGACGGACCGCCACCGCACCACCGACGACCGCCCCTATGGCGGGGGATGCGGCATGGTCATGAAGCCGGAGCCCCTGGCCGAAGCGATCCGGGCGGCAAAGGAGGCGGCCCCTAGCGCCAGAACCATCCATCTCACCCCCCAGGGGAGGGTGTTCGACCAATCCATGGCCCGCGAGCTGGCAACGCTTGACGGGCTTATTTTCGTCTGCGGCCGGTACGAGGGGGTGGATGAACGGATCTGTGAGTCTTTGGTGGACGAGGAGATCTCCATCGGCGACTACGTTCTCACCGGCGGGGAACTGGCTGCCATGGTGGTCATCGACGCGGTGGTCCGGCTGATCCCCGGCGTGCTCGGCGGGGATGAATCGGCCCAGAAGGATTCGTTCTGGGAGGGGCTTCTGGAGCACGGACACTACACCCGCCCCCGGGACTTCCGGGGGATGGCGGTGCCGGAGGTCCTGCTATCGGGAAACCACCGGGAGATCGACCGATGGCGGCTGGAGACCTCCCTGATACGGACGTTTCTGAAACGGCGGGACCTGCTGGAACACCGTGCCCTGAGCGGGGAGGAGGAAGAAATCCTAAAACGATGGCGAGACGAGATCGATGAACTCATCCGCCGCCAATCTCCACCTGGCGCTGATCCACCACCCGGTGGTCGACAAGAACGGCGATGAGATCGCCTCGGCGGTCACCAATCTCGACC
The DNA here is from genome assembly GCA_964431545.1 of uncultured Desulfobacteraceae bacterium. Classification (GTDB taxonomy): domain Bacteria; phylum Desulfobacterota; class Desulfobacteria; order Desulfobacterales; family JAABSP01; genus CAYSLC01. Next base: position 8,871 of record CAYSLC010000093.1, on the reverse strand, counting down.
TCCACGACATCGCCCGGGCCGGGCGGACATACGGGGTCCGCCGGTTTTACGTGGTCACGCCCCTGGAGGACCAGCGGATCATGGCCCTGCGGATCGTCGACCACTGGACCACGGGGCCCGGCGGGACCCGCAACCCCATCCGGCGGGAGGCGATGGGGATCATCCGGGTGGCCCCGACCCTAACCGAGGCGGTGGAGGAGATCCGAAGCCGATGCGGGTCGCCTCCGGCGACGGTGGCCACCTGCGCCCGGGCGGAACCGGGAAGACTCACCCACCGGGACCTCCGGAGACGAATGGCCGACGGCGGCCCATGGCTGCTGATCCTCGGCACGGCCTGGGGACTGGCCCCCCGGTTCATGGCCGCCATGGACCACGTGCTCGAGCCGGTGACGGGATACGGCGACTACAATCATCTGTCGGTCCGCTCGGCGGCGGCCATCCTGCTGGACCGATTGCTGGGAACCTACAACCAACCGAACCATTTGGGAGAAGATTGACATGGAACCACTGAAGCAGTTCGAACGCGAGATGATGCGCCTCGACATCCCCGATTTCAACCCGGGGGACACGGTCAAGGTCCACGTGAAGATCAAGGAGGGGGAGAAGGAGCGAATCCAGGTCTTCCAGGGGGTGGTGATCCGCCGCCGCAACGGTATGTCCAACGCCTCCTTCACCGTACGGAAGGTCTCCTACGGCGTCGGCGTGGAGCGGACCTTCATGCTCCACTCCCCCGTCATCGACCGGATCGAATTGGTCTCCCGGGGCAAGGTGCGGCGGTCGAAGATCTACTACCTGCGGAACCTGCGGGGCAAGGCCGCCCGGATCAAGGAGCGGCGGGTCGGTTGATCCCCTCCGTTCCCCTCGATTTTCCGGGAAGCGCCGCCCGTGCGGACCTTTGAAAAGCGGGCCGAAAAGAAGGGGTACCGCCGCATCGCGGGGGTCGACGAGGCCGGCCGGGGCCCCCTGGCCGGCCCGGTGGTCTCCGCGGCGGTGATCCTGCCCAAGGGGTTCCGGACCGAAGGGATCCAGGACTCCAAGAAGCTGACCCCCGGGCAGCGGGCCCACCATTACGGGCGGATCTACCGGCGGTCGGTCACCATCGGCATCGGCATCGTCGACCCCGGGGAGATCGATCGGATCAACATCCTGCGGGCCGCCCTCCTCTCCATGGCCATGGCCGTGGAGAACCTCCACCCCCGGCCCGACTACCTCCTGGTGGACGGGCCCTATCCCGCCCCCGTCCCCATCGACCAGGAGCCGGTCCCCCACGGCGACGGACTGAGCCTCTCCGTGGCGGCTGCGTCCATCGTGGCGAAGGTGACCCGGGATCGCCTCATGGAGCGATATGACGTCGATTACCCCCAGTTCGGCTTCCGGGAACACAAGGGGTACGCCACGCGGATCCACCGGACGGCCATCCTCCGGTTCGGCTGCTGCCCCATCCACCGCCGGACCTTCCACGGCGTCAAAGAGTACCTGAAGGACTGACCATGTCGATCCGCCGACAGCGCCTGGGCCGACGGGGAGAGGACATCGCCGTCCGCCACCTGGAGGCCAGCGGCTACCGGATCCTGGAGCGGAACTACCGCACCCGGATCGGGGAGATCGACATCATCGCCCGGGAGGGGGAGACCCTGGTCTTCGTGGAGGTCAAGTCCCGGCGGTCGGACCGGTTCGGCGGGCCCAAGGGGGCGGTGGATTTCCGGAAACGGATGAAACTCTCCCAGGTGGCCCTCTGGTACCTCAAGGGGACGGGCCGGGTCGACCAGAGCGCGCGCTTCGACGTCGTGACCGTGGGCCCCGAGGCCCCCGGCGGGGCCCGGGTGGAAGTCACCCGGAACGCGTTCGAACTCGCCTACGGATAGGCCTCGGTCCCCGCGACACGCCCCCCCTGACCGCCCATCCCCCCGCCGCAACCGCTTTTTCCCGCTTGAAATCCCGGCCCGACCATGACAGAATGGGACCGGATCGGGACGGCGGGAGTTCCGAACCTTCTTTCCGGCCGACAATGAAGCATATCCGAACGGGGAAACATACCGTCGGCACCATGGCGCTTTGGGCGGCGCTCATGGTCGCCGCCTCCCTCCTGTGGCCGACGGTCGCACCGGGACGGGTGGGCGCCGAAAACGGCGGCCCGGCGGCCGTCACCATCGCCTACTGCGATTACATCCCCTATTTCATCCAGGGGGAGGCGGAGGAGACCCCCCGGGGGATCCTGGTGGACCTGTGGAGCCTCTGGAGCCGGAAGACCGGCGTGCCGGTCCGGTTCGTGTCCGGGACGTGGGAGGAGACCATCTCCTGGGTCCGGGAGGGGAAGGCCGACCTCAACGCCGGCATCTATCACTCCCCCGCGCGGGAGAAATTCCTCGATTTCACCCGCCCCTTCCTCAACCTCCCCTCCCACCTCTTCCACACGGCGGCCCTGGAATCCCCAGAGAAGCTGGCGGACCTGGCCGGCCTCCGGGTGGGGGTGGTCCCCCTCGACTTCAACACCCTCTATCTCGAAAAGCACCAGCCGAAGGCGATTCTCAGGGAGTACGACACCCACCAGGCGGTGGTGGCGGCGGCCATGGCCGGAGCGGTGGAGGCCTTCCTGATGGAAAAGCCGGTGGCCATGACCTATCTGGCCAAGCTCGACGGGCTCGACCGGATCCGCATGGCTCCCTCCCCCATCCACATCCAGCAGTTGCGGGGAGCGGTGAAAAAGGGGAACACAGAGCTGCTGGAATCCCTCGACGCGGGGCTCGCCCGGATCTCCCTGGAGGAGATCGAGAAGATCGTCCGGAACTGGGCCAGGGTGACCCACGCCGTGGGGGAGTTTCCCCCGTCCAACACCCTGATCATCGCCACCAGTGTCGACAGCGTCCCCTACCACTTCGTGGACGACAAGGGCCGCCCCATGGGCCTGACGGTGGACCTCTGGCGCCTGTGGTCGGAAAAGACGGGGATCAACATCCAGTTCAAGAGCGCCGATTTCGGCGACACCCTCGCCCTGGTCCGGGACGGCGGGGCGGACATCCAGGCCGGCCTCTTCTTCAGCGAGGGTCGGGATGATTTCCTCGACTTCACCGCGCCCCTGTGCGACGTCTCCACCCACTTCTTCTTCCACCAGTCGATCTACGGCCTCAAGAGCCTGGAGGATCTCATCGGATTCAAGATCGGTGTGATCGAAGGGGACTATGCCCTGGAGTTTCTCCGGACCGCCCTGCCCGACGCGACGCTGGCCGTCCACCACAACAACCGGGCCCTTTTCGACGCCGTGGCCCGGGGGGAGATCCGCGTCTTCGTCAAGGACACCCAGATCGCCCTGGCCTTCCTGGCCCGGAAGGGACTCCTCCAGACCTTCCGCTTCCATCCGGAGCGTCCCCTGTACACCAAAAAGTTCCACGGCGCCGTGCGGGAGGGGAACGACCTCCTGCTGGCCACCATCAACCGGGGGATGGCGGCCATCACCCCGGCGGAGCGGGCCGAGATCGAGCGGCGGTGGACGGGGATCTCCAGCTTCAAGACCCGGGACGTGCTGGTGGTGGCCTGCACCATGGGGTATCCGCCCTTCACCATCCTCAACTCCCAGGGGCGGCCCGCCGGGATGTTCGTCGATTTCTGGCGGCTGTGGGCCCGGAAGGCCGGGGTCAAGATCGAGTTCCGCGTCACCACCTGGGCGGGAACCCTCTCGGGAATGCGAAACGGCAGCGCCGACATCCACTCGGGGCTCTTCCGCACCGAAGAGCGCAAGGAGTGGCTCGACTTCTCCCAGCCCATCTACCGGACCCGCTCCAACCTCTTTTTCCCCGTGGACCAGGAACCGATCTCCGGGATCCGGGAGCTGGCCGGCCGGAAGGTGGGGGCCCTGGAGGGGGGGTACGCCCAGACCTTCCTGACCGAAAACTGGCCGGATGTGGCGACCGTGGGGTTCAAGACCAGCGAGGACATGATCATGGCCGCCGGGGAGGGCCGGATCCGGGCGTTTCTCGACGAGACCCCGTCGGTCACCTCCCTGCTCTCCCGCCTGGGGCGCATGGGAGAGTTCAAGTTCGTCCGGGAGCCGCTCTACTCCAAGAAGATCTTCGCCGCCGTGGCCAAGGGGAACGAGGATCTGCTCACCCTGGTGGACGACGGGATCGAGGCCATGGCCACCGAGGAGCTGGCGCGGATCGAATCCCGGTGGATCGCCGATCCCGAGGCCCGGTATTTCCGGACGGGGTCGCCGGAGATCACCCTCACCGCCCGGGAGGAGCGGTGGCTCCGCGACCACAAGGTGATCCGGACCCGGATCGACACCGACTGGCCCCCCTTCGAGTACAAGAACGCCGCCGGGGAATACCAGGGGATGGCCGTGGACTACCTCCGGATCCTGGGGGAACGCATCGGCATCACCCTGGAGCCGATCCCCGACATCCCCTGGTCGGAGGCGGTCACCTGGGCCCGGGCCAGACGGGTGGACGCCTTCCCCTTCCTGGTCCCCACACCGGATCGGGAGGCCTACCTCGATTTCACCGAGCCCTACGTCTCTTCCCCCCTGGTGATCATGACCCGGAGCCAGGCCCCCTTCGTGGGGGATCTCCACGATCTCCAAAACAAGACCGTGGCGGTGGAGAAGGACTACTTCCTCCACGAACGGCTCGCCCGGGACCATCCGGCGATCCGCCTCCTGCCGACGGAGAGCACCCTGGAAGCCCTGCGGGCCGTCTCCATGGGCCGGGCCGACGCTTATGTGGGCAGCCTCATGGTGATCAGCCACCTCCTCAACAAGAGCGGGTTGACCAACCTCAAGGTCGCCGCCCCCACCGAGTACGGCGGCTACGACCTCTCCTTTGCCGTGCGAAACGACTGGCCGGAGCTTCTGAGCATCATCGAGAAGGGACTCAGGACCATCACCCCCCAGGAGCACGACCGAATCCGCCAGGAATGGGTGGCGGTCCGGTACGAGTACGGCATCGACCGGTCCTACCTGGTCAAGATCGGCCTCCAGGTGGGGCTCGCACTGGCGGTGGTGCTCTCCCTGATCCTCCTGTGGAACCACCAGATCCGGCGGCGGGAGGAGCGGTTCCGGGGGCTCACCGAGCACGGGACCGACCTTACCCAGGCCTTCGGCCGGGACGGCGAGATCGTCTACCAGAGCCCCTCCCACCAGGCGATCCTGGGGTACCCGCCGGAGTCCCTGCTGGGCACCTCGGTCCTCCACCTCTTCCACCCGGACGATCTGGCCCGATGGGAAGAGGTCCGGGACCGGCTTCTGGAGGAGGGCGGGGCCCGTTCCTTCATCCACCGGTTCCGCCGCCGGGACGGCCAGTATCGGGACTTCGAGTCCAACTGCATCAATCTCCTGGGAAACAGCGCCCTCCGCGCCATCGTCATCCACGCCAGGGACATCACCCAGCGCCTGCGCGACGAGGCGGAGATCCAGGCGGCCAAACAGGCCGCAGAGGAGGCCAACCGGGCCAAGAGCGAGTTCCTGGCCGGCATGAGCCACGAGATCCGCACCCCCATGAACGCCATCCTGGGCATGGCCGATATGCTCTGGGAGACCCCCCTCGACCCGGAGCAGAAGCACTACGTACAGATCTTCAGAAACGCGGGCCGGGGTCTGATGATGCTTCTCAACGACATCCTCGACATGTCCAAGGTGGAGGCGGGCCAGATCCGCCTGGAACGCGCCCCCTTCAACCTGAGACAGCTCCTGGCCCGGACCTGCGACGTGCTGGCCCATGACGCGGAGAAGAAGGGGCTCGCCCTCCACTGGGCGTACGACCCCGGGGCCCCGGAGGTCCTGCTGGGGGATCCGGGGCGGATCCGGCAGATCCTGGTCAACCTCATCGGCAACGCCGTGAAGTTCACCGACGCGGGGGAGATCCGGGCCGAGGTCCGGCTGGAGGCGGACGCGCCGGACCATCCCCCAAAAGGACCCCGGGGGCGTTCGAAGCCGCGGAGGCCGTCGGTCGGGACATCCGGGGACAGATGGGAGGTGGAGGCGGGGGCGGAGCCCGGGCCCGAAACCCCGGGGAACCCCGCCGGGATGGTCCGCCTCCGGCTCTCGGTGGCCGACACCGGCATCGGGATCCCGCCGGCCGAGCAGGAGAAGATCTTCGACCGGTTCACCCAGGCCGACGCCTCCACCACCCGGCGGTTCGGCGGCTCGGGCCTGGGCCTGTCCATCTGCAAACACCTGACCGAGCTGATGGGCGGGCGGATCTGGGTGGAGAGCACACAGAGGAAGGGCACCGCCTTCCACTTCACCCTCACCCTGCCCGATGCGACGGGGGCGGCCGCGCCGGAGCCGCCGGAGGGGGCCGATGCCCCGTTTCCCCGTTTCTCCCTCCACGCCACGGACCCCCTGCGGATCCTGCTGGTGGAGGACAACCCGGAGAACCAGCTCGTCTTCCGGTTCTACCTCAAGGGGATCCCCGCCCACATCGACGTGGCGGAGAACGGGGAGAGCGGCGTGGCAAAGCGCGCCGCCAACGACTACGATCTGGTATTCATGGACATCGAGATGCCGGTGATGGACGGCTATGAGGCCACCCGCCGGATCCGCCGGTGGGAGGCGGAGACGGGCCGCCCCCCGGTCCGGATCATCGCCCTCACCGCCCACGCCCTCCAGGAGAAGCAGAAGAAGTTCTTCGAGGCGGGCATGGACGACTTCGTGATCAAGCCCATCGAGCCGGACCGCCTCTACGCCATCCTCGGCGTGGTCCCCGCCGGGGAACACGGGCCGGACAATCCCGGACCCGCCGAGGTGGCCCCCCTTTCGGAGCCGGAGACCGGTCCCCTCCCCGGCATCCGGACCGACAAGGCGCTGGCGCGGTTCAAGGGGAACCTGGACTTTGTGACCGCCCTCCTGATCCGGTTCGCCGACGACCACGCGGAGGAGGTCCACCGCCGGCTCCTCTCCCCCGAGGCGCGGAAGAGGCTGGCCGCGGACCCGCCGGCCGAAGCCGTCCGCCTCTGCCACACCGTCAAGGGAGTGGCCGGAAACCTCTGCGCCGAGGATCTCCACCGGGCCGCCGAAGCCCTGGAACGGGCCTTGACCGAAGGGGACCGGGACCGCATCGAACCGCTGACGGAGGCGCTCGCCACGGCGTTCGAGCGGATCACGACCACGGCGGAGGCCCTCCGGGCCAGAGCGGAGACGGACCGGGCCGATCCGCCCCCCGGCCCCGTTCCGTCGGAATCCCTGGAAGCCCTCCTGGCGGACCTGGAGGCCGGCCTGCGAAACAACAGCCCCAAGGTGGAGACGGACATCGGCAGGCTCCGGTCCCGACCCGAGATGGCGGGACTGGCGGCCCAGATGGCGGCCCTGTCGACGGCGGTGGACCGGTTCGATTTCAAGACGGCCAAGGCGGCCTTCGCCCGGCTGCGACGGCGCCTGGAAAAGGCTTCCTAGCCAGGAAAGGGACCATGGAATCGCTGGAGACGCTGAAGAGACTGAAATCGGACCACCTGGCCGGCCGCCGGGGGGGGCGGATCGCCGTCTGCTCGGCCCACCCGTCCGTGCTGACGTCGGCCATGTCCCTGGCCCTGGAGACAGGGGAGGCGCTTCTGGTGGAGGCCACCGCCAATCAGGTCAACCAGTTCGGCGGGTACACCGGCCGGACCCCGGCCCGGTTCCGATCCCACCTCGATGAGCTGGCGGCGACGGCGGGGTTCCCGCCGGAGCGGCTTCTGCTCGGGGCCGACCATCTCGGCCCCCACGTCTGGAAGCGGCGTCCGTCCCCGGAGGCGATGGCCCATGCGGAGGAGCTGGCCGGGGCCTGCGTCCGGGCCGGGTTCGGGAAGCTCCACCTCGACGCCACCGCGCCGTGCGCCGACGACCGGGGGGGACCCCTCGATCCCGACATGGTGGCGGAACGGACCGCCCGCCTCTGCCGGGCCGCCGAGGCGGCCGCGTCGGCCATGCCCTTGGGCGCCCCCCGGCCCCTCTACGTCATCGGCGCCGATGTCCCGCCCCCCGGCGGGTCCCTGACCGACCCCGACCGGGTGCCGGTCTCCCAGCCGGAAACCATCGCCGAGACCGTGGCCCTCACCCAGGCCCGGTTCCGGACCGCCGGGCTGGCGGAGGCGTGGACCCGGGTCCTGGCGGTGGTGGCCATGCCGGGGGTGGAGTTCGGCGACCTCCGGGTCGCCCCCTACCGCCCCGAGCGGGTCCGGGCCCTCGCCGCCTACCACGCCAAGCTGCCCGGGATCATGACCTACGAGGTCCACTCGGCCGACTACCAGACAAAGGCGGCCGTGGCGGCCCTGATCCGGGACCACTTCCCCCTCCTGAAGATCGGCCCCTGCCTCACCTTCGCCTTTCGGGAGGCGGTCTTCGCCCTGGCCCATGTGGAGTCGGAATGGCTCTCCGGCCGAAAAGGGGTCCCCCTCTCCGGGATCCGGGGGCGTCTGGAGGCGGCCATGGCGGAGGATCCGGTCCACTGGCGGCCGTACTACAAGGGGGAGACGGAGACGGATCTCCGGGCCATGCGGGCCTTCAGCCACCGGGACCGGATCCGGTACTACTGGACCCGCCCCGGGGTGGAAGCGGCGATGGGCCGCCTCCTGGGAAACCTGCGCCGTCCGATCCCCCACGCCATCCTCCGCCAGTACCTCCCGGACCTCTTCCCCGGAACCGCCTCCGGGGAGTGGGACGGCGAGCCCGGGGTCCTGATCCATCGGAAGATCGAAGCGGCCCTGGCGCCGTACCTCGATGCCTGCCGGGGCGACGCCCGTCAGGCCCAGCCGAAACCGTACTGAAATCCGCATCGGTCGTCCCCGCGGCGGTCCCGGCCGAAATCGGCTTCGTGCTCCGGCCGGACCAGGAGTTCGATGCCGAGGGTGCCGCCGTCGCGTCTCTCGGCGGCGGGGTAGCCGCTGGTCCGCAGGATCCGTTTC
>CAYSLC010000092.1:0-20243 GCA_964431545.1 uncultured Desulfobacteraceae bacterium | reverse complement strand
GATCTCCTGCGAGGAGATGCTGGAGATGGCGAGCCTGGGGGCCAAGGTCCTCCACCTGAGATCGGTGGAGTTCGCCCTGAAACACCATGTCTCCGTCTACGTCCGGTCATCATTCAAAGAGGAGGAGGGTACCATGCTGGTCAATGGAGAACACGACATGGAGCGGCCGGTGGTCTCCGGCATCACCTACAGCAAGAACGAGGCCCGGATCACCTTGAAAAAGGTGCCGGATCAGCCGGGCATCGCCGCCAAGATCTTCACTCCCGTGGCCGATGCCGGCATCAACGTGGACATGATCATCCAGAACACCCGTGCCGGGGGGCAGACCGACCTGACCTTCACCGTGCCCAAGGCCGACTTTCAGCGGGCCATGGAGATCGAGCGGGGGATCGCGGAGAAAATCGGGGCCGAGAGCGTCATGGGCGACGAGAGCATCGCCAAGGTCTCGGTGATCGGGGTGGGCATGAAGAGCCACTCCGGCGTCGCCTCCCGGATGTTCGCCTCCCTGGCCGAGGAGAACATCAACATCATCATGATCAGCACCTCCGAGATCCGGATCTCCTGCGTGGTGGAGGAGAAACAGGCCGAACTGGCGGTCCGCGTGCTCCACACCGCCTTCGGTCTCGACAAGGTGGAATCGTAAGGGTTCAAAAAAAAGGACGACGACCATGACGATCAATCCCATCGCCCAAGAACTCAACGCCATCATCAAGGCCGGCAACCCCCACCTTCTGGAGATGCTCTCCAAGACGGGACGGCGGCTCTACTTCCCCAAGGGGATCCTGAGCCAGAGCGCCGAGGCCCGGCAGAAGGCCTACGACAAGTTCAACGCCACCATCGGGATCGCCACGGAGAACCTGCGGACCATGTGCCTGCCCTCGGTGATGTCCTTCCTCAACGAGAGCAAGCTGCGGCCCAGCGACGCCCTCACCTACGCCCCCTCCTACGGGATCCCCGGCCTCCGCCACTACTGGCGGGAGACCCTCTACGAGAAGAACCCGTCGCTCACCGGAAAGACCGTCAGCCTGCCGGTGGTCACCAACGGGATCACCCACGGCATCAGCGTCTTCGCCGACCTCTTCCTCGACCCCGACGACGCGGTGATCTTTCCGGACAAAATGTGGGGCAACAACCTTCTGGTGATGTCGGTGCGGGGGGACGCCCGGATCTCCCAGTACAACATGTTCACCCCGGCCGGCGGGTACGACGTGGACGCGTTCGAGCGCAAGGTCCGCCAGGAGGCCGATAACCATCACAAAGTGGTGGTCTTTCTCAACTTTCCCAACAACCCCACCGGGTACACGGTCACCGAGGCCGAGGCGAACGCCATCGCCGATATCCTCCAGGCCGTGGCCGAGGAGGGGACCAACGTCATCGCGGTCACCGACGACGCCTACTTCGGTCTCCGGTACGAGGAGGCCCCCATGGCCGAGTCCCCCTTCGCCCTGCTCTGCGGCCGCCATCCCCGGATGCTGGCGGTCAAACTGGACGGCGCCACCAAAGAGATGTTCGTCTGGGGCCTGCGGGTGGGATTCATCACGTACGGCACCGTGGTCCGCTCGGAACACGCGGCCTTCTACGACGCGCTGGAGAGAAAGACCGCCGGCAACATCCGCGGGACGGTCTCCAACGCCAGTCACCTGAGCCAGTCCATGGTGTTGAAGGCCATGCAGTCCCCCGACTACAAACGGGAGCGGGACGAGAAGGTGGCGATCCTCAAAGGGCGGGCCAACAAGGTCAAAACCATCGTGACCGACCCCAAGTATTCGGAGGCCTGGGAGATGTACCCCTTCAACTCCGGCTACTTCATGTGCCTGCGGCTCAAGACCGTGACGGCGGAGCCCCTGCGGCTGCACCTCCTGGAACGATACCGGGTGGGCCTCATCGCCACGGGCGCCCACGACCTGCGCATCGCCTTCTCCTCGGTGGACGAGGAGAACCTGGCGGACCTGTTCGAGGCCGTTTTCCAGGGGATCAAGGATCTGGAAGCCCGGGACGACACCCGATAAGCGGCTCATGCCCTTCTCCCGAACCGGAAAACGGTCCTTTTCGTTTCGCTTCCTCAAGGAATCGTACACCTACGCCGGGAAATGGGCGCTCTATTTCGTCGCCATCGGCCTGATCGCGGGCCTCGGTTCCATCGTCTTCCACTACATGTGCCAGGTGGGGGTCCACCTGTTCATGGACCTCATCGCCGGGTACCGCCCCCCGGCGCCGGCCGGGGAACAGCATCTCTTCCACCCGTCCACCCGGCCGCTGAACCGGTGGCTGCTCCTGCTGCTGCCGGCCTTCGGCGGCGTGATCAGCGGCTGGCTGGTCTACACCTTCGCCCCGGAGGCCGAGGGCCACGGCACCGACGCCGCCATCGACGCCTACCACAACAAGGGCGGCTTCATCCGGAGCCGGGTTCCGGTGATCAAGACCATCGCCTCCTCCATCACCCTCACCACCGCCGGCTCCGGCGGGCGGGAGGGGCCCATCGCACAGATCGGCGCCGGCTTCGGGTCGTTTCTCGCCACCCAGCTCAACCTGTCGGACCGGGAGCGGCGGATCATGATGGCCGCCGGCATCGGGGCGGGCGTGGGATCGATCTTCCGGGCCCCCCTGGCCGGGGCCCTCTTCTCGGCGGAGGTCCTCTACCGGGACCCGGAGTTCGAGTCAGAGGTGATCATTCCGGCCGGCATCTCCTCGGTGGTGGCCTACTGCACCTTCTGCCTCGTCTTCGGCTGGGGGTCCCTGTTCCAGGCCCCCTACTTCCGGTTCCAGAACCCCCTGGAACTCGGCCCCTATCTGGTCCTGGCGGTGGTGCTGGTGGCCATGGGGATCTTCTACATCAAGGCCTTCTACGGCATCACCCGCCTGTTCAAGCGGATCCCCCTGCCCAACCACATCAAACCGGCCATCGGAGGTCTGTGCACCGGCATCATCGGTTTCTTCCTCCCCCACACCCTCGCCTTCGGGTACGGCTTCGCCCAGAAGGCCCTTCTGAACGAACTGACCATCCCCTTTCTGATCACCCTGGCGGCGGGCAAGGTGATGACCACCGCCTTCTCCATCGGCTCCGGGGGCAGCGGCGGCGTCTTCGGCCCCTCGGTGGTCATCGGCGGGGCCGTGGGCGGGGTGGTGGGGCGGCTGTTCAACGGCATCATGCCGGGGGTGGTCACCGAGCCGGGCGCCTTCGTCGTCGTGGGCATGGCCGGGTTCTTCACCGCCGTCTCCAATACCCCCATCTCCACCATCATCTTCGTCAGCGAGATGACCAACTCCTACCACCTGCTGCTGCCCAGCCTCCTGGTCTGCTCGGTGGCCTACCTGCTCGCCCAGAAGTGGACCATCTATGAAAAGCAGGTCAAGAGCAAGCTGGAGTCCCCGGCCCACGCCGGCGAGTTCTTCGTGGACATCCTCCAGAAGTTCCGGGTCCGGGACCTGATGCACCAGGTCCGCAAGGTCAGCCTGATCCCCGAATCGATGACCTTCGAGGACTTCAAGGTCTACTTCGCCGAGACCAAGCAGCACTACTTCCCGGTGATGGACGAGGAGAAGCGGCTGGCCGGGATCTTCTCCAGCACCGACATCCGGGGGGTCCTCTTCTCCGAGGGGATCGAACACCTGATTCTGATCAAGGACATCTGCACCTCCGACATCATCGTCACCACCCCCGCCGACGACCTCAACGCGGTGCTCCAGAAGTTCACCCAGAAGAACATCGACAGCCTGCCGGTGGTCAACGAGGAGGACCACGGGATCCTCATCGGCATGCTCAACCGCCGGGAGGTGATCAGCTTCTACAACCAGAAGATCCACGAGATGAAAAACAGCGCCGGCCGGTGAGCAAAGGGGGAGGATCGATTGGAAACCCATGGAACTGGGGATGGAAACCCCGTGCGCCGAAACGGGGATCTGCGCCGACTGCAACGCGCCCCAGCGGATCTGCCGCATCACCACCATCCTCCACCGTAGGCCCATGCTCACCGACGTCTCGGTGATCCTGATCAACGAATCTTTGGGATTCTGACCGCCATCGGTCCGAATTTGATTTTCCCACACCCGTGCTTAGGATATGCAAATCGAGGATACATTGGAATTTCTCAATCACCATGAAAGGAGACAACAGATGATGAAGCATCTCAACCGCTGGCTTGCGTTCCCGGCGCTCATCCTGGCCGTCGGATTGCTGACCAGCGCCCAGGCATCGGAGACCGGGGCAAAAGGATCGGACGACGCCGACAAGGTTGCCGTGGTCAACGACACCGTGATCAGCCAGGCCGACTTCAACAAGGAGTTCGAGCCCCTGCTGAAACGGCTCGCCCTGCAGCGCCAGAAGCCCGAGGGGGATGAGCTGGAGAAGCTCAGAAAAGAGGTCCTGGAGAACCTGATCAACCGGGAACTCCTCTTCCAGGAGGCGCGGAAGAAGGGGATCACCGTGGACGACGGGGCCGTGGAGGAGGAATTCGCTCAGCTCAAGAAGCAATTCCAGAACGAAGAACACTTCCAGCAGACCATGGATCAGATGGAGATCACCCAGGACTCCCTCAAGGCCCAGATCCGGCAGCGTCTGGTGATTCAGAAGCTGATCGAGGAACACGTGGCCAAGGACGTGGCGGTGAGCGACGCCGAGGCCAAGGCGTTCTACGCCGCCAACACGGAAAAGTTCAAGCAGCCGGAGCAGATCCGGGCCAGCCACATTCTGGTGAAGGTCGACCCCGAGGCCACGGATGAAGACAAGGAGGAGGCGAGAAAGAAGCTGGAGGCGGTCCAGACCCAACTCGAGGCGGGCGGGGATTTCGCCGAACTGGCCAAGACCCACTCCGAGGGCCCGAGCGCGCCCCGGGGGGGGGATCTGGGCTATTTCGGCCGCGACCGGATGGTCAAGCCCTTTGAAGAGGTGGCCTTCGGCCTGGAATCCGGACAGGTGAGCGACATCGTCGAGACCCAGTTCGGCTACCATCTGATCAAGGAGACCGGCCACAAGGAGGCCCGAACCATCCCCTACGAGGAGATCGAGGAGAAGCTCAAGGCCCACCTCAAGGAGCAGAAGATCCAGGAAGCGGTGGCCAAACACCTCGACCAGCTCAAGGAGAAGGCCGATATCGAGCGGTTCATCTAACCCTCCCTACACTTTTGTTCACCCCGTTTCCGTGATGCCGCCGGTCCGGCCGACGGACCGGCGGCGCGGAGCCCCCCTCCCCTCCCCCGGGGCCCCGTCCGCGCCGCCGAAGCCGGTTTCGGCACAGATCAACCCACCGAATTTTCTGTCGAATCACCCGGTCCAGCCTTTGACGGGACCCCGACGCCCCTCCGGGATCCCCCTCCTTTCGGGTCGCTTTCCGATGCCGGCCCACATTTTTGTTCGCTTTTTCCGAATGGAAATACATTTTTGTAGGCGGCATGGCCAATTCCAGAAAAACTTCTCATGGTCGTTTCCGATGCATTTTTAGGGCGTTATGGACGATACTCCTTTGTGGCACACCGATTGCTTAGTTATCCTCCTGAACAGGAAACGGTCCCGGGCCACCATGTATGGAGCGTATTTCCACAAACCCTTTCGAAGATAGAGGAGGTTTTCCATTCCAATGAAGCGAAAAGTCCTGACACTGACATCGGTTTTTTCCCTGGCGCCGTTCACTCCGGCCTTCGCCCAGGAGGCGGCCCTCAACTCGGGGGACACCGCCTGGATCATCGTCTCCACCGCGCTGGTCATGATGATGACCCCCGCCGGGCTGGCCCTTTTTTACGGCGGCATGTCCCGGTACAAGAACCTGTTGAACACCTTCGCCATGACCATCGTGGCCTACTGCCTGGCCAGCGTCATCTGGGTCATGTGGGGGTACTCCATCGCCTTCGGTCCCACCAAGGGGGGGATCATGGGCGGGCTCGATCACGTCTTCATGATGGGCATCGGGGTCGACACCCTGTCGGGGACGATCCCCACCTTCATCTTCGTCCTCTTCCAGATGACCTTCGCCTGTATCACCGTGGCCCTGGTCCTGGGGTCGGTGGTGGACCGGATGAAGTTCTCCTCGTGGATCCTCTTCACCCTCCTGTGGGTCACCCTCGTCTACTGCCCCATCGCCCACTGGGTCTGGGGCGGCGGATGGATGGGGGAGATGGGGGCCCTCGACTTCGCGGGGGGCACCGTGGTCCATATCAACGCCGGCATCGCCGGGCTCATCCTCTCCCTTGTCCTGGGCAAACGGATCGGCTATGGTAAGGAGGCGATGTTTCCCTCCAGCATCTCCCTGACCGCCCTGGGGGCCGCCCTCCTCTGGTTCGGGTGGTTCGGCTTCAACGCCGGGAGCGAGCTGGCGGCGGACGGCGTCGCCGCCTCGGCCTTCCTGGTCACCAACACCTCGGCGGCCACCGCGGCCCTGGCGTGGATGTTCGCGGAATGGCTGGTGAGCAAAAAACCGACGGTCCTGGGGCTCGCTTCGGGGATCGTGGCCGGACTCGTGGCCATCACCCCCGCCGCCGGGTTCGTCAACATGCCCGCCTCCCTGGTCATCGGGCTGGTGGCCGGCCTGCTCGGCTTTTACAGCGTGGCGGTGCTCAAGCAGAAGCTCGGGTACGACGACTCCCTGGACGCCTTCGGGGTCCACGGCATGTGCGGCATCTGGGGGGCGCTGGCCACGGGGCTCTTCGCCACGCCGGCCATCACGGAAGGGGCTGTCGGGCTCTTCTACGGAAATCCGGGACAGGTGGGGATCCAACTCGTCTCCATCCTGGCCACCATCGCCTACACCGGGGTGGGAACCATCGTGATCATCTTCGTGACCAAGGCGCTCACCGGCGGACTTAGGGTCAGCGAGGAGTCGGAGATCGAAGGGCTCGACAACGCCATCCACGGCGAACGCGGTTTCGAGATCCTGTAATCCATAGATCATAGTTTATTCCATACCATCCAAGGAGGACCAACGTCATGAAGAAGATCGAAGCAGTCATCAAGCCCTTCAAACTTGACGATGTAAAGGAGGCATTGAACGAGATCGGCATCCAGGGAATGACCATCTCCGAGGTCAAGGGGTACGGGCGCCAGAAGGGCCACAAGGAGATCTACCGGGGGGCCGAGTACGTGGTCGACTTCATCCCCAAGATCAAGCTGGAGATCGTCGTGGAGGCGAGCTGGGCGGAACAGGTGGTGGACAAAATCAAGCAGGCGGCCCACACCGGCAAGCTCGGAGACGGAAAGATCTTCATCCTTCCGGTGGAGGAGGCGATCCGCGTCCGCACCGGGGAAAAAGGCAAGGACGCCATTTAAACGAAGCGCTTCGGCGGGTTCCGGCGGCGACGAACCGCCGCCCGCCCCATGTATCGCGAGAACCCCAAGGAAAACTTTTAAACCGTAAGGAGGAATCCGAGTATGACACCTGCGAAAGTGTTGGACATGATCAAGGAAAAAGGGGCCAAGGTGGTCGATCTGAGGTTCATGGACTTCCCCGGCATCTGGCAGCACTTCACCATCCCCATCAGCGAACTGGATGAATCGACCTTCGAGGACGGCTTCGGCTTCGACGGATCGAGCATCCGGGGGTGGCAGCCCATCAACGCCAGCGACATGCTGGTGGTGCCGGACCCGGCCACCGCCAAGATGGACCCCTTCTACAAGGCCCCCACCCTGGTCATGATCGGCAACATCGTCGATCCCATCACCCGGGAGCCCTACAGCCGGGACCCGCGCCACATCGCCCAGAAGGCGGAGGCCTACCTCAAGAGCACCGGCATCGGCGACACGGCCTTCTTCGGCCCCGAGGCGGAGTTCTTCATCTTCGACGACATCCGGTTCGAGTCATCGCGCAACAGCGCCTTCTACTTCATCGATTCCAACGAGGGCGTCTGGAACACCGGCCGCGAGGAGATTCCCAACCAGGGGTACAAACCCCGCCACAAGGAAGGGTACTTCCCCGTCCCGCCCATGGACAAGTTCCAGGACATCCGCACCGAGATGGTCCTCACCCTGGAGGCCCTGGGCATCGACGTGGAGTGCCAGCACCACGAGGTGGCCACGGCGGGCCAGGCGGAGATCGACATGCGGTTCAAGCCCCTGCTGGAGATGGGGGACCAGCTGGTCTGGTTCAAATACGTCCTCAAAAACGTCGCCTACCGCCACGGCCATACCGTCACCTTCATGCCCAAGCCGATCTTCCAGGACAACGGCACCGGCATGCACACCCACATCAGCATCTGGAAGGAGAACAAGCCCCTGTTCGCCGGAGACAAGTACGCCGGCGTCTCCCAGGAAGCGCTCTACGCCATCGGCGGCATCCTCAAGCACTGTAAGGCCCTGTGCGCCTTCACCAATCCCACCACCAACTCCTACAAGCGGCTGGTGCCCGGATTCGAGGCCCCGGTCAACCTGGCCTACTCCAGCCGGAACCGGAGCGCGGCGGTCCGGATCCCCATGTACTCGGCCTCCCCCAAGGCGAAGCGGATCGAGTTCCGGACCCCGGACCCCTCCTGCAACGGCTACATGGCCTTCTCCGCCATGCTCATGGCCGCCATCGACGGCATCGAGAACAAGATCGATCCGGGCGAGCCCCTGGACAAGGACATCTACGGCCTGCCCCCCGAGGAGCTGGCCAAGATCCCGTCGGCCCCCGGCTCCCTGGACGAGGCCCTGGCGGCCCTGGACGAAGACAAGGAGTTTCTGGCCAAGGGCGACGTCTTCACCCCCGACGTGATCGAAAAATGGGTCGAGTACAAGACGGAGAACGAGGTGAACGAGGTGAAGCTGCGGCCTCATCCCCATGAGTTCTTCCTCTACTTCGATATCTAACCGCCCTCCCCCGGCCCGAACCCGCGAGCCCGCCGCCATCGGCGGGCTCGCCCACCCCTCGCCCTCCCAAACGTCGTTTTTTTTCCCTCCCCTGTAAACCTTTTCTCCGCACCGCCGTCCAAGGGGGTAAACAGGAAGGAGAAAGGGAACCGTATGAATCGACATCATCGAAAAATTCCGGCGGCCATCTTGTCCACCGCCCTGGCGGTCCTGCTTTCGCCGGGGCCGGCCGCGGGCGGGGATGAATTCTCCCTTCGGCGCAAGGAGCAGCGGGAGCGCATCGAGACCGGCCGCCGCATGGGCCGGATCACCAACCGCGAGTACATCCACCTGCGGGACGAACAGTGGCGGATCCGGGTGGCCACGGAACGGGCCAAGTCCGACGGCCGCATCGACCGGCTGGAACGGTCCGAACTCCGGCGGATGCAGCAGGGGGCGAGCCGCCACATTTTCCGATCCGGCCGCAACGAACACCGGAGCCCCCACCGCCGGCGGGACCTCCGCCGCAACCGCCCGGGGCACGGTTCCGATCCGGTGGATCGATCCTCCCCCTTTCGGTACCACCCGAGGCGGCGATGATCCGGCCTTCCCCCGGCCTTCCCATGGACGCGAACCCGTGTTCACCGCCGGGTCGGCGCCGGTGAAATCGGCCGGCCGGGAGGAGGCGGCCCTCTTCGGAGACCCGACCCAGGGGCCCCCGGACCCCCCAGCGGACCCGGCGGACGTCCCCGACGGGACCCTGGTGGATCGGATCCGCCGGGGGGACCGGGGGGCCGCGGAGGCACTGGTCCGCCGGCACCATGGCCGGATCCACCGGCTGGTCCACCACCTGTGCGACGGGGATCCCGATGCGGCGGAGGAGCTGACCCAGGAGGTCTTCGAGCGGATCCTGGCCAACCTGCCCGCCTTCCGGGGGGAGGCCGCCTTCTCCACCTGGGCCCACCGGATCGCGGTCAACCGCTGCCTCGACCACCGGCGGCGGAAGCGGAGGTGGCGCTGGCTGTTCCCGGCCCCCCCCGGACGGGGCCGGCGGGAAGCCGAACCCGGAGAGGCTTTCCGGGAGGATCCCATGGAAGCGGACGTCGACCCCGCGGAGGCGGCCGGCCCGATGAAAAACCTTTGGGGGAAAGAGTTCTCCCGGAGGGCGCGGCAGGCCCTGACGGCCCTTCCGGACCGGCAGCGGGTCGTCTTCTACCTCAAGGTCTTCGAGGAGATGAAGCTCTCCGAGATCGCCGACACCCTGGGGCTCGGCGAAGGGACGGTCAAGTCCCACCTTTTCCGGGCCACGCGGACCTTGCGGGAGGAACTGAAGGAATGGAACGAATCATGAGGGAAGAGACCATGAAGAACTGCAACCGATTTCAAGAGGCGATCCTGCTCGACATCCATGGGGAGCTGCCCCCGGAACGGCGAGCGCCCCTGGCCGCGCATCTGGCCGGGTGCGGTCCCTGCCGGGCCGAACGGGACCGGCTCCTGGCCATGGTGGGGCGTATCCGGGAATGGGACCGGCCGCCGGCCCCCACCCGGGCCGACACCCGCCGGCTGGTTCGGAGCCTGACCGAGCAACATGCGCCCGGGAAACGGCGCCGGGGGCGATTTCCGTCCCACCCGGGGCGCCTCCGGCTCGTTCCGGTCCTGGCGGCGGCCTCCCTGGTCCTGGCTCTCTTCTGGATGACCGGCCGATCCCCGGCCCCCGAGGCCCCGGCCGTCCGCGGCCCCGGAATCACCGCCACAAATCCGGCGGAGCCGGAGGAGAAGGAGATCATCGCGGAGTACGACCTTCTCCGGAATCTCGAACTCCTCAAGGAGATGGACCACCTCCAGCAGCTGGTCCGGCGGGTGGACCAGGCCGGCGAGAGCCGCTCCCACCGGCCGGGACACGATCAGGTCCGCCGCAGGCGGCCGGGGGGGACGGGCCATGCGTAAGATCGGACGCGGCCGTCGCACCGGTCCGGGGGGGCTCGGGCCGTGGACGCTCCTTTTGGCCGCCGGCCTCCTGATCCTTGCCGGGGCCGAACCGGCCGCGGCCCGGGAGGCTCTTCCGGCAAGCCCAGGAGATCACGCCCTTGTCCGGGCCCTGGCCGCCGGGGAAGATCCCGACCGGTGGGAGGAACTCTCCCCCGGCGAGAAACGACGGCTGAAACAAAGATACCGGGAGTACCGGTCCATGCCGCCCGAAGAACGCCGGGTCCTGCGGGACCGGATGGATCGATTGAACCGGATGCCCGAATCGGACCGGCGCCTCTACCAGCGGCGGTTCCGGCAGTGGCAACGACTGGAGCCGGCCGAACGGCGCCGGATCCTGGACAACTTCCAACGATGGGAAACCTTGTCCCCGGAGGAGCGGGAGCGGATCCGGCGCCGGTTCCGGGATTGACGAAAGAAAGGAGGATCATCATGAAAAAAGGGATCATCATCACGACGGCGGCGCTGCTCTGCCTGGCCCTGGCCGCGCCTCCGGCGGGGGCGGGGGCCAAACAGCGCCACCGGTGGGAGGGGGTCGCCATCGGCGTGGGCGCCGCCATCCTGGGGCACGCCCTCATCCACGGACACAGGGCCCACCGGTACCATGCCCCCTACGCCGGGGGCGGCAGGGTGATCGTCCACGGCAGGGGAACCTGCGCCCCCCCGCCCCGGTATTACAGGAGCCACCGGAGAGCCCCCTGTCCGCCGAGCCGGGGACACTGGGAGAGCCGCCGGACGTGGGTTCCGCCGGTCCATGAGAAGGTCTGGAACCCCGGCCACTTCGACAGCCGCCACCGCTGGGTCCCCGGCGGATGGGTGAGCGTGGTCAAGGAGCCCGGTTACTGGTCGGAGGAGCGCGTATGGGTCCGCAATTGAGGGCCCCGCGCAGGTTCCGAAGCCGTGTCACCGAGGGGACGGCCCGGCGCTCCCGGACCGTCCCTTTCCTGGCCCTGCTCCTGGTGCTGGCCCTTTCGGCCGCCGGCTGCGGCGGGGACGGCGGGAGCGACGACGATTACCCCCCCTACACCCCGCCGGACTGTTCCGCCACCGTGGAGGGAACCGCCTACTACCCCTTCTATGACCATACCGGCGAGCCCACCTACTATGACGAGGAGAACCACGACATCATCGTCACCCTCCACGAGTTCGACGGCCATCCGTACGAGGACTGGGCCACCGGCACATCCGGGGCGTACCTCTTCGACTGCGTGCCGCCGGGCACCTACTTTCTCTCCGCCTACCTGGAGGAGTATGACGCGGTGGACGACCTCTACTACGTCTACTATGCCGAGACCGCCGAGTTCCATGTCTCCCCGGAGGAATGGATCACCGACCTCAACCTTTTCCTGGAGTTCAGCCACACCGAACCCTGACCCGGTCCGCGGCGCCGGTCCTTTCGGCCGGCGCCGCCTTTTTTTCCCGCCCCCCGCCCTCCGATTTTTCTAAACCGTTTGACTTCATAAGGGTATTCCGGTTATTGAAATAGGGATAGATGGATCAATCTTTCCGAACCGGAGGTACACGCGAATGAAGTCGGATCACTGGGCTCAGGAACAGGAAGTCAAGCCGCCCCTCGTTCTCCTGGCCGGAGACGACCCCCAGGAGATGCACATCCTGGCCAATCTGCTCAAGGAAGAGGGGTATCGGACGAGCGTCGCCATGAATTTTGGCCAGGCCCAGGCGAAGATGGTGGAGCACCGGCCCGAGATCGTGGTGGTCGATCCCCTCCTGCCCGGCATGGAGGAGCCGGAAAACTGGCCCCGCCTCCGGGATCGCTCGGAGACGGACCGGATCCCCATCCTCGTTTTGAAGCAGGAGAGTCCGCCGGCCGATTTCTATAAACGGTATTCCGGAGATTGGATCGACTACCTCGGCAAACCGATCGTCCCGCCGGAGCTGATCTCCCGTCTGCGGCTCCACTTCCGTCTCAAACGGACCAGCGACCGGCTCTCCTTCTACGATGAACAGCTGGAGATCGAGATCCACGAACGGCTGACCCTGGCCCGGGAGAACGCCCTCCTCCACCAGGATATGGAGGAAAAGGACCAGTTCATCGAAAAGATGGCCATCACCGACACCCTCACCCGGCTCTACAACTACCGCTACATCATGGAACGTCTCACCCAGGAGATCGCCGAAGCCAAGCGGTACGGCAACAGCCTCTCCCTGGTGCTGGTGGACATCGACGGATTCAAGTCGATCAACGCCACCTTCGGCCACCACATGGGCGACGAGGTGATCGCCCGGGTGGCCGAGAACATCCAGGACCAACTCCGGGAGGTGGACATCGTCTCCCGGTACAGCGGCGAGGAGTTCCTGATCGTGCTCCCCCACACCGACCGCCCGGGGTGCCGGATCACCGCCGAACGGATCCGGGAGCGCATCGAAGGCCTCACCTGGGACGTGGAGGGGCTGAAGGTGACCATCAGCGGCGGCCTGGCCACCCTGAGCCCGGACAACGACGCCGATCTCCGCCTGAAGCCGGACAACATTCTCTACAAGCTGATCATGCGTGCCGACGATCTCCTCTACAAGGCCAAGGTCAACGGACGCAACCGCATCGAGCAGGGGTGACCCGCCACCGGACCTTCCGTTTCCCGGCCCCCGTCACCGGCCGGCCGACCCTGGCCGCCGGCGCCATCCTCCTGGGGGTGGGGATCACCTGGGGGATCGCCGGTTTTGTCCGGCCCCTTCCGGGCCCCGTGGTCTGGCTCCTTTTCCTGGCCGGCCTTTTTTCGGCGGCGGGGGCGATCCCCCTCCACCGGCGGGCGCGGGTCCCCGAGGGCCTGGCGGACCGGGAGGCGGACCTGGCCCGCCGGGAACGCCGATTCCGCAAGGAGCGCCGACGGGCCGAACGGGAGATGCGGCGCCGGGCCCGGGTCCTCCATGCGCGGCAGCAGGCCCTCACCCACCGGCTGATGATCCACCACGAGGAGAGGGAGTTTCCCGAGGTGCCGGATGACCTCCAGCCTCACGAAGCAGCGGCCGAGTCCAGGGCGGAGGCGGAACGGCTCCGCCGGGACGAGGCGGTCCACACCCTGCTGGAGCGGCGGACCGAGGCTTTCTTCGACAAGATCAAGCGGAACACCTACCAGTCGGCGGAGGGGTTCCGGCGGGACCTGCTCCTGGCCGATCTCCTGGAGATGGTGACCGACGTGGCCCGGATCCAGCAGCCCGGCTCCGAGGCCCCCCTTCTGGAGACCAGCGTTGAGGCCCTGCTCCGGGCGGTGAACCGGATCTCCCTCCAGACCCTGGTCCTGCTGGAGCAGCTTCCCCTGGATGTCAAATCGTACAACCTCAACCGGACCTACGAGACGATCCGGACCGGCGTCAGGGCCTATGACGCCTACCGGACCGCGGAGCCGTACTTCACCTTGTTCCGCCCGGTCTACTATCTGGGGCGGTTCACCCTCGGCGCCAGCCCCGTCACCCTGGGCGCCGGCTGGGCCCTGGGGGAACTCTTCCGGGGCGGGACCAAGCGGCTCTCCACCCATCTGGCCAACCAGTATCTCCTGGGCCTGCTGCGGGACGTGGTCTTCGTCATCGGCACCGAGACGGCCACCGTCTTCGGCGGGGACTACCGCCACCGGGATCCCCACTGGATCTACGGCGCGGAGCTGGTCCACATGGTCTCCTGTTTCCCCCTCACCCGGAACACCCTGCTCCGCTCCCTCAACGCCGTGGGACACCTTCGGCTCCGGAGCGAATACGACCGGATCTACCTCTACCGGTGTCTGGCCGACCACCAGAGCCCCCGCCCCGAACGGTTCGGGGTGGGGGATCGCCTGCCGTGGGCCGACCGCCGGCGGATCGCAGACCTCCTGGAGCGGTTCTTCACCCGAACGATCCTGCCGGATGCCACGGACATTCATCCCTGGCGGGAGGGGGTGGAGCACCGCCTGGGTCTCAAGCTCCGGTCGCCGGTCACCCCCGAGGGCCCGTCCGAGTCCTCGCCGGCGGCCTCCGGCCTCTTCTCCCTGGCCGGATTCCTCACCGACGTCAAGGGGGTGGCGCCGGAAGCGGTGGAGCCCCACCTGGAAGGGACCCGGCTGTCGGCCCGCCTGGAGGCGACCGAGCGGGAGGCGGTCCTGGCCGCCATCCGCGAGGCCCCCCCCATGGTCTTCGACTACCCGGAGGCGGCCGTCGACGACCCCGTGGTCGATCTCTACCTCGATGATCTCATGGATCTCTCGGTGCGGCTCCCCCCCCGGGACGACCCTTCCCGGCGGACCCTGGCCGAGGTGGGACACTATTTCCGGAGGAAGGACACGTCGGCCCTGTCCCGCCGCAGGGACCGGGCCGCCCTGGCGTTCCTGGAGGAGAACCTGGTCCCCGCCTCGCCGGGCAAACGGCCGTCGGCGAGGGATGCCTGGGACCTGTTGGCGGTCCTGGGCCCCGGGGAGGCCCCCCGGTTCCTCTATGCCGGAGCGGCGGTGGAACCCCGGGCCGAATCACGGGCGTCCCTTCGGGTGCCCCCCTATCTGGATCCTTGGCTCCTGGGAACCGATGACCGCCTGATCCTGGTGGGGCTTCCCAACCGGCGCAAGGAGGCCGACATCGAGGCGGTGGTCATGTGGAGCGCCGCCCGGCGGGGGGACCCGCCGCCCCGAACCGAACGGGTGGAAGGGCGCCTCGCCGACGCCTGCCGCCTCACCGGCGGGACCTGGCACTGGGATCGGGCCCAGGGGCTCTTCCCGCCGCCGGCCCTGGTCATAAGCGGCCGTCCGTGGACCCGCTTCCAAAACCATTTCGGTCCCCTGCTCGAGTTCCGCCGAGATCCGGATGGACCGGCGGCGGCAAAAAGTAAAGAAGATTGATCCGCCCTAATGATGCGCTAACACCCAACCGATATGGAAGATCGAGACATGGACCGTCAACCGATAACCGGAAAGGGGCCGACGGCGCCCCCCTTCCCCCATCCGAACAGGAATCCCCATGGCCGCCATCCGCATTGAACGGGTCTACAAACGCTTCGACGAGGTGGAGGTGATCAACGGCGTCGACCTGGCGGTGGCGGACGGAGAGCTGATGGTCTTCGTGGGGCCGTCGGGGTGCGGCAAGACCACCCTGCTCCGGCTCATCGCCGGTCTGGAGAGCCTGAGCGGCGGGGAGATCCACATCGGCGACCGACAGGTCAACGAGGTCCCGCCCCGGGACCGGAACATCGCCATGGTCTTCCAGAACTACGCCCTCTATCCCCACATGACCGTGGCGGGCAACATCGATTTCGGCCTGAAGCTCCGGGGGATGAAGAAGGCGGACCGGGCCGCGGCGGTGGAGCGGGTGGCCGCCCTCCTGGGCCTGGAGGGCCTCCTGGACCGGAAGCCCCGGGAACTCTCCGGCGGCCAGCGCCAGCGGGTGGCCATGGGCCGGTGCATCGTCCGGGACCCGGCGGTCTTCCTCATGGACGAGCCCCTGAGCAACCTCGACGCCAAGCTGAGAAACCACATGCGGGTGGAGATCAAACAGCTCCAGCGGGATCTGGGAAAGACCATGATCTACGTCACCCACGACCAGGTGGAGGCGATGACCCTGGCCGACCGGATCGCCGTGCTGGAGGCGGGCCGCATCTCCCAGATCGGCACCCCGGACGCCCTCTACGCCCGGCCGGCCAACACCTTCGTGGCCGGCTTCATCGGCACCCCGGCCATGAACTTCATCCCGGCCCGGCGGACCGTCGGCGGCCGGCTGGCGCTGCCCGGCGGCATCGAGTTGGCCCTGCCCCCGGACCGGGCCGACGCCCTTCCCCCGGACCTCGACCTCTTCGACGTGGGGATCCGGCCCGAGCATCTGAGGGCGGGCCCGGCTTCGGAACAGGGGGCGGGGATGGTCCGCTGGGAAAGTTCGGTGGCGCTCTGCGAACCCCTGGGCGGGGAGACGCTCCTCCACGTCCGCCTGGGGGACCTGCGCCTCCGGGCCAAGGTGACCCGGGCCGAGACGCTCCGGGAGGGGAGCCCGATTCAAGTTGCGTTCGACGCGGCGGACGCCCATGTCTTCGACAGCGGGACCGGCGGGTGCCTGAGTCACGCCGCGAATCATTAACCGTTCAACCGGAAACATGAGGAGGTAGATGATGAAACGACTGATTGTTGGGATTGTCTGTGCGGCCATGGTCTTCGCGGCGCCCCTGACGGCGTCGGCGGAGAAGACGACCATCAGCTTCTGGCACGCCTTCGGCGGCGGCCGGACCGCCTTCATCCAGCGGATGGTGGAGGACTTCAACTACACCCACCCCGATATCGAGGTGAACGTGGAGTACAAGGGCTCCTACCGGGACACCCTCAACGCTTCGCTGCTGGCGGCCAAGCAGGGGCAGGCCCCCCACATCGTCCAGTACTTCGAGGTGGGCTCCCAGTTCGCCCTCGACGCGGGGATCTTCGCCACCTTCGAAGCGTACGTTAACGATGGCGACTACGCCATGCTCGACGACTTCATCGCGCCGGTGGCCAACTACTACAAGATCGGCGGCAAGTTCAACTCCATCCCCTGGAACTCCTCCAACCCCGTCCTCTATTACAACAAGACGCTCTTTGCAAAGGCGGGCCTCGATCCAGAGAATCCGCCCAAGACCTACGGCGAGGTCCTGGACGCCTGCGGGAAGATCGTCTCCTCGGGCGCCGCCCCCAAGGGGATCACCTGGCCGCTCCACACCTGGTTCGTGGAGCAGTGGGTCTGCATGCAGGGCGAGCTTCTGGCGAACAACGAGAACGGCCGGGCGGACCGGGCCACCGACGTCTTCGTGGACAGCGAGGCGATGAAGCGGATCATGACCTGGTGGAAGGAACTCTACGACAAGGAGTACTACGCCTACTCCGGCAAGCCCGAGGACTGGGACGGCGCCAACCAGATCTTCGTCACCCAGCAGGCCCCCATGCTGATCACCTCCACCTCGGACGTCACCTTCCACCAGAACGCGGCGGCGGAGAACGGCTATGAGCTGGGCACCGGATTCCTGCCGGCGCCCGACGGGATCGACAGAAACGGCGTGGTGGTGGGCGGCGCCAGCCTCTGGATGACCAAGGGCCACCCCGAGGCGGAGATGAATGCGGCCAAGACCTTCCTCCTCTGGTTCACCAACACCGAGAACATGGTCCGCTGGCACAAGGGCACCGGCTACTTCCCGGTGAGAAAGAGCGCCGTGGACGTGGTGGAGATGCAGAAGTGGTTCCAGCGGAACCCCGCCTACCGGGCCGCCTTCGACCAGCTCCTCCAGACCCAGGTGAACCGGGCCTCCCAGGGGGCCCTCATCGGCCCCTTCCCGGAGATCCGGACCATCATCTCCGACGCCGTCCAGAAGATCTTCTCGGGCACCTCGGTGGACGAGGCCCTGGCCGCCGCGGACAAGCGGGCGGACAAGGCACTGGCCGACTACAACAAGTCGGTGAAATAATCGACATGGAAACCCGGATCGACGGCAAAGGGTTCCGACCCGCCGTCGATCCGCACCCCATCAGGTAGATTCCATCATGGCCATCCAGCCCCCCTTCACCCGACACAACCGGACGGCGTTGCTGCTCATCCTGCCCACCTTCGCCGTCCTCACCCTCTTTCTCTACTACCCCACCATCCAGACCTTCATCCTCTCCCTCTACCAGGTGGCGTTTCTGGGGATGAGCAAGCGGTTCGTGGGGCTGGAAAACTATGTGACCATCTTCACCGATCCCCACTACCGGCAGGTCTTTCTCAACACCGGGGTCTTCGTGGCCGCCACGGTCTTTTTCAGCATGGCCATCGGCCTGTCCCTGTCGCTTCTGGCCAACCAGAAGGTCCGGGGATGGCGGATCTACCGGATCCTGCTCATCTGGCCCTACGCCCTGCCGCCGGCTGTGGCCGGGGTGATCTTCCTGTTCCTCTTCAGCGGGCAGGCGGGGATCGTCAACTACTTTTTGACGGCGATCTTCGGTGTCCGGGCCAACTGGCTGGCGGAGCCGGGGCTGGCCATGTCGGTGGTGGTGCTGGCGGCGGTCTGGAAGAACCTGGGGTATAACGTGGTCTTCTACCTGGCGGCGCTGCAGAACCTGCCCGGCGACGTCCTGGAGGCGTCGCTGATCGACGGGGCCACCCCCTGGCAGCGGTTCTGGCGGGTCACCTTTCCGCTGCTCTCCCCCATCACCTTCTTTCTCCTGGTGGTCAATACCATCTACGCCTTCTTCGACGTCTTCCCCTTCGTCGACCTGCTCACCAAGGGGGGGCCGGCCGACGGCACGATGGTGATCATCTACAGCCTCTACCGGGACGGGTTCGAGTTCTTCAAGACCGGCCTGGCCGCGGCCCAGTCGGTGCTCCTCTTCGCCGTGGTGGTGGGGTTGACCCTGATCAAGTTCAAGACCTACGGCAAATCGATCCACTACGGCGGCTGACCATGCGCAAATATCGATCCCTCTTCGTCCACATCGCCCTGGCCACGGCCGCCTTCTCCATCGCCGCGCCCATCCTCCTCTCCTTCATCTTCTCCACCCAGACCCCGGGTCAGATCTTCAGCTATCCGCCCCGGTTCAGCCTGGGAACGGCCATCGTGGAGAACTACGTCACCGCCTGGTCCGACTACCATCTGGGCCGATACATGGTCAATTCGTTCATCATCGCCATCGCGGTCACCACGGGAAAGACATTGCTCTCGTTCTCCGCGGCCATGGTGCTGGTCTACTTCCGCTTTCCCCTGAAAAGCGGCGTCTTCGCCTTTATCCTGTTGACCCTGATGATGCCCACGGAGATCATGATCGTGGCCCTGTTCGAGCTGGTCACCGGCCTGGGCTGGTCCAACTCCTACGCCGCCCTCATCGTTCCCTTCCTCGCCTCGGCCACGGGAACGTTCCTCTTCCGGCAGCACTTCATGCAGGTGCCCGGCTCCCTGGTGGACGCGGCCATCATCGACGGCGTCGGCCCCTTCCGATTCGCCTGGAGCATCCTGCTGCCCATGTCCATGAACGTGGTGGCGGCCCTGGCGGTGATCGAGTTCGTCTACATGTGGAACCAGTACCTCTGGCCCCTGATCATCATCCGCCAGAGCAGCCGCCAGGTGGTCCAGGTGGGCCTGCGCATGATGAGCGCCGGCCAGGACGCCACCAACTGGGGCATCGTCATGGCCGGCGCCATCATCACCCTGATCCCGGCGCTGATCGTCTTTCTGCTGTTGCAGGAGCAGTTCAGCCGGGGGTTTGCGTTGAGTCAGGAGAAGTGAGGCCGGTCGTCCACCTCACCATACCCGCTACATCCAGCAAATACCGCCCCACCATCTCCGCTGCAAACCGCTCCGGCAGGGCCGGCTGGAATTTGCTCAAGCGGTAGTTGGGCAGTCCCGCCAGGAGCTTTTCCTGGTGCTCCGGGTCATCCCAGAACACTTGTCGGCCCATGTTGTCGATCAGTCCGGGCAGGGCTTCGGCCACCACGCCGCTGCCTTCGACCTTGATGCGGAAGTTGTCGGCGACGATGTTGGCGTCGAGCTGGAGGGCGAGGCCGTACCGGATGGTGTGGTTGATGCGGCCGCCGGCGAAGGTCCAGAGGAGGG
>CAYSLC010000091.1:0-20249 GCA_964431545.1 uncultured Desulfobacteraceae bacterium | reverse complement strand
GGAGAAGCCCGGCGGCGTGATGCAGGACATCGAGATCATCCGGACCATCACGGTGACCGATTTCGACATCGATCTTCAGCCCGATCCGCTCTGTTACGTGGAGAATGATCCGGCGACCCCGCTGGCGGGGAATCTGGCCCTGACGGCCAATGATGAATTGATCCTCACCGGAGCGGTGGTGGCGTTCTCCGAAGGGTATCAACCGAACGAGGATCTCCTGGAGTACACTCCGATCCACGGGATCGAAGGCAACTTCGAAAACGGCAGGATGGTTCTCACCGGATCCGCCACCGTTGCCCAGTACCAGGAGGCCCTGAGATCCATCACCTACCGGAACGTGGTGCTGAACGGACAGACGGAGTTCGTCGGGCTCAATGACGACCCCACCGAGGGATCCGCCACGGAAGGGTATCGGACCGTGACCTTCTCGGTCAGCAACGAGGACGGCGTCCTGGCCTCCGACAACATGAAGCTTCTGGTGGACGCCATCGATGACCCGCCGGTGTTGAGCGTCGAGGATGGACCCATCAACTGGGTGAATGAACCGGTGGCGGTCGGCGGGACCGTCTCCATTTCCGATGTGGACGACACCCAGATGACCCGGGCCGTCATCCGCATCAGCGACGGATATGTCGCCGGCCAGGATGTCCTTCGGTTTACCGATACGCCCAATATCGTCGGCGCCTGGAACTCGGAGACGGGGACCCTCACCTTGACCACCCGGGACGGCGCCGCGGTGGACGCCGGGGTCTTTGCCGCCGCCATCCAGAGCGTCGCCTACGACAATCTTGCGGCCAACCCGGATCCCCAGGCGAAGACGATCTCGTTTACGGTCTTCGACAACAACTCCGACGGGGAAGGGAACAAGGACATCTGCGCGCCCACCCAGGCGGTGGGGCCGCTCTCCTCCACGGTGGTGACCCGGAATATCGTCTTCAACCCGCCGCCGCACAGGCCTCCCTACGAGCCGCCCCCCATCGGCGGCCTCATCCTCGAACCGATCCCCCGCCCGGGGATCGGCGACCTGGGCGGGCTGGAACTGGGGGATGTCCGGTTCCCCGGGGATGTCCAGGAGACCGGTCAGCCCCGGCCCGTGTTTCGTGCGCTCTCCGCCCCCTGCGGGGATGACGTCCTCTACGAGTGCTGTACCCTGGAAGAAGCCCTCCGCATCGGCTGCCGGTTCGCTCCGGCCCTGAACCGGGACGCCCGGCTGTGCAACATCACCTGGGACCACATGCGGTCGACCCTCGGCTGGGAGGACCCCTTCGTACCCCGCATCGACGGCGAATACTTCAACGAGGAATTCGATCTCTTCAACCGCCTCTTCATGCGGGAGGAGGGGGATCCCGGCTTCTGCCACCGCCCCAACGTCTTCGCGGACGCCTTCGGGGCCGCGGAGGAGGAGGCCTTTGCCCGGTACAACCGGGACGAGGAGCACGACATCTACTCCCAGCTCTCCATGCAGGAGGCCCAGGGGTTCAATGATGTGGATGCCGGGGAGTTCAAGGACGCTTTCTTCCGGGGCCGGGAGGGGCTGGACAAGCCCGCCCGCTGGCGCCCGGACGGAGATTCGAGCAACTGCTGATATGCCCCATCGGCGCGGGGTGTGTTCCGCGCCGACCCCTGGGTACCACCCATAGCCCGATGTCCGAACCGTCGGTTTCCCATGGGGGTCGATCCGACCCCCGGCGGCGGTTCGGACATTTTTGTTCCATCCAACCGGACGGCTCGGGGCAACGGGGATACCGACGTGGATCGGGATGGATAAGGAAAAACGGCCGCCAATGACGCAACTCGATGCCGGAAGCGGCTCGGCCGGAGCCGCGGCCCGGCGCAAGCCCCCCTCTCTCAAGGAGACGTTGAAGACCCCTTGGAGGGGCCTGCGCCCCGACCTGATCCTCCATCCCGGCCCGCTGGACCATGACGGCCAGCGCTCCTGGGTCCTGGAGGACCCGGTGCGCGGGAACAACTACCGGCTGGGCTTCATCGAGGGGGAACTGGTCTACCGTCTCACCATCGAGCCGGATCTCGACAAGGCGGTGGCCCACCTCTACGCCACCACCGGTCTCCGGCCGCCGCCGGCGGAGATCCTCCGGTTCATCCACATGCTCCAGCGGGAGTCCCTGGCCGTTCTGCCCAATGAGGAGGCGGTCCGCCGGGATGTGGACATGGCGGACATGGCGGTCCCGCCCTTTATCCGGAAGCTGGTCCAGGGCACGATCTTCTTCCGGGTCCCCCTGATCCGGCCCGACCGGTTTCTCTCCCGGACCCTGCCGTGGGTATCGGGGCTCTGGTCCCCCGCGGCAAGGTGGTTCTACCTCTTCTGCGGGCTGGTGGGGCTGGTGATGACCCTCCAGGAGATCGAGATCTACCTGGGCACCGTGAGTTACCTCTTCACTCCCCAGGGGATGGCCGCCTTCGCGGTGAGCCTCGCCCTGCTGAAGATCGGCCACGAGTTCGCCCACGCCTACACGGCCAAGGCCATGGGGCTCCATGTCCGGAGCATGGGGGTCTTTTTCATCGTCTTCTGGCCCCTGCTGTACACCGACACCACCGATGCCTGGAAGATCCCGGACCGGAGAAGGCGGATGCGGATCGCCGCCGCCGGAGTGGTGTTCGAGATGGTGGTGGCCGGCATCGCTCTGCTCCTCTGGGCCGTGCTCCCGGACGGAATCCTCCGGAGCTTGATGTTCTTCCTCTCGGGGACCTCCCTGATCTCATCGATCTTCATCAATCTCAATCCCTTCATGCGGTACGACGGATACTACCTGCTCATGGACTGGTGGGGGATCGACAACCTGCGGCCCCGCTCCTTCGCCATGCTCCGCCATGCGGTGCGCCGGGGTCTCCTGGGGTGGACCGAACCGCCGCCGGAGATCCACCCCAGCCGTCGGGCCATGATCGTTTACGGGTTTCTGGCCCTGCTCTATCGGCTCTTCATCGGAATCACCATCGCCCTGGCCGTCTACTACCTCTTCTTCCCCATGCTGGGGTTGATGGTCTTTGCCGTGGAAATCTGGATATTCCTCCTCCATCCGGGATGGCGGGAGGTCCGTTCCGTGGTCCGAAACCGGCGGTACATCGGCTCCAGGAGCCGGGTGGCGGCGACCTTGGCCGCGGCGGTTCTCCTGGCGGCCCTGTTGATCGTTCCCCTGCCGCGGTTCCGGCACCTGCCGGGGCTGTTGATCCACCGGGAGGCGGTCCGGGTGGAGGCGCCCGCCGACGGGCGGCTGGCCATGGAGATCCCCGAACCGGGGCGGGAGGTGGCGACGGGCGACCTCCTGTGCCGGGTGGAGAGCGATGCCCTGCTCCATGAACGCCGGACCGTCGATTACGACCTGGAGGGGGTGAAGTCGTCCATCGCGGCCTTGGGGGGCGGAGGGGAGCAGGGGGCCTACCGGAGCTTTCTGCTGGCCGAGGAGCAGCGGTTGCGCGCGGTGGCCGATAAGCTGACCGAGGCCGCGGCCCTGATGGAGATCCGCTCTCCGCTGGACGGGGCGGTCACCGAGATCAACGACCGTCTCTACCAGGGCGCCTTCGTGGCCAAGGGGACCTACCTGTTCACCGTGGCCCGGCCGGAGGAGCGGGAACTCCGGACCTTCGTCCACGAGAGTCTGACGGACCGGATGGACCCCCTGGACGCCGATGGAGTTCGGGTCCGTTTCCCCCAGCCGGGGATGCCGAGGCTCACCGCGACGTTTCGGGAGCGGAGCCGCTTTCCGGTCCACTATCTGCCCAACGAAAGCCTGCTGGACATCGCCGGCGGCCCCATCCTGTCGGTGGAGGATACCCAGGGCAGACGGCCCCGGGACGCCTATTTCGCCTATACCTTCGACATCAAGGGGCGGTCCGACGCCGTTTTGCCCCACGGACTCCCGGCCTGGATATGGCTGCGAAGCGAGCCCCGCTCCGTCCTGGGACAGGCGGTGGGGGGCCTCTGGCGCCACGTGCTGGAACGGGGCCTACTCTGAATCGAGACACGAACGAAAGGAATCTATGAAACCCATCTCCATCGATGCTCGACGCCCGATGCGCCTTTTCGGCCTCGTCTTTCTCTTCCTGACCCTGATCCCCCTCGCCGTCGGGCCGGTCCGCGGGCAGGATACGGCGGAGACCGGCGGCGGAGAACTCTTTCCCGTCATCTTCGAAGCCACCCGGCAGGCCGTCCTCTCCGCCGAACGGGCCGGCTCCCTGGACCAGCTCAAGTATGACGTGGGGGATGCCGTGAAGAAGGGGGCGGTGATCGCCCAGGTTGACACCGGGGACCTGGCCCTCCAGAAGAAGCGGAGCGAACTGTCCCTCCGCCACCTCAACGTGAAGGTGGAGAACCTCTCCCGGCTCAACAAGCGGGGCCTGGCCACCAACGAGGACGTGGCCGAGGCCCGCATGGAGCGGGACGTGGTCCGAACCGACATCGAGATCATCAAACGGCAGATCTCCAAGTCCTACATCCGGGCTCCCTTCGACGGGGTGATCATCCGTCGGCAGACCCAGGCCCACGAATGGGTGACCGCCGGACAGCCGGTGGTGGAACTGCTCGATCCGTCGAAGCTGCGGGCGGTGGGCAACATCCCCTCGCGGCTGGCGGTCGGACTCGAAACAGGGGCGACCCATTCTTTTTACGTCCTCGACCTCGACCTTTCGGTCTCCGGCGTGGTGGAGGCGGTGGTGCCGGGGGTGGACGAGCTGAGCAACACCGCCCAGGTGATCTGGAGCGTCCAGGAGCCGGGCGAGGACCTGCTCTCGGGAATGAAGGGGGAGGTCCGAATTGGTGGGTAAACCGCCCTTCACCAACCCCCTGGCCGGAGCGGGAGGGCAGAAATCTCCGGGCCGGTCCCCCGATCCGGGGGGCGGCAGTCCGGGCGGCCCGCCCAAGGCCGGGGCCGATATGGTGCTGGCGAGATTCCTCCGTCTCTGCTCGGCGGTCCTCTCCACGCCGGTGCCCCAGGAGGCGGCGGCCCTGACGGTCAACCGGATCGCCGAGGTGGTCCGGGTCGATCGGGCGGTCCTCGTCCATCTCAAGGGCAAACACGCCATCCGCGCCGTGACCGGCGGCGGGAAGTCCGCCCAGGACAGCGCCTTCGCCGATGCGGTGGGGACGGTGCGGGCCAGGTTCCGGGATCGCCAGGAGCCGGTGGTGGTCCCCCCGGCCGAGGGGGGGCGGACCGCCTCCGAGTCGCTGAAGAAGGTCCAGGACGCCATGGGCGGCACCACCATCCTCTGGCTCCCCTTGTGGCTCGACCGGGAGGGGAAGGTCCCGCCCACCTATGCGCTCTGGCTGGAGCGGTGGCGGGGGATCCCCTGGGACCGGACCGACATCGAACTGATGCAGCACGCCGCCCTGTTTCTGGGGCACGGGATCGCCCGGCCCCGGACCCCGGCGGTGCGGTCCCGGAAACGGCTGATCCGATCGGTGATCGCCCTGTGCATACTCCTTCTTCTGGCCGTGCCGGTCACTTCCAGTGTCACCGCCCCGGCCCGGGTGGAGCCCGACCGTCCCCACCATATCTTCGCCCCCATGGACGGCATCCTCAAGGAACTGATGGTCCAGCCGGGCCAGACCGTCAAACAGGGGGCCGTCCTCTTCCGATACGATTCCCGGGTGCTGGAGAAGCGACTGGACGAGGCTTACCGCGATGTGGCCGTGGCCCGGGCCAAGCTGGTGCGCCTCCAGGGAGCGGCCCACAGGGACCGGGAGGCCCGGGCCGAGCTGCCGGTGCGGAAGCTGGAGGTGGAAAGGGCCCAGGCCGATGTCGAGTACTACACCCGTCAACTGGAGAGATCCGAGGTCGAAACGGCCAAGGCGGGGGTCATCGTCCTCGATGATCCCGACGCCCTCATCGGGGCGGCCCTTCAGACGGGCCAGGCCGTCCTCAGCGTCGCCGATCCGGAACAGACCAAGGTTCGGATCATGGTTCCCACGGCGGATGTAGGGCTTCTCGAGCCCGGGGCCCGGGTGAAGCTCCGGCTGGACAGCGACCCGCTGACGAGCCTCCCGGCGGTGGTGACCCGGATCGGCTTCGAGGTTCGGGTCTCCGAGTCGATGATCCCGTCGGTGGTGGTGGAGGCGGTCTGGACCGGCGAGCCGCCCGAAGTCCATCCGGGGCAGAAGGGGTCGGCCAAGATCTACGGGGATTCCACCCTCCTGGGGATGCAGATTCTGAGGAAGCCGCTCATCGCCGCGCGGAATTTCGTTGGGCTCTAACCGGTCCCGGCCGGTCCCCCGAGGCGGCTCTCTCCTTGACAACGGAGATAGACGGCGGTAGAGGTACTTTTTTTTGGAAGATCAACGGCCAAGGAGGAGCGAATGTCCTCGGAGTATGAAGGCTCATTGAAGGGCCAGTTTCTGATCTCGATGCCGGCGATGGCGGACCCCAACTTTTCCCAGACGGTGACCTGCGTCTGCGAGCACAACCCGGAGGGGGCCGTCGGCCTGGTGGTCAACCGGATCCTTCCCGCCATCGCGGCCAAGGACATCTTCGAGGAGCTGAAGCTGGAATACACTCCGGAAAGCGCTATACTGCCCATCCACGCCGGAGGTCCGGTCCACCTCAACGAGGTGTTCGTGCTCCACGGGCCGCCGTTGGAGTGGGAGGCCTCCCTGCCGGTGACCGCCCGGCTCTCCCTGAGCAACACCATGGACATCCTGCGGGCAGTCGCCATGGGCGAGGGACCCCCGTCGGTGATCATCGCCGTCGGATGCGCGGGGTGGGGGCCGATGCAGCTGGAGGCGGAGATCAAGCAGAACGCTTGGCTGAACGGCCCGGTGAACGAGTCGCTCCTCTTCGAGATCGACGTGGACGACCGGTGGACCGAGGCGGTGAAACAACTCGGCATCGATCCGTCGTTGCTTTCGGATTCGGCGGGCCACGCCTGACGGATGACGGGGATTCGGAAAAGGGGGACGGGCGGGGGGTCAGTCCTTTGACTTGGGCTTGGGCTTCTTCTTTTTCAGGCACGCCTTGTCTTTCCGGACAAATGCGCAGAGCTTCGGATTGTGGTACTCCTTGCAGTTTAGAGGGTTGTAGAGGGGGCATTCGGGGTGCTTTTCAGACATGAATCGGGGGCTTCCTTGCCATGGGGAGGTTCCGAATCGTCATGACATGACGTGATCGCTCTTCTGCATTCCATACCACAAAACCGGGGGGCTCACAAGGAAGGAAATCGGTTTCCGCGGGGGGGAGTGGTACTGTAACTTTTTGTAAATAAAGGGTAAAAAAAATCGGAAAACGAAAAGGGCCGGCAGCGCGTTGGGCCATTATTTTTACCCGTTGAACAGGCATGCGGATCGGAACGACGGTGGACGGTTTTCAGAGGACAAAGGAGGAGCTGACGGCGCTCAGCCGTGATCTGCGCGCACTCCTCGCCCGGGCCGGGGAGGAGTTGGGGCTCGACGGAGACCCGCTCAAGGATTGGGACCGGCAATGCGCCAAGGTGGACGAGCAGGTGCGATCCCAGGTGATCCGGGTCGCCGTGGTGGGGACCATCAAGTCGGGAAAGAGCACCTTCTCCAACACGCTGTTGGGGGGGGACTACCTGCGGCGGGGGGCCGGAGTGGTGACCTCCATCGTCACCCGGGTCCGACGGGGGAAATCACTTGGGGCGACTCTCACCTTCAAATCCTGGGGGGAGATCAACCGGGAGTTGAATCATGCCGCCGCCGCCCTTCCACCGGCGGCCTGGGAGGAGGCGGGAGAGCCTCTGGACCTTCGGCGTCCGGAGGATCGCCGCGGGCTCGGCGCCGCGCTGGAGAGACTGAAGCCGGACCAGTTGATCCGTCAGGATGCCCGGGACCGCCACAGCCTGTTCCTGATCAACTGCCTCAAAGGGTACGGGGAGATCGCGGACATCGTTTCGGAGAACCCGGTGGAAAAGACCTTCGGCCCGGCGGGGTTCTGGGATCACCAACGCTTCGTCGGAGAGGATTTCCTGGCGGTCTACCTCAAGGACGTCCTTCTGACGGTCGGTGGCGGGGCCCTCCCCCGGGACGTGGAGCTTGCCGACTGCCAGGGGAGCGATTCCCCCAACCCGCTCCATCTGGCCATGATCCAGGAGTACCTTCTCTCCACCCACCTGATCCTCTATGTGATCAGCGCCAGGACCGGCCTGCGCCAGGCGGATATCAAGTTCCTCTCCATCATCCAGCGGATGGGGATCCTGGGCGGCACGCTCTTCGTCCTCAACGTCGACCTGGGCGAACATGAGGGCGCGGCGGAGATTCGGGAGATGGCGGCCGGCCTGGCCCGGGACCTTGAGATTCTGGTGCCCGCTCCCCGGATCTATACCCTCTCGGCCCTCTATAACCTGTTGCGCTCTCTGGACGACCCTCCCGAGCGGGAGCGTTTCCGGCTCCGGCAATGGGAGTTGGACGCGGCTTCCATCGCCTTTTCCGATACGGAATCGGAACGATTCGAAGCCGACCTTTCCCGGAAGATCTCCGAGGACCGGCAGGTGCTGCTCCTCGCCAATGCCCTCGAGCGGCTCGGGGGGGTGGCGGAGGGCGTGGCCCGCTGGCTTTCGGTCCGGCGGGATCTGTTGTCCAAGGACGAAGGCGAAGCGGAAAAGGTGGGGCGGGAGATCGGCCGGTACCGGGAGCGGATCGATGCCATGCGCGGAACGGTCCGGGCGGCCCTGGGGGGGACCTCGGAGACGGTGAAGTCCGAGGTCAAACGATCGGTGGACCGGTTTTTCGACAGGCGCAACGGGGCCCCGGTCAAAAAAATGTACGATTACATCGACGGGTATCAGGTGGCCGACGGGCTTCCGGAGGAGGGGAACGGAAACCTTGCAAACGCCATGCACCGAGCCTTCCAGGAGTTCAAACAGGGGGTGGAGACCTATGCGGCCGAAGCGGTGAACCCCGAGATCTTCGGCTTCATCAAGGGGGAGGAGGCGAGCATCGCGTCCCGGTTTGCATCGGTGGTCGATCCTTACGAGACCATGCTCCGGGAGGTGGTGGAGGAGTACAACGCCGCCGCCTCCGGCATGGGCATGGCGCCGGTGACGGCGACCCTGAAGGGGATCCCCCTGCCCGATGTCCGAACCCTCAAAGCCTCACACGGTCTTCGGCCGCCGATGATCGACACCGCGTTCGGCGCCGGCAGGCGGGTCCGGACGGAGACCCTGGCGCGATTCGGGATCTATTCCCTTCTCAACGCCCTGAAGCGGATATTCCGAAGGCCCTTCCGGAGCGACGCCCAGAAGCGCCGGCTGGCCGTGGCGGAGGGGGTCCGGCGGCTGAAGGTGGAGAGCCGGAAAGAACTCGATTTCCGTTTCAAGGATTACCGGGAGAATCTGAAATACCAGTACCTGCTCAAGCTTGTGGACCGGTTCCAAACGGAGGCGGACGATGCGGTCGGCCAATGGCTCAAAGCCCATGGAACCGACCTCACGGGCATCAATACCCTGGTCCACCGGCACCGGTCGGATCGCCGGCGGCTCACCGATTCCCTGGGAGGAATGGCCGGTGACGCCGCCGGCATCCGGTCCCGGATCGATCGGCTCCGAACCGTCGCCCCGGATCCCCCGGGGACTAGGCCGCGGGGTAGTTGATCTCCTTGAGGGTCTCCTTGATCCGCCCTTCGTCGGCCGGCGCGTCCCACTGGACCGTGATCTCTTTCTTGTCCGGATCACCCTCCACCGCCGATACGCCCTCCAGTTCGGAAAGCTCGTTTTTGATGGTCATCACACAATGGCCGCAGGTGATGTTGGGCACGGTATAGGTCTTCTTCTCCATTCGTCTCACCTCCTTGTCATAGAATCAAAATTCTCCATCCATCCCACAACCTAAGCCCCGTTCCGCAGCTTGTCGAGGTTCTGCCGGGCGAAGTCGATGGTGGGATCGAGGGCCAGTGCCATGAGGTAATACTCCACCGCCTTTTCGGTCTCCCCCATATCCCGGTAGTTGGAGGCGATGTTGGCATAGTCGATGGCGGAGCCGGGATCGATCCGGAGAACTTTTTTGAAGGATCGGATGGCCGCCTCGTGCTCCTTGAGTTTGAAGTGGCAAAATCCCATCAGGTTGAGGATGTCGGTGCGGTTGGGATCGATGGCCTCCCCGGCCGCCAGGACCTCCAGGGCCTCCCGGTAGCCGCCCATCTCCTTGTGGCAGACCCCCATGTAGGCGTAGATGGTGGGCCGTTCAAGCCCCTCGACATCGAGGTCGAGGGCCTTGCGGAAGCGGCCGAGGGCCGCCTCGACCCGGCCCAGGGAGAGAAGGCACATGCCGAGGTAGAACTGGGTGTAGTACCTGCCGGGAAGCCGGGCCTCCAGCGCGTCGAGACGGGAGATGGCCGTTTCCGGGGGAAGGGTTTCGGCCATGAGCTTGGCGCACCACATCCCCACCGAGGCCGCTTGGGTCCGCTCCCGGAAATGGGCGCCGGGGATGACGGTGTAGTAGGCGGGGATCTCCAGCAGGGGATGGGTCACGTCCACGGCATAGACGGCCATCCCCTTGTCGGACAGGGCCGAGAGGCAGGCCTCGACCTCGCACCGGATGTTGGGATTGGACAGATCGGGCAGGGAGGAGAGGGCCACGGTCTTTTCCGGCTCCAGGACATACCGGGCCTCTTCGAGATCCTTGAACTTGGGCAATCCGCTCGCCACGTAGTTGGACCCGGTATTGAAATCCCCGCCCAGCTGCGCCACCTCGGTCAACGCCCGGATGAGCGCCTTCCGGGGGCTCGGGGTGGTGCCGGCGGTCCAGACGATCTCGCTTTTTTCGGGGAAGGTGGCGGGATCGTGGGCCAGGGCCGCCACTGTGGGGATGCCGGTGTCCAGGGTGAAATCGGAGAGATGGAGCCGAACGCCGGCGGCGCGGTATTTCTCGGCCAGGGACCGGATTTCCGGATCGGTTTCGCCGTCCAGGGAGATGGCCGGCGTGTCGAGGCGGTCCCGGCTCACGATGGAGCAGACATGGCGTTCCACCACTTCGCAGATCCCCTGGCTCAGGGCCTCCTCGGCGCAGTTTCCGGCACAGGGGCCGTTGAACTCGTTGATGGTGAAAAACCAGTCAAAGGGAAGGAGGACCGGCCCGCCCTCGGTGAGATCGTACCCCGGGGTCCACCGGAGGGGGAGGTCCTCGAAGATCTTACGGGCGACATCCAGGTCCGGAGAGGTGTCATGGACCGAGGCGGCGATCCGGGAGAAGGGGAGGGCTTTTCCCCTCAGGTTGTGATGGGTGTCGGTGAAGAAATGGGCCGGGTTGCGGGTGAAGGAGAAGAAGCTGAACCGCTCGGCCAGCTCCATGACGGCGCTCGCTTCGGCCTGTTCCGGGGAGGCCCCCTTGCCCATCTGCTTCCGGGTCCCCGTCACCGCCATGGCGTCCTGTCCGCAGTGGCTGAAATAGACCGGGATGTCGAGCCTGCCGTTGTCGATCCGCCGGGTCTCCTCCAGGATGTCCAGGTCGATCTCTTTCAGCTTCTCCTTGAACCGCCGTACCGTCTCCTCCGGCGGCAGCGTCTTGTCCTGGTCCCGGGTATATGCCTTGAAGGCATCCTTCAAGATGATGCTCGTTTCCATTTTCAAAAGCCTCCTGGGGTCGCGTTTTCGAATGATTCGATGATCATACCCACTTGCGTCCGTTTTACAAGGGGAAAAGGGATTTTTTTCCGTTGACCGCCCGGTTTCGATCTGCTATACAAGGAGGTCTGATCGTGGGGATGTAGCTCAGTTGGGAGAGCGCAGCGTTCGCAATGCTGAGGTCAGGGGTTCGATTCCCCTCATCTCCACCATTCACCCAAACGGCCGAGATGCCCATGCCCCCGTTGTCCGAGCGATCCGTGCCACCCGCTTCGAGAAAGTAATCCTCCATCCAACCCTCCCCCTCCATGAACCGAACCGCCGAGACCGAGCGAAGGACCGAGGAGACGGAGATCTCCGCCCGGCTCTCCCTCGACCGGGAGGACCGCCCGGAGGTCGCCACGGGGATCGCCTTCTTCGACCACATGCTGACCCTCCTGGCCGCGCACGGCCACTTCGGCCTCTCCCTGCGGGCCCGGGGGGACCTGGAGGTCGATTTCCACCATACCGTGGAGGATGTGGGGCTGGTGTTGGGCGATGCCCTCCACCGGGCCCTGGGGGAGCGCAAGGGCATCCGGCGCTACGGACATGCCGTGGTGCCCATGGACGAAGCCCTGGCGGCGGTGACCATCGATCTTTCCAATCGGCCGTTTCTGGTCTATCGGGTCCCCGATCCCCTGGACGGTCCCGGGCCTTTCAACGTCCATCTGGGCAAGGAGTTCTTCCGGGCCTTCGCCGTTCGGGCCGGGATGACCCTCCACATCCATCTGCAATACGGGGAGAACGAGCACCACATGTTGGAAGCCATCTTCAAAGCGGCCGGACGGGCCCTGGACGCGGCCACCGCCGTCGATCCGCGGGTCGCCGGCGTCCAATCCACCAAAGGGGTGCTCTGATCGACACAAGAGAGAGGCGAAACGCCACCATGATCCATCCGCTTGCTTCCGGCGGCCGTCTGAAGGGGATCCTCGCCGCGGCCGTCTGCCTGATCCTGCTCTGGACGGCCGGCTGCCGGACCGATCCCGCCGTCACCGACCCGGCGCCCGTCCTCCACGGGGCAAAAACGCTCCTGGTCGTCCCCTTCAAGGACCTCTCCAAGGTCTACGGCGAGAACCGGAACGTCCGCTGTCCCCTGTCGGGAAACGTCTTCATGGCCGGCCCCGTGCCGGACCGGGCGCCCGAGACGCTCACCCGCCACCTCCGGAGTCTCCTGGCGTCGGAGACCGACTTTCGCCTTCTCACCGCGCCCCCGGAGGCCGGACTGGAGGAGGCGGCGATGAAACAGCGGGGCGGGACCCTGGCCGAAGGCCGGCTCCTGACCCGGGCCGGCCGCATGGCGGGCGCGGACCTGGTGATGGCCGGACACATCTACCGGTATCGGGAGCGGGTGGGCAACGGTTTTTCCGTGGAATCCCCCGCCTCGGCCGCCTTCGACCTCCACCTGATCCGGGTGAGGGACGGACGGCTCCTCTGGACCGGGTATCTGGACGAGACCCAGCACTCCCTGAGCGAGAACCTCTTTCTCTTCGAGATCTTCCTGGAGCGGGAGGCCAAGTGGCTGACCGTGGAGGAACTCGCCCTCTCGGGATTGAAACACGTGGTCGAACCCTTCACCGAATGATCATTATTCCGGCCGTCGACATCAAGGGAGGGCGGTGTGTCCGCCTGCTCCAGGGCCGCCTGGACGCCGAGACCGTCTTTTCGGATGATCCCGCCGCCATGGCCCGGCGGTGGGCCGATTTGGGCGCCCGGTTGATCCACGTGGTGGATCTGGACGGCGCCGTGGAAAAGCGGCCGGTCAACACCGAGGCGATCCGGAGTATCCTTTCGTCCGTGGACGCGGACGTTCAGGTGGGGGGCGGGATCCGGGACCTCGCCACGGTGGAGGGCTGCATCGAGATGGGGGTTTCCCGGGTCATCATCGGCACGGAGGCGATCCGGAACCCCGGCTTCGTCCGGGAGGCGTGCCGGGCGTTCCCCGACCGGATCGTGGTGGGCATCGACGCCCGGAACGGGTGGGT
The DNA here is from genome assembly GCA_964431545.1 of uncultured Desulfobacteraceae bacterium. Classification (GTDB taxonomy): domain Bacteria; phylum Desulfobacterota; class Desulfobacteria; order Desulfobacterales; family JAABSP01; genus CAYSLC01. Next base: position 6,708 of record CAYSLC010000091.1, on the reverse strand, counting down.
GGCCGTGGAGGGGTGGACCGAGACCACCCGGACCCAGGCCGTCGACCTGGCCCGGCGGTTCGAGGACAGCGGCGTGGCCGCCATCAACTTCACGGATATCCACCGGGACGGCATGCAGACCGGACCCAACCTCGAGGAGACCCGCCGCCTGGCCGAGGCCGTATCGGTGCCCGTGGTCGCCTCGGGGGGCGTGTCGACCCTGGAGGACATCCGGGGCCTGATGCCCCTGGCTTCCGCCGGCGTGGTCGGCGTGATCACCGGCCGCGCCCTGTACACCGGCAGCCTCGACCTGGGTGAAGCCCTCTCCCTCGTCCGGAGCGGGGAATAGGGACCCATCCGGTTTTTTTCGCAACTTCCCTTGACAATTCTCCAGTCAAAACTTAAACTACAGGTTTATAAATTGTTAGGTTTCCTCGGCACATCTCATAAAGGAGGCCTGAGCCATCGTATTTCCCATTGTTCGTCCCTTTGATAGATCCTTCCGCCCGCCGTCGTCTTCAGGCTCAGGGGTTTAAGGGAGGATACTTCGGTTGACAGCCCCGATTCCCGAAACCAAAATCACGGAGATCCAGAATGCGGCCGATATCGTGGATATCGTTTCCGATTCCGTGGTCCTGAAGAAGACAGGGAAGGATTTCGTCGGCCTGTGCCCGTTCCACTCCGAGAAGACCCCCTCGTTTACGGTTAGCCCGGCCAAGCAGATCTTCCACTGCTTCGGCTGCGGGGAAGGCGGGACCGTCTTCGGTTTTTTGATGAAGCACGACGGCCTGTCGTTTCCCGAGGCGGTCAAGGTGCTGGGGGCCCGGTACGGCATCGAGGTGGCGGATCGGGATCTTCCCCCGGAGGAGCGGAAGCGGCTCCGGGACCGGGAGCGGCTCCTCTCGGCCAATGAGGCGGCCATGGGGTATTTCACCGCCTGCCTTCACGACCGGATCGGGGAGAAGGCGGCGGCCTATCTCCGGAACCGGGGGATCGATCGGGGGACCATCGACCGGTTCCACCTGGGATTCGCGCCCGAGGGCTGGGACAACCTGATCCGGCGCATGGCCAAAAGCGGGTTCAAAGCGGACATCCTGGAACGGTGCGGGCTGGTGGCCCCCAGCAAGCCCCCGAGACGGGGCCATTACGACCGGTTCCGAAACCGCATCATCTTCCCCATCATCGACGGAAGGCGGCGGGTCGTCGGGTTCGGCGGCCGGGTGATGGACGACGGGATGCCCAAGTACTTGAACACGCCGGAGACGGCGGTTTTCGACAAGGGGCGCTCCCTCTACGGGCTTTCGGTGACCCGGAGCAAGTGCCTGGGGGCCGGGTCGGCCTTTCTGGTGGAAGGGTATTTCGACCTGATCTCCCTTTACCAGGCGGGGATCGAAAACACGGTGGCCACCCTGGGGACCGCCCTGACGGCGCACCATGTCCGCCTGCTCAAGGGCGTGTCGGAGAGGGTGATTCTGGTCTTCGACTCGGATACGGCGGGGATCAAGGCCGCGGCCCGCGCCATCGAGATCTTCGACCGGGAGGGGGGGGAGGCGTCGATCCTCGTCCTTCCCCGGGGACATGATCCCGACTCCTTTGTCCGGTCCGAGGGACCCGACCGGTTCCGGGAGCTGGCCGACGCGGCGGTGAGCCCGGTGGAGTTTCTCATGTCCCAGGCGATCCGGAAGTGGGGCGACGGGGTGGAGGGGAAGGTCCGGATCCTATCCGAGATGAAACGGCCCCTGGGGGCCATCCGGGACCCGGTGAAACGCTCCTTGTACATCAAGAACCTTTCCGAACGGATCGGCGTGGATGAAGAGCGGATCGCCGAGGCGGTCATCCCTTCCCGGAGCGCGGTGCCCGACCGACGGGCCGTCCCTCCGGCAGCGGCGCGGTCGGAGGGGGTGGAAAAGGGGGGGCGACTGGAGCGGAAGATCGTCTCCATGATGCTCCAATACCCGGAGATCATCCCGGAGATCGAACGGCGCGGGCTCCTCGGCCGATTCCGGGATCCGGCCCTGAGATCGATCGGGGAGAGCGTGCTGGCCCGCCCCGGCCATCCGGTGGCCCGGATGGACCGGCTGATCGCCGATGAACGAAAGGCCCGCATGGCCGTCTCCCTCGCCATGGAGGGGGAGTGCTGGGACCGGGAAGGGTGCTTGAGGCTCCTGGGTCAGTTCGAATCCCTGAGAATGCGCGGGGAGGATCGCCTGTTGAAGGAGATCGAGGCGGCCGAACGCGGCGGCGATCAGTCGCTGCTGCTGAAGCTTTTAGAGGAGAGGCAAAACCAGGCCAGAAGAGTGTCCAAGGACTAGCTGGAACCTGTAGGAGGCGTAACCAATATGTCAAACAAGACCGGTCTAAAACCCAACGGCTCGGACAAAATCGACAAGATGGCGTTGAAGGAGTTGATATCCAGGGGAAAGGAGCAGGGGTACCTGACCTATGACGAGATCAATGTAGTGCTGCCCGAGGAGGCGTTGTCGCCGGACCAGATCGATGAAACCTTGATCATGTTCGATGACATGGACATCGAGATCGTGGATGACAAAAAGCAGAAGCTCAACCGCCGGAAGAAGAAGCAGGAGAACCAGTCCTCCGGCGATCCGGCCCTGACCGACTTTGGGGCCGTCACCGATCCGGTCAAGATGTACCTGCGGGAGATGGGCCTGGTGACCCTCCTCAGCCGGGAGGAGGAGGTGGAGATCGCCAAGAAGATCGAAAACGGCGAGCAGACGGTCCTCAAGTCCCTGCTCGACACCACCACCGGCGTGGAATACATCCTGGAGCTGGGCAACCTGATCCAGGGCGGGACCCTCCGGCCCAAGCATGTGCTGCGGGACGTGGACGAGGGGGACACCTACGTGGATGAGTCCCTCCAGATCGAAAGCTTTTTGAGCACCATCCGCGCCATCCAGAAGCTCTACGACGAGACCAAGGAGTACCGGGAGAAGCTCTACGGCCACAACGGCCTCGATTCCGACGAACAGCGGCGGCTCCGGCGGTATATCAACCGCCGGAACAACAAGATCTTCGAGCTGCTCAAGGACTGGCGGCTGGAAGGCGGCGTCATCGACAAGATGGAACGGGTGATCCGGGGGCAGATCGGCTGGTTCGAATCGATGCACAGGCGGATCCAGTCCTGCGCGGAGAAGCTCAACACCTCGGTCACCGAGATCTGCTGCCACCTGGATGACGAGGGAGATTTCCTCGCCTGTTTCGGGGACTGCGGGGTGCCGGACCAAGCCCTGCTCCGGGCCCTCTACGAGGAGGCCAAGACCGCCCACGCGGCCATGATGGACCGGGAGATGGAACTCAAGACCAATCCGAGGACCCTCAAGCGGATCATGTCCGGCGTCGACGAGGGGCGCCTCAGCGCCAAGCTGGCCAAGAGCGACCTGATCCGGGCCAATCTGCGGCTGGTGGTGAGCATCGCCAAGAAGTACACCAACCGGGGCCTCCAGTTCCTCGACCTGATTCAGGAGGGGAACATCGGTCTCATGAAGGCGGTGGACAAGTTCGAATACCGGCGGGGATACAAGTTCAGCACCTACGCCACCTGGTGGATCCGCCAGGCGATCACCCGGGCCATCGCGGACCAGGCCCGGACCATCCGGATCCCTGTCCACATGATCGAGACCATCAACAAGCTGATCCGCACCTCCCGGTACCTGGTCCAGGAGCTGGGAAGGGAGCCCTCCCCCGAGGAGATCGCCGAAAAGATGGAGATCCCCCTGGAGAAGGTCCGGAAAGTCCTCAAGATCGCCCGGGAGCCCATCTCCCTGGAGACGCCCATCGGAGAGGAGGAGGACAGCCACCTGGGGGACTTCATCGAGGACAAGAAGTTCATGCTCCCGTCCGACGCCGCCGTGAGCCTGAACCTGGCGGAGCAGACCCGGAAGGTCCTGGCCACCCTGACCCCCCGGGAGGAGAAGGTGCTGCGCATGCGGTTCGGGATCGGCGAGAAGGCCGACCACACCCTGGAGGAGGTGGGCCAGGACTTTGCCGTGACCCGGGAGCGGATCCGGCAGATCGAGGCCAAGGCGCTCCGGAAGCTGCGCCACCCCACAAGGAGCCGGAAGCTCAAGAGCTTCATCGATACCTAACGCTTGACAAAAGAGGATTTGACGGATAGGAATGGCGAAAACGGCGTTGCGCCACGGGGGCCCATAGCTCAGCTGGCAGAGCCACCGGCTCATAACCGGTAGGTCCCTGGTTCGATCCCAGGTGGGCCCATACCCCTTCCGAGGGCAAGGGTTTGAACGTTTGGAATGTGAATCGATTGAAACGGATAGATAAGCCGGGGCGGCGGCGCCGCCCCGATTCAGCGCATGGGAAAGGCGTGGTGCAAAACGTAACCACGCCTTTCTTCGTGATGAGGACCGGATAAATCGCCATGGCCCCCACGGTCGCCGACATCGTTGGACTGATCGAAACCATCGCCCCGAGGCCGCTGGCCGAAGAGTGGGACAATCCCGGACTCCAGGTGGGGCACCCGGGTTGGCCGGTGGAGACGGTCCGGGTGGCCCTCGATCCGCTGCCGGAGGTGATCGAGGAGGCCCGCGCCGACGGCGTCGATCTACTGGTCACCCACCATCCGCTGATCTTCAAGGCCCTCAAGTCCATCGACTTCTCCGCCCCCCTGGGAGCCGCCGTCCTCCAGGCCGGAACCGGCCGGATGTCGATCTACGCCGCCCACACCAACCTGGACAGCGCCGTGGGGGGGATCAACGACATCCTCTGCCGCCGCATCGGGGTGACGGACCCCAGGCCCCTTTCCCCGGGCAAAGAGGCGGAGCGGCGCAAACTGGTGGTCTACGCGCCTTCCACTCACGAGGGAGCGGTCCTCGCGGCCCTGCTGGACGCCGGCGCCGGCCGGATCGGGGCCTATTCCGGGTGTTCCTTCCGGGTGGAAGGGACCGGCACCTATGTTCCGGATCCGGGCGCCCGTCCCTACCGGGGGGAAGCCGGAGAACTCGTCCACGCCCGGGAGGTCCGAATCGAAGCGGTGGTGGAGGCCGACAGGGCCGAACAGATCCTGGAGGCGGTCCGGGCCCGGCACCCCTATGAGACCATGGCCCATGACCTCTACCCCATGGCGCCCCGAAACGCCGGGACGGGGCTCGGACGGATGGGGAGGCTGACCGCGCCCGCCCCCCTGGCGGAGCTTGCCGCCGGTTTGAAACAGGCCGTGGGAATCGAGAACGTTCGGTACGTGGGCGACCCGGAGATGGTGGTGGAGAGCGTGGCCGTCTGCTCCGGCGCCGGCTCCGGGATGATGGGGCCGTTTCTCTCCTCCGGGGCCCAGGCGTTCATCACCGGAGATTTGCGGTACCACGACGCCCGGGACGCCCAGGCCGCGGGCCGGGGGCTCATCGACATCGGCCACTTCCCCTCCGAGCATATCGTGGTCTCGGAGTTGACGGAGCGGCTGCGGGGGCTGACGGAGAAGATCCACCCGGAGGTTCGAATCACCGCGTGCGGGCTGGAGGCGGATCCGTTCCGTTTCCTGTGAACCAAGGGGGGGCGAGGTCCCCCCGGGCTTCCAGAGAACCGCTTTGGGGGGTGACGGCGGTCGGAGATGCGCCGGAAGGCGGTGTTCTCCCGATCCGGCTTTCCCAAACCCATTTTCCGGAAGCCTAAAGAATGAAGGGAGAGGATGGATACAAAGGAACAAATCGACACTTTGATTGAACTCCAACGGATTGAAACGGAGAAGGATGTCGTAAGAGCCCGGATCCAGGAGGTCTCCGGGAAGATGCGGACCCTGGAGGACCAGCTCCGGGCCTGCGAGAACCGTCTCGACATCCAGGAGACCTCCCTGGAGGAGGCCCGGAAGCTCTACCGATCCCTGGAGATGGAGTCCAAGGAGAGCCTGACGCTGATCCACAAGAGCAGGGACCGGCTCCGATCCGTCAAGACCAACAAGGAATATCAGGCCCTGTTGAAGGCCATCGAGGAACTGAAGGCGAAGAACTCCCAGGCCGAGGACCAGATGCTGGAACACCTCGACCGGATCGAAAGCCTCGAGCAGGAGATCTCCACCCAGACCGAGGAGCTGGATGCGCTCAAGGACCAGTACACCGCGCGGAAGGCGTCCTTCGAGGAGACCACCACGGAGGGGGAGAAGCGGCTGGCGGAACTCGATTCGGACTGGGGGACGGTCTCCGGGAAGATGGATCGACGAATTCTGGACCGGTTCGTCCGGATCAAGGAACAGCTCGGGGGGCAAGCCATCGCGCCGGCAAAGAACGCGGTCTGTTACGGCTGCCACACCAATATTCCGCCGCAGATGTACAACGAACTCCAGCGGTACGAGAATCTGCGGTTCTGTCCGAACTGCCAGCGGATCATCTACCCGGACAACGACCGGGAGGAGTAGGCCGGGAACCTATCGGGGAGCCCGATCGGGGGGCGTCGATGGGCCTTCGGACGGTCCGGTCGGACGGTCCGGGTTGAAAAGCGGGGACCCCATGGTTATTGATTGCGGATGTGCCGATATCGGCCGGGGCGGCCCGGACGGCCGCCGGAGGGGAACCTCCGGAGGAAAGTCCGAACACCACAGGGCAGGGTGCTCCATAACGTGGAGTCGCGGCAACGCGAAGGAAAGTGCAACAGAGAGCAGACCGCCCCGCCCGTGTTGGGCGGGGTAAGGGTGAAACGGTGCGGTAAGAGCGCACCAGTTCCCCGGGCGACCGGGGAAGCTAGGTAAACCCCACCCGGTGCAAGACC
>CAYSLC010000090.1:18776-20313 GCA_964431545.1 uncultured Desulfobacteraceae bacterium | reverse complement strand
ATTATCGGCCTCCAAAAATTTATACGACAACGTATTGATTGAATGACATATTTTCTAAAACGAAAAGCCGGCGATTGCACGATAAGACATCAAAGCAAAACGCCAAACAAAGAAAACTAATCATCGGGCGCCGCGATGAAAACCACCCCCATTTCCCTTGAAATCATCGGAAAATGGAGATATGGATAACGTCGGCCCGGAGGTCTTTCGACCTTTGGGCTCCGTTCGGCCATCCGCGCGGACGAGCGGCCCAAAATCGGCTTATCCGCCAGGAAGGCGGCGCCGGACCCCTTCAACATGTAACCGTCAGACTATACCCCAGGATCACCGACAATGGAAGAACAGAAGGCGCCCGATATCGATGAAGATCTGGACGAGCTGAGGGGGCGGATCGACGCCGTGGACGAGGAGATCGTCTCCCTGCTGGCCCGGCGGCAGGCCGTGGTCGACCGCGTGGTGGCCCTGAAAAAGAGCCGGAACCTGCCGGTCTACCACCCGGCCCGGGAGGAGGACCTCATTTCCAGGCGACGCCGTCAGGGGGAAGCGGCGGGGCTCAACCCGGATTTCATCGAGGACCTCTTCCGGACCATCCTGCGGCGGTCCCGGGTGGAGCAGGCCTCCCGCATGGCCGGAAAGAGCGTGCGGCCCGGCGCGGCCGTCCTCATCGTGGGCGGAGAGGGGCGCATGGGCCGGTATTTCCGTCGATGCTTCGCCGAGGCCGACTACCGGGTCCGCTCCCTCGACCGGGACGACTGGGACCGCGTGGACGACCTGTGCCGCGGGATCGACCTGGCGATCCTGAGCGTCCCCATCGACCGGACCGGAGAGATCGCGGCCCAGCTCGGCCCCCACCTTCCCGCCGATGCCGTGCTGGCGGACATGACCAGCATCAAGGGTCCGCCGGTGGCGGCCATGCTCTCCGCACATCCGGGGCCGGTGATCGGCCTCCATCCCCTGTTCGGGCCCACCACCTCAACCCTGGACAAGCAGATCGTGGTGGCCACGCCGGGCCGGGACCCATCCGCCTGCCAGTGGGTCCTCGACCAGTTCATCGCCTGGGGGAGCATCATCGTCCGGGCCAACCCCGAAGAGCATGACGAGATCATGGACATCGTCCAGGCCCTGCGCCACTTCGCCACCTTCGCATTCGGGCGGTTCCTGGGCGGGCGGAAGGTCGATCTGCCCCGGAGCCTGGAGTTCTCCAGCCCCATCTACCGGCTGGAGCTGGGGATGGTGGGCCGCCTCTTCGCCCAGGACCCCGGCCTCTACTGCGAGATCGTCATGGCCTCCCCCCAGCGCAGGGGGCTTTTGAAGGACTACATCGCCTCGGTGGCCGAGACCTTGGAGATGATCGAGTCGGGGGACAAGGAGAAATTCCTCGCCGAGTTCCGGCGCATCGCCGAGTGGTTCGGCCCCTTCAGCGACCAGGCCATGCGGGAGTCCACCTACCTCATCGACAAGCTGATCGAGCGGTTCTAGATTCCAATCGGCCGGTTGTGGACGGTCCGGGTTTCGAAGCCGGCGGCTCCCGCCGAAG
>CAYSLC010000090.1:0-18676 GCA_964431545.1 uncultured Desulfobacteraceae bacterium | reverse complement strand
CGCCAGATGTAGGCGTCGAAGGAGCCGAAGGCGTCCCGGACCTCCAGGAACCGCCGGGCGTTGTTGACGGCGGCCGAAATCTTCATCCGGTTCCGGATGATCCCGGGATCCGCCATCAAAGACGCTACCTTTTGGTCGTCGAACCGTGCCACTTTTTCCGGATCGAATCCGGCAAAGGCCTTCCGGTAGTTCTCCCGCTTGCGCAGGATCGTGTACCAGCTCAGGCCCGCCTGGGCCGACTCCAAGGTCAGGAACTCGAAGATCCGCCGATCGTCATGGAGCGGCACCCCCCACTCCCGGTCGTGGTAGGCGATATAGTCGGGCTTGTCCGGGTCGACCCAGGGACAACGGATCTTGGATGGATCGGTTTTCAAGGGGCACCTCCGGTCTCGAATCGGGTTGGAGCGTAGGGGCCGTTCCAGGGCCCCCTCCGGGTGTTGTGATGGAGAAGGGAGCACCGCGTCAAGGAAAAAGAGCGGGGTGGGCGGAAAAACCGGAATTCTTGCATCCGTCGAAAATCGGTTTTACCCTATACTCCATGGACCTTTCCGGAAAGGTTCCCTCCCCCAGCCGAACGCCGGGACCGACGGGAATTCCGGGGGGATTCCACCGCTGTCGACACGCCTGTCCCATGGGGAGGAAACCCGTGATCACCATCGAATACGGCCGACGGTTTCTGCTGGAGATGATGCCGAAAAACGCGGTCTGCGCCGAGATCGGCGTGGACCAGGGGGTCTTCTCCCGGCAGATTCTGGAGGTCACCGAACCCCGGAAGCTTCACCTCATCGACCCCTGGGCCGAGCCCCGCCACGGGATCAACCATTCCAAGGTCCTGGAAACATTCGACGACCGGATCGCCTCGGGCCAGGTGGAGGTCCACCGGGGCCGGTCCCAGGATCTGTACGACCGGTTCCCGGACCGGTATTTCGATTGGATCTACGTGGACGGAAACCACAAGTACAAGAGCGTCAAACAGGACCTCGACCGCTACTACCCCAAAGTCAAGATGTACGGCTTCATCACCGGCGACGACTACCGGCTGGTGGCCAAGAGAAAGGGACTGCGGGACGCCGTGGCCGAGGTCGCCGAGACGTATGCCATGCGCCTGATCCTCATCAAGAACAACCAGTTCATCCTCTGGAAAAAGGGCCCGGGCCGCGCCCCCGAAGGGCCGCTCCGGCCGCCGGAGGCGGGCTGATCCAGGCCCGGCCGCCGCTTTCCGCCCCCGGCGGAACGGCCCGGGCGGAAAACGGAGGGACCCCATGACCCAGATGCTGAGATCCCCGAGCCTCGGCCCCATCGTCGGCCACACCACCCCCGCCGGGCCACCCCTTCTTCGTCCTCGACGAGTGGACCCAGCGGATCCGGTACGACGACGACCGCGAGGTGATGGACAACCACCTGCTCGGCTATCCGGCCAAGCCCACCGCGCCGGGGCTCAAAGGGCAGATCGACCACCTCTGCGACTGGCTGGCGGAGCAGCAGCGCCGGATCGGGGACCGGCCCGGCCATCAACCTGAAAGAAGGAGGTCAACGGATGAAACTGGAAGAGGACGGGCGGATCGCGCTGCCCGAAGCGCTGCGGCGGCGGTTCGGACTGACGCCGGGCTGCGAGGTGGAGATTCTGCCGGAGAAGACCGGCATCCTGATCCGCAAGAAGGGGTCGGGAATCAATCCGGTGGACGAAGTCTACGGCATTCTCAAACGGGAGGCCGACACCGATGCCATCATGGAGGCGATGCGAGGCCGATGATCACCTTTATCGACACCGACGTACTGCTCGATGTCTTCCTTCCGGATCCCAAGTGGGGGCGGGCCTCCCGGGCGGCCCTCGACCTGGCGTCCCGGCAGGGGGCCCTGATGATCAACGAGATGGTCTACGCCCGGCTGGCCCTCCAGTTCGAGGACGCGGACCTGCTGGACAAGGCGTTGAAGTCCCTGGGGGTCCGGATCGCCTACATGGACGCCCAGGCGACCCACCGGGCCGCGGAGAAGTGGCGGGCCCACGAGCGCAAAGGGACGAAACGGAACGGGAACCACGTCGATTTCCTCATCGGCGCCCACGCCCAGCTCAAGGCGGACCAGCTCCTGACCCGAAACCGGACGTTCTTCGAGGCCCACTTCCCGAGCCTCGCCCTTCCCCGGCCGGAGGAGGGCTTCCCCGGGTAGCGGCGTCGGTCCGGCCCGCGGCCCTCCGCCCGGGGCCGGTTTCCAGCGGTTCGAGGGAAAGGCGGCCGGAAGGGACGGCCTCGGCGGAGTATCGGCATATCTCTTATTAACCTCGCCGAATCGCTGCCAAAACCGGTTCGACCCCCCGGATATTTCTCTTGCGCGCCAACCCATAACATGCTAGTTGATAGGGCTTTGACACGGCGCGCCATGCCCCGGCGCCCGGTCTTGAAGCAGGGATTTGGCGGATGTAAAACAAAGACTTACCGAGAAATATACGTTATCCAGATGACACAAGCGATACTGGCCCTCGAAGATGGGCGAACCTTTCCGTGCCGATCGTTCACCGGGCCCGGAGAGACCTCCGGCGAGGCGGTCTTCAACACCAGCATGAGCGGATACCAGGAGGTCCTCACCGACCCCTCCTACCGGGGGCAGATGGTCGCCATGACCTACCCCCTCATCGGCAACTACGGCGTCAACCCCGAGGATATCGAATCGGACCGGATCCAGGTGGCCGCATTTCTCGTTCGGGAGTACCAGCCGTTTCATAGCAACTTCCGCGCCACCGGGACACTGGCGGACTACCTGAAAGAGCAGGGGATCATGGGGGTGGAGGGGCTCGACACCCGTGCCCTCACCCGCCACCTGCGGACCGCGGGCGCGAAACGGGGGGTCATCTCCACGGAGGAACGCGACCCCGAGGCGCTGGTGCGCCGGGCCAACGGGATCCCCAGCATGGCCGGACAGGACCTGGCGCGGGAGGTCACCATAAAGCGCCCCTACCGGTGGCGCGACGGCCGGCCGGCCGTCGTCGGCGAGGACGAGCCCCTGGACCGATCCGTATGGGGCCACCGGGGGGAAAAGCCCGCCGTGGTCGCCTTCGACTACGGCATCAAGTACAACATTCTGAGGAACCTGGACGCCCAGGGGTTCGAGGTGGTGGTGGTGCCCGCCTCCACCGACGCGGAGACGATCCGGTCTTTGGCCCCGGACGGCATCTTCCTCTCCAACGGTCCGGGCGACCCGGAGCCGGTGACCTACGCGGTGGAGACGATCCGGTCGCTTTTAGACTACCGCCCCATCTTCGGGATCTGCCTGGGGCACCAGCTCCTGGGCCTCGCCCTGGGGGGGACGACGTTCAAGCTGAAGTTCGGCCACCGGGGGGCCAACCAGCCGGTGCATAACCTGACCAACGGACGGATCGAGATCACCTCCCAGAATCACGGCTTCTCGGTGGACCTGGAGAGCCTGCGGGACCGCGACCCGAACGTGGAGATCACCCACATCAACCTCAACGACAACACCCTGGAGGGGTTCCGCCACACCCGGATCCCGGCCTTCTCCGTCCAGTACCACCCGGAGGCCTCCCCGGGGCCCCATGACGCCAACTACCTCTTCCGTCAGTTCCGGGAGCTGATGGGCAAAGGGTAGATCTCACTTCTTTCCGGATGAACAAGGTTTGACACGCCCATATGCCGAAACGTACGGACATCCATAAAATACTCATCATCGGCGCCGGGCCGATCATCATCAGCCAGGCGTGCGAGTTCGACTATTCGGGGACCCAGGCCTGCAAGGCCCTCAAGGAGGAGGGGTACGAGGTGGTCCTGGTCAACTCCAACCCCGCCACCATCATGACCGACCCCGAGATGGCCCATCGGACCTACATCGAACCGGTCACCCCGGAGATGGTGGCCATGATCGTGGAACGGGAGCGCCCGGACGCCCTGCTGCCCACCCTGGGGGGGCAGACCGGCCTCAATACGGCGGTGGGGGTGGCCAAGATGGGGGTACTCGACCGCTTCGGCGTGGAGATGATCGGCGCCCGGGTCGATTCCATCGAGAAGGCCGAGGACCGGGACCGGTTCCGGAAGGCCATGGAGAACATCGGCCTGCGGATCCCCAAAAGCGGCATCGCCCGGAGCATGTCCGATGTCTGGGCCATTGCGGAGGAGATCGGCTACCCGGTGATCGTCCGCCCCAGTTTCACCCTGGGCGGCACCGGCGGCGGCGTCGCCTACAACCCGGAGGAGCTGGAGAACATGTCCCGGGCCGGCCTCGACGCCAGCCTGATCCATCAGGTGATGCTGGAGGAGTCGGTCCTGGGGTGGAAGGAGTTCGAACTGGAGGTGATGCGGGACCGCAACGACAACGTCTGCATCATCTGCTCCATCGAGAACCTCGACCCCATGGGCGTCCATACGGGCGACAGCATCACCGTGGCCCCGGCCCAGACCCTCACGGACCGGGAGTACCAGACCATGCGGGACGGGGCCATCGCCATCATGCGGGAGATCGGCGTGGACACGGGGGGCTCCAACGTCCAGTTCGCCGTCAACCCGGAGGACGGCGAGATGGTGGTCATCGAGATGAACCCCCGGGTCTCCCGCTCCTCGGCCCTCGCCTCCAAGGCGACGGGATACCCCATCGCCAAGATCGCCGCCAAGCTGGCCGTGGGCTACACCCTGGACGAGATCCCCAACGACATCACCGGCGAGACCATGGCCTCCTTCGAGCCGACCCTCGATTACTGCGTGGTCAAGATCCCCCGGTGGACCTTCGAGAAGTTCCCGGAGACCCCGGATTCCCTCACCACGGCCATGAAGTCGGTGGGGGAGACGATGGCCATCGGCCGGACCTTTAAGGAGGCCTTCCAGAAGGGGCTGCGATCCCTGGAGATCGGCCGGTTCGGCTTCGGGGCCGACGGAAAGGACGTGGCCGACATCGAGGGGAGCCCCCCCGCCCTGCCCGCCATCCAGGAGAAGCTGGCGGTCCCCAACTCCCAGCGGATCTTCTTTATCCGGTATGCCTTCCAGGCCGGCATGGGTGTTTCGGAGATCCACGCCCTGACCCGCATCGACCCGTGGTTTCTCCACCAGCTCCGGCGGATCGTGGACCTGGAGGGCGAGATTTCGGAATGCAGGGGGGCCCTGCCCATCCCCCTGCTGGAGACGGCCAAGGCATGGGGGTTTTCCGACCGGCAGATCGCCCACCTCACGGGGGGGGCCGAGTCGGACGTGAAGCGATGGCGGACCGAGGCATCCATCCGGCCCGTCTACAAGCTGGTGGACACCTGCGCGGCGGAGTTCGAGGCGGCCACCCCCTACTACTATTCCACCTACGAGATGGAGGAGGAGGCCCGGATCTCCGACCGTAAAAAGGTGATGATCCTCGGGGGCGGACCCAACCGCATCGGGCAGGGGATCGAGTTCGACTACTGCTGCGTCCACGCCTCCTTCGCCCTCCGGGAGGAGGAGGTGGAATCGATCATGGTCAACAGCAACCCCGAGACGGTCAGCACCGATTACGACACCTCCGACAAACTCTACTTCGAGCCCCTCACCCACGAGGATGTCCTCCACATCGTGGAGACGGAAAAGCCTTTGGGGGTGATCGTCCAGTTCGGCGGACAGACCCCGCTGAACCTCTCGGTCCCCCTCCACAAGGCCGGCGTGCCGATCCTGGGGACCCAGCCGGAGAGCATCGACCGGGCCGAGGACCGGGAACTCTTCCAGGCCATGCTCGACAAGGTGGGGCTCGTCCAGCCGGCCAACGGCACCGCCACCAGCGTGGACGGGGCCCTCAAGGCCGCCGGAAGGATCGGCTACCCGGTCATCGTCCGGCCCTCCTACGTCCTGGGCGGCCGGGCCATGAAGATCGTCTACGACCCCAAGGACATGGAGAACTTCACCCGCCTGGCCATCCTCGCCTCCCCGGAGCACCCGGTCCTCATCGACAAGTTCCTGGAGGACGCCGTGGAGGTGGACGTGGACGCCATCTCCGACGGGCGAAACACCATCATCGGCGGCATCATGGAGCACATCGAGGCGGCCGGGGTCCACTCGGGCGATTCCGCCTGCGTCCTGCCCCCCCACACCATCAATAGCGGGATGCTCGACCGGATCATGGCGGCCACCAAGGCGATGGCCGAGGAGCTGAACGTGGTGGGGCTGATGAACGTCCAGTACGCCGTCAAGGGCCCGGACCTCTACGTCCTGGAAGTCAACCCCCGGGCCTCCCGGACCATCCCCTTCGTGAGCAAGGCGACCGGGGTCCCCCTGGCCAAGCTGGCGGCCAAGGTAATGCTCGGCCGGACCCTGCCGGACCTGGGCCTCGCCTGCGAGGTGATCCCGCCGCACATCTCGGTCAAGGAGGCGGTCCTGCCCTTCGACCGGTTCCCCGGGGTGGACACCCTACTGGGGCCCGAGATGAAATCCACCGGCGAGGTGATGGGGATCAGCATGCGATTCGGGTCGGCCTACGCCAAGGCCCAGCTGGCGGCGGGCCAGAAGCTGCCCACCTCGGGCACCGTCTTCATCAGCGTCCTCGACCGGGACAAGCCGGTGATCCTGCCCATGGCCAAGCAGTTCCACGAGATGGGCTTCACCATCATGGCCACCGGGGGAACCGCCGCCGTCCTCGAGGCCAACGGCATCCCCAACCGGTACGTCAACAAGGTCTCCCTGGGGCGGCCCCACGTGGTGGACGCCATCAAGAACGGCGAGATCCAGTTGATCATCAACACCGGCCCCGGCGGTCAGCCGAGGCGGGACGGCTTCATGATCCGACGGGCCGCCATCAAGTTCGGGATCCCCTACGCCACCACCATCGCCGCGGCCCTGGCCGTCTGCCGGGGGGTGGGGGCCCTCAAGGACCAGACCCTGGCGGTCAAAACCATCCAGGAGTACACCAGGAAGGCGTGATGAACCGAGCCGACGAAAAACCACGGGAAGCGTGCGGCATCTTCGGGATCCACGGCCACCCCGAGGCGTCGAAACTCACCTATTTCGGCCTCTACGCCCTCCAGCACCGGGGCCAGGAGAGCGCCGGGATCGCCGTGGTCCGTGACGCCCACATCATGGGCCACAAGGGGATGGGGCTGGTCTCCGACGTCTTCGAGATGTCCCACCTGGAGCAGCTTCGGGCCCGCACCGCCATCGGCCACGTGCGGTACTCCACCACCGGCTCCTCCATCTTCTTCAACGCCCAGCCCTTCGTGGTCCACCACCGCCACCGGTCCTACGCAGTGGCCCACAACGGCAACATCGTCAACGCCAGGGTCCTCAAGAAAGAGCTGGAGGAGGCCGGATCGATCTTCCAGACCACCATGGACAGCGAGATCCTGCTCCATCTGCTGGTCAAGAACCTCAAGCTGGGGTTCGAGGGGGCCCTGGTGGAGAGCGTCAACCGGCTCAAGGGGGCCTTCTCCTTCGCGGTCCTCACCAGCAGGGGGGAGCTGATCGGCATCAAGGACCCCAACGGGTTCCGGCCCCTGTGCCTGGGCAAGGTCAACGACAGCCATGTGCTCGCCTCGGAGACCTGCGCCCTCGATCTGGTGGGGGCGGAGTTCCAGCGGTTCGTCGATCCCGGCGAGATCGTCATCATCAGCGACGAGGGGGTCAAGAGCCTCAAGCCCCAGGCCCCGGCCCGGAGTTCCTTCTGCATCTTCGAGTTCATCTATTTCGCCCGGCCCGACAGCAACATCTACGGCCGGAACGTCTACCTCACCCGCAAGGCCCACGGCCGGCGGCTGGCCCGGGAGGCCCCGGTCTCCGCCGACTTTGTGATGCCCTTCCCGGACTCGGGCAACTACGCCGCCATCGGCTACTCCGAGGCGTCGGGGATCCCCTTTGAGATGGGGATGATCCGGAACCACTACGTGGGCCGGACCTTCATCCAGCCCAGCCAGTCCATGCGGGACTTCGGGGTCCGGATCAAGCTCAACCCCGTCCGGGAGCTGCTCCGGGGCAAGGAGATCATCATCATCGAGGATTCCATCATCCGGGGCACTACGGTCAAGACCCGGGTCAAGGCCCTGCGGGAGCTGGGGGTGAAGAAGATCCACATGCGGGTGAGCGGCCCGCCCCACCGGTTCCCCTGCCATTACGGCATCGATTTCTCCACCAAGGGGGAGCTGATCGCCGCCTCCAAGACGGTGGAGGAACTCCGGGACTACCTGGGGCTCGACAGCCTCTACTATCTCAGCCTGGAGGGCCTCCTGGAATCCACCGGCATCGCCGACCCCGAGGACAACTTCTGCAAGGCGTGTTTCGACGGCTGCTACCCCGTCCAGTTCGACGAGAACCTTTCCAAGGACTGCCTGGAAAGGCGATGATCCCCCGACCCATCCCAACCGGAGGTGGCCCCATGGGCGAACCCATTTCCATCGAAAACTATGTGGAGAACATCCAGAAACTGCTCACCAGCCCCAAGCTGTCCGAGTCGGAGGCAAAAGAGCTGGGCAAGCTCCTGCGCCTTTCCACCGTCAAGACCTATGAACCCTGCGAGGTGATCATCCAGCAGGGGGAGATGGACCCCTACGTCTATTTCCTCCTGTCGGGACGGGTGCGGGTGGAGAAGGACGGCGAGGAACTCGGCCTCATGGACCGGCCGGGGGAGATCTTCGGGGAGATGCGGATCCTCGACGGGCTGGCCCGTTCCGCCACCGTCTCCGCCGAGAAGCGGACGGTCTGCATGTCCGTCAACACCGCCATGGCGACCCGGAGCTTCTCCTCGGACGAGCGGGCCAACATCCTGCTCCTCCTCTACCGGATCTGCACCGAGTACCTGGCCATCCGCCTGCGTCTGTCCAACGACGAGCTGGTCAAGACCAAGAAGGCGCTCAAGGAGCTGGCCGCACCGGAATGAGAAGAACCGTCGCCTTCAGCCGGGACGCCACCAACCTCTTTTTTCATATCCTCACCGCCTGCAACCTCCGGTGCGCCCACTGCTACATCAACCTGGAGGCCCACGGCGGGGAGACGGTCCCCCTGCCCACCATCCGAAACTGGCTTACGGCCTTCACCGACGGCCGGAACCCGGAGAACGCCAACGTCATCTTCCTGGGGGGGGAGCCGACCCTCCACCCCGACCTGCCCGAGGCTATCCGGGCGGCCCGGTCCCTGGGGTACGGATCGGTCACCGTGGACACCAACGGGTACCTCTTCCACGACATCCTCTCCAAGGTCGCGCCGGAGGAGGTCGACTACTTCAGCTTCAGCCTCGACGGCGCCACGCCGGGGACCAACGACGCCCTGCGGGGGAACGGATGCTTCGCCACGTGCACCGAAGGGATCCGGAGGGCGGTGGCGCTTGGGTTCCGGACCAGCCTGATCTACACGGTGAGCCGGTCGAACATCGTGGAGCTTGCCGCCATGCCGGAACTGTTGGCGGAGCTGGGTGTGGAGCGGTTCTTCATCCAGGTGATCGGCCTGCGGGGGGAATCGGCCGGAAAGGGAAGAACGGCCCAGCTCACCCATAAGGAGTGGGCGGCCGCCGTCCCCCCCGTGGCCCGGGCCGCGGCCGACCGGGGCATCACCGTCACCTACCCCAAGGTCTTCCTGGAGCCGGGGGAGCCCTTCGAATGCGCCGGCCTGGTGGCCGACAACTACTTCATCTTCCCCAACGGCCGGATCTACCGGTGCCCCTTGTGCGAGGACTACCCCCTTAACAGCCTCCGGTTCGAGGGGGATGTCCCCGCCCCGACCCCCAGGCTCAACGAAGCCGATCTCTTCCCCCTCCGGATCCCCGAGGGGTGCGTCATGAACAAGCTGATCCAGCCCGACAACATCACTTACACGCCCGACGGCCGCCCCACGCATCGGGTGGCCTGCTGTATGCTCAAGGAGGAGGTGGCGCCGTAAACCATGGGACAATACGACCGACAAACGATTCTATTGGGGTCGTATGACACTTAAATCTGTTCTGATGCCGTTGCGCGTTCTGTATTGGCGGGCGCTATCATCCTTGCAAGGGGACAGATATGCCAAGATGATTCGACCGCTGTTGAAAAAAGAAATCCTGTTCCGCCGGGCGACATTCGCTGATGCAAAGAATATTTATCGACTTCGGCTCCCTTATCTGCGCCGCGGAGTCGGGATAGTTCCATTGGGCGAATATGCTCAGTATTTCCGAATCAGCGAAAAGATCCGTGTCACGTTCGTCGCCGACGTTCAAGGGTCAATTATCGGCGCGGTCGATCTCGTGAAGTTGGCGGGAAAAACCACTAAAACCAGCCGCATTATGGGGTTACGCATACGGCGAAGGTATCGACGAATGGGTATCGGTGAACGGATCCTGAACCTAGCGCTGGACGAAGCCTGGCGCCAAGGCAGGGAACAGGTTGTTTTGCTGGCCGACCTGCGCAATCAAGCGGCCCTTGCGCTATACCAGAAATGTGGATTCGTCGAAGCCGAATCTGGGGATAATCCGGAAAACGATTCCAACCGGTGTTGGTTTGAAATCATAAATACGGGGTCACCTTGGGAAGAGTAATGGATCATCCCCCAAAAACCCGCCGCCACCACGGCCGCCGGATCTTCCGGCCGAGGGCCACCTCCGGTTTGGAGGTTTTCAGCTTCTGATAATCATCGTCGATGTATTCCTTGGCGAGCCGGGCCGCCTCCCCCAGGGAGATTTCGCCTTCCCGGAAGCGTCGGTCCAGGTCCCGAACCCGCTCCAGGAGGAAGATCCGTTCCGGTTCCGCGGCATTGGGCCGGCGCTGGGCCACCGGCTCGAAGATCATCTCCGGGGTGAGCGCCCGGACGATGTCGGCAACCTCCACCAGGTCCCGGGCAGCGGTATCCGCGAACCGCTCTCTCCATTGCCGGAGGGTCTCCATGATCCCGTCCCACCCCGGCCCGGGGGGCAGGAAGATGCTGTCGAGCCGCATGGCATAGCCGACGCAGAGTTCCCGTTTCAGCCGCTGGATCATGCTGGAGAGGAGAATGGCGGCCTCGCCGGGCTTCCGGGCGGCCATGCGCCGGCGGATGTGGCCGGCCATCTCCTCCATCATCGGGATGAGATCCCGCCGGTAGCCCAGCCCCCGCTCCAGCTCCGGCCGGGACAGAAGGCTCTCGAGCCGGGGCGGATGGAGGCGGGCCTCGCCCACCACCGTCATCCGGAACCGGCCCAGCTCCTCCCGGATCTCCCCGGGGAACCCCTCCAGGTGGAAGGGCGCCAGGATGTGGATCAGCCGCCGAACCGCGCCTCCCCTGAAATGGGAGAACCCGTCCGTCACCTCCGCGATCTTCTTGAGAAACGCGCCCGCCTTGGGCAGGGCCCCCATGTAGATCAGGGCGGTGGCGTAGAAGACCGGGAGGTCCTCGGGGGCGAGACGCTCTTCGCACAGCAGCTGCCGGATCCGCAGACGAAAGAGATAGTGGAGCCATTCCCCCCCCACGTGCTCCGCATGGCCCGAATCCCGGATATCGGCCGCGACCTTCCCGCCGGCCACGGGGGCCATGGGCGCCACCAGCGCGCTGAACGGCTCGAACCAGGTGTTGAGGAAGACGCCGCCGTCGAAGAAGACCCGAACCTCCCAGGGAAATTCGGCGACAATCGCCTTGAAACCCCGAATCCGCTCGCAAAGCCGCCGCATCCGCCGGGGGACCGGCATCCCGCCCCTTCGCTCCAGCAGGGTGTAGATCGCCTCCCCCGCAGGCCTGCGATCTAGCGGGGACGGGATGCCTTCCTTGAAAACCGCCTTTGCGGTCTCCTTGTGGAACACCTCCATGCGGTCCCTGGGAGTGAGCGGATCGAGCTTCGCCAGGAGGCCTTCGGCGCCGAACCGCTCCTCGGCCACCTGGGTAAGCCGGAGCAGGGCCCGGTCGAGGGCCCTGTAGGCGGCGATGACCGGCCGGGCGGATTCGGGATCGGCGAGTTCCGCGGGGAACCCCAGGAAGAGACACCGGTCCTGCATTTCATCGAGGGGGGGAACCAACCCCAGGGAGCGGAAGATGCCGTCGGATACCGCGTGGGCCCCCTCGGACCGGATCACCGAGGCCACATCCCCGGCGCCGAACGGGCGCAGGCCCTCCCCGGTCAGCGCGATGCTCGCGCGCAGGCACCGGTCGACGCCGCCGAAGAAGCCGCCCTCCCGGATGAGATAGATCCGGCGGATCACGTCGGGCCGGGTGAAGAGGACATCGGCCGTCATGCGGAGAAACTCCACCCAGACACTCCGGACCAGGTCCTCCCGCAGGGCCTGCGGAACGCTGTCGAGCAAAATCCCACGCCGGAATCCGGCGTACCTCTCCCGCTCCATCAACCCGTCGATCCCCGCCCGCAGATACCACTCCGCCTTTCTCGGATCGGCCTCCCGGACCGACGCCGGGAGGGAGGGGGCCGTGAGCACCTCCGCCATGAGGGGGTAGGCGGCGCCCCCGTCCACGGCCGGAGGCGCCGGCTCCAGGGCCGCGGCCGCCATCCGGCGCTTCAAGATTTCGATGGCCTCCGCCAGGGTGAGGTGGCCCCGCCGGAGGATCTGGACCAGCGCCAGCAGATCGAGGGCGATCCGGTCGCGGATCTCCTCTTCCCAAAGCATCTCCCCGGGCCGGCCGAACCGCCCCAGGGCCAGGTCCGAGGCGCACCACCGGAGAAACGCCATCAGGACCGGGGCCCTCTCCGGCGTCACGGGGCGGGCCAGATGGAGGTTCTGAAGGAGGATCAGAAGGGGCGGGACGAGGGTCAGGACGAACTCCGGCACCGCCCCATCGGGGAGGTGGAAAAGGGCCAGATGGGCGCCCACGTGGTTGTGCTCCTCGGCCTCCTTCCGGTAATAGGGGATCGCCTCGTGGGGCCGTCCCAGCCGGACCAGGGCGTTTCCGGCATCGAACCGGACCCCGAAGATCGGGCAGACGGAATCGGCCAGGGGCCAGAGGATCTCCAGGGCCCCGGCTTCATCTCCGGCCCCGTACCGTTCCTTCGCCTCCCGGATCAGGTCCTGCTGCCGCTCGAAAAAGGCCCGGTGGCGGCCCGGATCCCACGTGAGAAACCGCAGATCCTGGGGGTGGAAGTTTTCCGGATCCGGGCCCCCGGGATTGAACGGGGGATTCTGGCGGCCGGGGCCGCCGTCCTCGCTTCCCCGCCGATCGCCCAGCCGGGGCAGCCGTCCGGCCACCGCCTCCCGGACCCGGTCGTCGGCGTTGCGGTGGTCCGCCAGAACGACCAGGGCCGGGGTTTCGAGCCGGGTCAGCAGGTGGGGATCTTCAGCCATCCGGACCAGAACGAAGGTCGGGGTGTAGGGGTTCTCCAGGAGTCCGCCCATGATCTGTCGGATCTGCCCGGCGGTGAGGGGGCGCCCCGCTTCCAGGCGGCGGCGCTGGCAGACCATGGAGAAGATCCGGTGGAGGGTGTGGTTCCGGGTGGTCCGGGCGATCTCGGGCAGGGCGCTGACGGGATAGGCCTTCAAAAGGCGGAGGAGTTCCTCCTCGCCGCCCGGCTCTTCGACAACAGGGGCGAGCCCTTCCTGGACGGCGGAATACTTCCTCCAGGAACCTGCGTTCGGCGCGCCGCCGGGCCCGTCGGTGTTGGACAATCCGATTCCTCCTCGGCCGGGGGGCCGGGGCGTTCACCGCGCCCCGGGATTCCCCTGTGGAATGGAACCCCTGATCCGTGGTATGGTACGCCCCAAACAGACGGAGAGCGCCATGTTCGGGGAAGAGCAGAAGATGGGTACCACAACCGACCGGGAATGCAAAGGAAAAACCGCTTTACCACCGAATTTGCCGGCCCGCGCCGGCGAACCGGGACCATGATCCCCATCGACGGCCGGTTCGGCGAGGGGGGCGGACAGATCCTCCGGACGTCCCTGGCCCTGTCCATGGTCACGGGGAAGGCCTTTTCCATGGAGAACGTCCGGGCCAACCGGCGGCGCCCCGGACTGATGCGGCAGCACCTGGCGGCTTTGAACGCGGCGACCGCCGTGAGCGGGGCCGAGGCGGACGGGGCGGCCCTGGGATCGACGGCGGTCGCGTTCAGGCCCGGCCCGGTCCGTCCCGGCGAATACCGGTTCGCCGTGGGAACCGCCGGCAGCGCCACCCTGGTCCTCCAGACCGTCCTGCCGGCCCTGATCCTGGCCGACGGCCCCTCCCGCATCACTTTAGAGGGCGGCACCCACAATCCCCACGCGCCCCCCTTCGAGTTTCTGGAGCGGGCCTTTCTGCCGCTCGTTAATCGGATGGGCCCGCGGGTATCCGCCGCCCTCGACCGCCACGGGTTTTTCCCGGCCGGCGGGGGGCGGTTCCGGGTCTCCGTGGCCCCGGCTCCGTTCCTCTCTCCGGCCGAGATTCTCCACAGGGGCGAGATCCGGGACCTGCGGGCCAGGGCGGTCGTCTCCCGGCTGAGCCCCAAGATCGCCCGCCGGGAGATCCGGGTGGTCGGCGAGATGCTGGGCCTGGCGCCGGACCGGCTGGAGACGGTCGAGATCGCCGATTCGGCGGGGCCGGGAAACGTCCTCCTGGTGACCGTGGAGAGCGACACGGCGGCGGAGGTCTTCACCGGGTTCGGGGAGCGGGGGGTTCGGGCCGAGAAGGTGGCCGAACGGACGGCCCGGGCGGTCCGGGCCTATCTGGACAGCGGCGTGCCCGTGGGCCCCCACCTGGCCGACCAGCTCCTTGTGCCCATGGCCCTGGCCGGGGGCGGGTCGTTCCGGACCCTTGCGCCGACGCCCCACACCGGGACCAACATCGCCGTGATCCGGCGATTCCTGGACGTCGACATCGACGCCGCCGAAACGGGCGACGGGTCCTGGGAGATCCGGGTGGGCCCCGGGGCGTCCGGCGGCCCCGCGCCGAGGGATTGATCCGACCCCTCTTTTTCCGGTAGGATGGAGGGAAACTCAAAGAAAGGAGACCGACATGGACCTCTCCGTTTTCGAAACCATGGACGCGCCGGAGCTTCGCAAGTACATCGCCTTTCTCCTCTGGCACTACCGGGTGATGGACGCCTTCTGGTTCATCAAGCTGACCGAGGCCTTCGACCAGCCCACCGCGGAGCGGATCAACGAAGGGGTGTGGGAGAAGGTGGCCGGGATGGCGGCCAAGGACCTGATCCGGCGGTTCGACATCCGCGAGAAAGGTCTGGAGGGGTTTGTGGCGGCCCAGAAGCTCTTTCCCTGGTGCATCCTGGTGGGGTACGAGATGGAGCGAAAGGCGGACGAGGTGATCCTGTCGGTCCCCTCCTGCCCCACCCAGGAGGCGCGGCTCAAGCGAGGGCTCGATGAGTACGTCTGCAAGGAGATGCACCGGGGCGAGTTCGAGAGCTTCGCCCGGGTGGTGGATGACCGGATCCGGGTGGAATGCCGGTTCGCGCCCCCCGATCCCCATCCGCCGGGGATGTTCTGTCAATGGCGGTTCTATCTGGAGGAGGAACATGGCACGTAAATCGACCTGGATTCTCGCCGGCGCGGCGTTGCTGTTGCTCGCCGTCGGGATCGACGCAGCGGAAAGGGATGACACCATGACGACACAGACAACCGAAAAGACCATCGATCTGCCGGAGCCGGACCGGGCGGGCTCGGTCTCCCTGGAGGAGACCCTGGCCAACCGGCGCTCGGTCCGGTCCTACGCCGACGCCCCGGTCTCCCCGGCGGAGATCTCCCAGATCCTCTGGGCGGCCCAGGGGATCACCCATCCGGCCGGATACCGGACGGCGCCCTCGGCCGGGGCCCTCTATCCCCTGGAGGTCTACCTGGCCCTGGGAAAGGGCGAAGGCATCGCTCCGGGGGTCTACCACTACGAGCCCCGCGGGCATCGGCTGAAAAAGATCTCCGAAGGCGACCCCCGGGCGGAGTTGAGCCGGGCCGCCTTGGGGCAGGGCGCGGTCCGGGACGCCCCCATGGTGGTGGTCCTGTGCGCGGTCTACGAGCGGGTCACGGGGAAATACGGGGACCGGGGGATCCGGTACACCCACATGGAGGCGGGCCACGCGGGCCAGAACATCCTGCTCGAAGCGGTGGCCCGGGGGCTGGCCGCGGTCCCCATCGGCGCCTTCGACGACCGGAAGGTGGCGTCGGTCATCGGCGTGTCGGGCCAGGAGCGGCCTCTGTACCTCATTCCGGTGGGGCATCCGGGGAAATAGCGCCGGGGATACCCCTCTTGGATACCTCCCTAAAAACGTCCGGTCCGGGCTTCCCCGATGCCGGAGGGGTGCCGAGCGGGGATCGCGCCCCGTAAACCGCCGATAGAGAGGTGAAGCCGGTCGCGTCGCTTCTCCCCTGGGGTTGCACCGGCGAGGCTGAAGAGCGGATGATACAGAAGACCGAGAACACCGGAGATTTGTGGCGGAAGACGACCGGGGGGCCGGCCGTCCGCCTGGCCGGAGCCGTGATCCTCTTTCTAGGACTGACGATGATCTCCGGGTCCGGATGGCCCTGGCCCCTGGGCGCGCTTTGCGGGGCGCTGGGGGGGCTGCTGCTCATCGGCCGGGAACAGGTGTCCGTCGACCGCCGGAATCGGGTGGCGGTCGTCTCCTGGGGACTCGGGGTGACCCTGTACCGCAGGGAGGTTCGGTTTCCGCGATTCGACGCCATCGCCGTCACGGCGAGGGAGCGGGTCAGCAGGGGCAAGGACCATCCGAGTCGTTACTACGAATATACGGTTCGGATCATCGGCGACGAGAATGGGGCCGTGGTCCACAGAACCACCACTCGGCAGGAGGCTTATCGAATTGCCGGCGACCTGGCGCGGTTTCTGGACATTCCGGTGACCGGGGATCTGCTCGATCCGGTCTGAGCCGCCGACCGCGCGACGGAAATTTATACCAGCATGAAGGAGGGCGAATCTCTTATGACGTCGGAAAAGGTGTTGTTCCTTTGTTTTCTTGTTGTCCGCACCTTTGTTGATGAATGAAAAAGGTCGTGCTCTTCGACATCGACGGAAAGATCCCGAACCTGGCGCTGATGAAAATCGGCGCTTATCACAAACGAAAAGGGCATCGCGTGACGCTGCGCAAGACGGTGGCGTCCATCGACGCGGACGCCTGTTACGCGAGCGCCATATTTCACTGCGAAAAGTCGCTTGACCGGATCGAGGAGCTGGAGCGGATCTACGGGTCGAAGCTCACGGTGGGGGGATCGGGGATTTCCCTGAAGACGCGCCTGCCCGCATCGATGGATGGGTGTTTTCCGGATTACCGGATCTACGATCATCGTTCCCATGCCATCGGTTTTCTGACCCGGGGATGCCCCAATCGATGCCCCTTTTGCCTCGTCCATCGAAAAGAGAGGCGGTTCATCGACCCCTATGCGGCC
Organism: uncultured Desulfobacteraceae bacterium; assembly: GCA_964431545.1. Lineage (GTDB taxonomy): Bacteria > Desulfobacterota > Desulfobacteria > Desulfobacterales > JAABSP01 > CAYSLC01. The sequence goes on along the minus strand of CAYSLC010000090.1, from coordinate 1,473 downwards.
CTGGCGGATTTCGTGCCAAAAGGGCAGAAGAATGTGATGCTGCTCGACAACAACCTGCTCGCCTCGGAGAATGCGAAAGGGTATCTCAAAGCGTTGATCGACGGGGGGTACAAGGTCAACTTCAGCCAGTCCCTGGATATCTCCTATCTCGACGAGGAGATGTTCGAGCTGTTGGAAAGGGTCGACTCGGTCAATTCGCGGTTCACCAAGCGGATGTACTACTTCGGCTGCAACACCGTGGAGCAGTGCGAGCGGTTTTATGAGAAACGGGCGCTCTTGAAGGCGTTCGGGAGGGAAGCCGTCACCGTCCTGATCATGTACGGGTTCGACACGACGCTCTCGACGGATTTGAAGATCCTGAAGATGACAAGGGCTCTGGGCCTGGTTCCGTTCGTGCAGGAGTACATGCCCATTCCCGGCGTTCCGGCCCGGGTCCCGGAGGACTTCTTCGACACGGATCTCGACGAGCTGAGCGGCGTTCGATTCCGAACGAACGGCCGAAATAACGAGAAGTACTTCAGGTACGTCAACCGCCTCTATTTCCGGAAGTTCGGGAATTACTACAAGCCGCTTCTGGAGGCGATGTACCGGTACAACAACAAGAAGGGAATCGAGCGGTTTTTGCGAACGCCGGAGTTGATTTCGGTGGAGCAGTATAAGAGGTTCGATAGGGGGGCGGGGTGATGGGGTCGGTGGTTGGGGGGCGGGGGGCGCATCTATTGATGGGGATGGGAACCAGTGGGCGGGGGTGTGCGGAATGGATGGCGGTTTGGTGGATTTCGCCGATTTCGCGGAGGGGATCGACCTGGGGGTGTCGGTTCGGGGGGAATGGGCGCTGTGGGGGCGGGAGAGGGGTGGACGATGGATCGAAAAAGGGGCTTTTCTTCGGCGGCCTGTTGTGGTACGGATTATAGCACACATGGACGCTCTTTGGCATATTTTTCGGGCTCGGGGGGAGTGAAATAAAATTATTGCACCAGGCGGCTCGGATCTCTAATTGTCCGGAACTATGCTATTTTCTTGATTTGCTTTTTCCCAAACAACGAGCAATTGGGAAAAATTTACCTATACTCTGTGATTTCAATTTGATATGAAGATTTTGCTGGCGTAGGGATTGAGCAAATGGAACATTGTTACCATTACTTCATATTTAGGCTTATTCCAATTTTATTCATTGATGGTAAAGATTTTTCTTGTTTACTTTTGAAGTATAACTGTTACACAAATTTATTGAAGCCGAGTGGGTTTGGTGGACGCCCCGTTTAGGTAGGGGATGGGACGCTCCCAGTTGAAAGCACAGGTCGATTGGGTGAGAATCGGAACATTATTGGTGGGCGCAAAAAACCGCGCCCACCCTACATGGCTGGGGTTGAAACCCCAGGCTGTATGCCGTTGCCGCCCCGCGGCATTCATTGGCCGAAACGATGATCAAGACCGGGAGATGAGCTGTCGGCCCGGTCACCCAGCAGATCC
>CAYSLC010000089.1:0-20355 GCA_964431545.1 uncultured Desulfobacteraceae bacterium | reverse complement strand
TTCTCCGGGCCGGTATGGACGCCTATGTCTCCAAACCCATCAATTCGGAGAAGCTGCTGGAGGCGATCCACCGGATCTTCCCGTAGTCTTCCGGCCAAGGGTTTCCGCACCGCCCGGCTGCTTTCTTAAAACGTCCACGCCAGAATAGGGCTTTTCCGGAAACGGGAAAATGGGGGAATTCCTTTAGATCGGCCGCGGAGAGGCCCCGATTTTATCCCGACCGGCGGCGGCCGGGCGGCCGACGCCTCCTTTATTGCGAGACCTCCGCGGACGCCGACAGGAGCCGCCGGGCATCCTCTTTTTCCGGGTTCGGGGGGAGTTCCGCGAGGATCCCAAGCCCTTCGGCCGCCTCATGGAAGGCGTCCGGATCCATGGCGTGGACCAAGGCGGTGTTGGCCAGGGGGTTGGTCATCACCACCACCTCCCGGACCACCTGGATGCCGGTCATCCCTCCGACCCGGTCGTCGACGACCACCAGCTCCGGGGTCGACCGGGTGAGGAGGTCCCGCAGCTCATGTCGGTCGGAGACGAATCGGGGCGCGCATCCCCCCTCCTCCAGTCCCGCTGTAAAGGCCGCGAAACGGTCGGGCCGTTCGGTTACGATCAATATCTGTTTCATTGAGGGATTCGATTCCTTTCGGCGCGGCGCCGTCGGTCCGCGCCCGGCAGAGTTGTGCCTGGCCATGGTCGATCCCGGACGGCCCTAAGGTTGACCGGGATCGACCGAAGGTCTCCGGCGTTGAATCAGCCGGCCTGGGAGAGGCCGCCGCCTCCGCCGCAGGTATGTTCCCGGGTGAACTGGGTGAGCTGTCCCTCCACCAGAGCGCCCACCGCATCTCCCACGGTACGGGCTCCGCCGCCGAAATAGACATCGATGCCCACCTGGTTAAAGCCCATGAGGGGGCGGAGCCCCATGCCGCCGGCGATGAGGACCTTGGCCCCCTTCTGGGCCAGGTAGTTGACCGGCGCCATGCATCCCCCCTGCTGGTGGGGGACCGATGGGATCACCTCCACATCCTTGACCTCGCCGTCTGCGACGGAGACCAGGGTGTAGAGGTCACAATGGCCGAAATGGGCGCCCAAGCCGGCTTCCAGGCCGCCCGGACTCGTCGAAGGGATTGCAATGACCGTATTCATCTGCTGTTTTGCTCCTTTTTGATTTGATTTGATTGGGTTGTTTTCTTCGCTTTTTCCGGGACGGCCGGGATAGATGCCCTTACGCCGCCCGGGACATTTTCACCGTCTGTTCGACGGTGCTCCATACCCGGCGCAGAATTCCGGAGATCGATCCCCGGGTGAATTCCGTCACCGCCTTCCCCTCGATCATGGCGTGGGTGACGTCCGGATCGAGGGGGACCCGGCCGAGCAGGGGGAGTCCCTCCCGCCGGCAGAACGCCGCGATCCGATCCGAATGGTCGAGGTTGAGATCGTGCTTATTGATGATCACCCCCGCGGGGACCTGGAAGTGGCGGGTCAGTTCGGCCACCCGTTCCAGGTCGTGGATCCCCGACGGGGTGGGTTCCGTGACCATGACGGCCATGGAGGCCCCCGACAGGGAGCTGATCACCGGACATCCGATTCCCGGCGGGCCGTCGGAGAGGATCAGGTCGATGCCCTTCTCCTCGGCCAGGGCCTTGGCCCGGCCCCGGAGGAGCGCCACCAGCCGCCCCGAATTTTCCTCTCCGGGGTGGAGCTGGGCATGGACCATGGGCGCGAACCGGGTCTCGGAAAGGTACCACTCGCCGCACTCGCTCTCCGGGAAGTCGATGGCGTTCGCGGGGCACAGGGCAACACATACCTTGCACCCTTCGCACCGGATGGGATCGATGCGGGGGCGGGGGTCGCCCTCGATCACCGCATGGAACCGGCAGACCTCCGCGCATTTCCCGCATGCCTCGCAGTCCGCCTCACGGATTTCCGCTTTATGGCCCGAAATGAAGGTCTCCGTGTGGATCTTCTTCGGGTCCAGCAGCAGGTGGAGGTCCGGGGCGTCCACATCGAGATCGCAGAGGATGTGCCGTTCGGCCAGATGGGCGAAGGCCGCGGTGAGGGAGGTCTTTCCGGTCCCGCCCTTTCCGCTCAGGATGATGATCTCCGTCGTCTCAGCCATGGGCCGCCTCCTGTACCGTCCCTTTCCGCCCCAGGGCCTTGACCGCCTCCCGGAGATCGAGGAACCGCCGCCGAAGCCCGGGGTCGGCCCCGGAGATCACTTCGCCCCGGGCATAGGCTTCGGCGATCTTCCGGTCGTAGGGGATCTCCGCCAGGATCGGCAGACCGTTGCGGGCGCAGTATCCGTAGACTTCGTCGGTGCCGAGCCCGGCCCGGTTGACCACCACGCCCATGGGGATCATCAAAGGCGCGAAGGCCTTCCGGGCCAGCCGAAGGTCGTACAGGCCGAAGGGGGTCGGCTCGGTCACCAGCACGATCCCGTCGCAGTCGGAGACCGCCGTCACAGCCGGACAACTCACCCCCGGCGGGGCGTCCATGATAAAATCGACAGGATCGGTTTCCTGCGAGCCGTACAGGTCCGCCATCTTCGCCTTGACCTGCCGCATCAGGGGCGGGCTCATGGCTTCGCCCACCCGCATACGTCCCATGATGAATCCGGTCTCCCCGGTCTCCCCCCACCAGATTTCGCCCAGCTCCCGTCGGGCCCAGGAGATCGCCCCTTCGGGGCAGACGGCCATGCAGCCGCCGCACCCGTGGCACATCTCGGGAAAGGTCATCACCACATCGCCCAGCACCGTGATCGCCTTGAACTGGCAGAGTTCCGCGCAGGCCCTGCACCGGGTACACCGGTCTTCATCCACCGCCGGGGTCTCCAGGTAGGCCGTACGTCGCCCTTGTTGCTCCGGATTGAGGAAAAGGTGGAGGTTCGGCTCCTCCACGTCCAGATCCACGGCCACGGCCGGCCGGTCCCAGACGCTCACCAGGGCCGCCGACACCGAGGTCTTTCCGGTGCCCCCTTTTCCGCTTGCGATGGCCACCTTCATGGGCGGTGCCCCCGGCCCCTGGGCGGTTCGTCGAACGTGACCTCGCCGGACTTGTACCGTTCGACGGCCTGACGGACGGTCAGGTTCTCCAGGTTCTGGGCGATGCGGATGCCGGCGGCGGAGAGGGCCTGGAAGGCCTTGGGACCGACATATCCGGTCAACAGGGCCTTGGCCCCGGACCGGGCGACGGTTTCCGCCGCCTGGATCCCGGCTCCCTGCGCCATCACCTGGGAGGCGCCGTTGTCGAAATATTCGGATTCGAGAGTCTCCGGGTCCACCACCAGGAATCCCGCGGCCCGGCCGAAACGGGGATCCACCTGTCCGTCCAGGGTGGGCCCGTCACAGCTCACAGCGATTTTTTCCATGATTACGCTCCTTTATCGTATTGAAAAGAGATATTTCCCATAAAAATACGCCTGGCATCCCCATTTGTCAATGGGAACATGCCGATTTTTTCATCGGATTTCGGAAAAAGGGGTGGAGGGCTGCCCTCCACCCCCTGGTTCAAACACCGGCGGGAAGAATCGTCTACTCAGACGCCTCTCCCGTGGCTTCCACCTCCGAGAGGCGGGATTCGATCTCCTTGAGTTCCGACCGCAGCCAGTCGGCCTCCCTTCTCATCAGGGCTTTCTCATCGCCGGACCACGGAGCGGGATCGGCCGGGAACGCCGGACCCGCATCGGCGTACCGGCCGGCGTTCCGCCATCCATATCCCCTGCCGAGGCCCCGTCCGAAGCAGCGCCCGAAACCGCGGCCGGCCCTTCCGTATCCCCGGGCCGTCCGGTTCAAGCCCCGGGCACAATATCCGAAGCCGCCTCCGGTGGCGGGGCCGCCACCCGAAGGTCCTGATCGGTCAAATCCTGGCATGATCTCCTCCTTTCTATTCTTCCGGTTCGGGATCGGCGCCTCGATCCGGCCGGTTCCGTCCGCCCGGAGTCGATCCTTTGCCGCTCCCTTTGTTTCTCGAAAAAAAGTCCGAAATCCGGTTTCCGAGGCCGCGCCGACCCCGGCCTTTCCCTTGGCCCTGGCCCGTGCCCTGGCCTTGGCCCCGGCCGGGATTCCGTCGTCGTCCCATTCCACCGGCGCCGCCGCCCCCCATTCCTTTACCGGGGCCTTGGCCGCCGCCTTTTCCGCGTGGCATACGCATACCTCCTATCGTGTTGGTTTCTAGTGAAGAAGTCCGCCGTTGTCACGGACGGCGGACCGTCAGCCGTCTTCGGAAAGCCTGCCTCTTTTCCGGCGCCTACCGCCGCATCCCCGCCCGCCGGCTTCGCCCCCGATCTCATGGACCCCGCCGTCGATCTGGATGGCCCAGCCGTTGGCCAGGGCCCGGGCCACCGTCCGGCGGCCCGAGGCCAGGATCCGGGAGAAGGTCGGCCGGGAGATCCCCATCCGGTCCGCGGCCGTCCCGTGGTCGAGCCCATCGGCGTCGGCCAGGCGAAGCGCCTCCATCTCCTCCAGGTGGAGGGTCACCCGGGAAAGCCCCTCCATGGGGATCCCCTGGGGTTTGTAGGCCGGCGCCGGGAACCGGCGTTCCACCCGTCGACATTTTTTGGGTCGCGGCACAGCCACCTCCTGTTATGAACCTATGTTCATTATAATCTTCAAACGCGGCTCGTCAAGGAAATTAATGAGCATATGTTCAAAAAAAACTGTGGGAAGGGAAAGGCGAAGGCCCGGCTTTGTGCGGGAGGCACGGGAGATCCGAAGCAACCGACATTGTGGTGGTCGGCCCCGGCGGGATTCAGGTTTTCCAAAAGCGGGTTGTTGAAGAATACGGAACCGAATGGCGGTCTCCGAGGCGGGGCGGTTTTCCGGCTAGAAGGAACCTCCGCCGTCGTCCCCCGCGTCCCGGCAGTATCGCTTCAAGGCCCCCACGATGTTCTCATCGAACTGATTTCCCGCGCCCTCATCCAGGACCCGGAAGGCGTCTTCCAGCGACATGGCGTCGCGGTAGTGGCGCTTTGCGGTCAGGGCCTCGAAGACGTCGGCCACGGCGATGATCTTGGACATGAAAGGGATCTCTCCGGCCGTCATGCCGTCGAGGTAGCCGGAGCCGTCCAGCCGCTCATGGTGGCAGGAGGCGATCAGGGGAACGTTCCGGTACCGGCGGATAAACGCCATCTTCCCCAAGATCTTCCGGGTCTGGTGGACGTGGAGCTTGATGTGATCGAACTCCGAGGCGGTCAGCCGTCCGGGCTTGCGCAGGACCGCCTCCTCCACTCCGATCTTGCCGTAGTCGTGGAGCAGGGCGCTGACGCTCAGGATGTCGAGGTCCTCCTCCCGGAACCCGAGTTCCCGGGCCAGACCGACGGCGTACCGGGTGACGTTCTGGGAGTGATTGGCGGTCAGGGGATCCTTGGCGTCGATGGAGGCGGCCAAGACCTCCAGGACGCTCCTGAACTGGAGCTGGTACTCGTCGGAGATGATCGTGTTCTCCACGAACATGGCCAGGTTGGTGGAGAGGGCCCGGAGCACATCCTCGTCCCGGCGGGAGAAGGGGCCGTTTCGTTTGTTGATGGCCTCGATGACGCCGATGACCTCCCCGTTCCGGTTTTTCAGAGGCACGCAGAGGAGGGACCGAGTCCGGAAGCCCGTCTTCTCGTCCACGGATCGGTCGAAACGGGGGTCGGCATACGGGTCCGGCACGTTGAGGATCTGCCCGGTCACCGCAACCAGTCCCGCGATGCCCAGATTCAGGCTCAGGCGGATGTCGCTTTCCAACCCCTCTCCGATCACCGTGAACAGTTCGCCCTTGTCCCGATCCACCGTGAAGACGGAGCACCGGTCGCATCGGGTCTGTTTCCGGAGCGCCTCGGCCAGGGGCGCGGCCCGGCCCGGATCCTTCCGGATGTCCACCCGCGCCATGAGGTCGGCGTACTTCAGCGCTTGGTGTTCGTCGTCCCCGGTGAAGACGCCGGTCTCCTTGTTGAGGAGTTCCACGGCGCCGCGGACCATGCCGTCCGTCCCGACCAGGGGGGCGCACAGGAGGCTCTCGGTGCGGTAGCCGGTGACCTGATCGACGCTGGGGTTGAACCTGGGATCCTCCTGGGCGTTGGCCACGTTGATCAGGCGGCGGGTCAAAACGCTCACGCCGATGAGGCCCATCTCCGGGTAGAGATTGATGGTGTCCGGAGGAAGGCCCTGGGCGAACTCCCCCATCAGCCGGAGGCGCTCCCAGGGGACCAGGAAGAGGGTCGACCGCTCGGCGTCCATGATCCGGGACACCTCGGCGATGAGGTCCGGCAGCAGATCCTTCCGGCTTCGCTTTTCGAAGATGCTGGCGCCGAGGGCGCAGTAGCCTTCCAGCATATCGGCGGATCGTGTCAGGCGGGCGACCTTCTCCTCGAGGGCCGCCTTCTCCGCCCGCTCGGCGGCCAGTCGGGCGGACAACTCATCGATGCGCTTTTTCAAAGAATCTCCGGCGGGTTGACCGTCCATGGCACCTCCTCGTCCCGGCGGTGGAGACCTCCTCTACAAAATGGGAATCGTAAGCCTGCCCTATTGTCGGGAAAAAGTCAAATCGTGAGATCGGACCTGTGAGATCGGGCCAAGGGGAGGGGGCAACCCGTTGAGGGGATGATGGTCTCAGGGGTCCTCTTCCGCGGCGGGGGATCGGCCCGAGATCCCCTCCACCCGCCTCCGGGTCCCCGCGAGCGCCTCCGGCACGCTGTCCTTGCTCAGGGCATCGACGATCCACCCCAGCCCGAAGGGGACATGGCCCGGGTCGGTATGGACATGGTACAGGACGCGGGATCCGCCGTCAGACGCTTCCTCGATCCGCCAGTGGCCGTTGGTCTCCTCGATGGTCTCTTCGGGCTTCAAGCCGGGCCATTCCACCAGGTGCCATCGGAGAACGGAAACGCCGGCTTCGGGTTCGCTCGATGTCAGCCGGAGGCGGTACTTCTTGACCTTGCCCAACGGCAAAGTGAGGGTGTAGTTGATCACCGCCGCGTCGTCGGTCCGGTCGAGCACCTCGATGCGGCTGACATTGGGCATGAACTCGGGGTAGGTTTCGTAATCGGTCAACACCCGCATGACGTCCTTTCTCGATCCTTCGATCCGGCAGATCGCTTCGAACGTCTTTCCATCTTTACCGGCCGTGTCGATTTCCCGGACGATGATTTCGCCACGTTCCACACGATCCTTCTCGTGGGGGTTCATCGATATGGGATCCGCGGCCGGCGCCGGGGAGGGGAACCGGAGGAATCCGGTCAGAAAGGCGATGGCGAAGATGGCCGATTTCCACATTCCCATGGGTCCTCCACCGTTACCGGGGATCGGTATGTTTGGCTTCCATGTCGATGCGCCACAACATCCTTTGGATATTGTAGGTGTTGACGACCAGGGCGCCCAGGCACAGGGCGTTCACCGCCGGCAGCAGGAGATGGAAGCTTCCGGTGCCGAAGGCGATGATGAAGGTGTTGATGAGGATGAAGACGACCCGCATCTCGGTGGGCCCGATCCCGCAGTAGAAGATCTGGAACTGGTTGGTGGCGGCAAAGGAGAGGAACGAGTTGACCATGTGGGCGCCGACGATGACCAGAAGGGCGAAATACCAGATCTCCAGCCCGGCGGGGGAGATCATGTACCCCACGAAGACCAGCGAGCAAAGGAAGATGTAATCGAGGAAATGGTCCATGTAGAACCCCCACTTGATCAGGCCCGTGTCCCGCTGCCGCCCCAGTTCCCCGTCGAAGAGATCGGTGAGGTACTGGAGCACGATCATCAGGGAGACGAGCCACAGGAACCGGAGGTTCTCCCTGGCGTAGAATCCCAGGATCACGTTGATCCCGCTCCAGAGCAGCGTCATGAGGGTGAGGTGGTGGGTCTCGACCCCCTTGGGGATTTTCGGCACCGCCCAATTTTTCAGACGGGTTTCGGGCTCGCTCAGAAGAGACCGACCGACTTTCTTGTCTCCGCCGAATTGTTCGCGTGTGTCTTTCATGGGTGGAAAACTCCGATTCTAAAAATACAGACGGACTCTGAACAACTCCCCGATCTCCTCGAATTCAACCCGCTCCCCCATCTCCTTGATCATCATGGGGACCCCTCTTCCCAACCCGTCCACAAATCGCATATTGTTTAGATATTTCAAAAGGAAATGGTTGCGGGGGGCGGAGTTGCCGTACCGGATCTTTTCGACGGTCAAGGTGTTGGCGATTCTCCCCGGCGAGGTGACTTCCAGGCGGTCTTGAAACAGATAGACCGTGGTCTTCCGGTTGACAAGGGAGTAGTCCCGGTGGCAGACCGCGTTGACCAGAGCTTCGCGGATGACCTTGGGGGGAATCCGGTGGGTTTCATTTCTCTGGAGATCCTCGATCTCGATCTCCGTTTTCGAGAACAGCTTGACCAGACCGGCGGTGTTGGCGATCAAATCGGGCAAGGGCCCTGTGATCTCCTTTTTATCGATGACCTCATCCGTGATTTCCACCCCCCCGAAAACCGCGAAAACGATGGCGCTCTGGGGCATGCGCCGTTGTGGATATTTCCCGAAAATCAGCAAACCCCCGACGCTCGGGGCAAAGCCGTTTTCGAGGGGCGCCAGGATATCGGAATTGATCAAAATTTTCCGCCGTTCCGTTTCGTTCAGCTCCAGAAATGGAATCTCGTAATAGGTCTGCCAATAGTCGGCCAGCCTCTGGTCATCCAGATCCGAGATCTCGGAGGACTCCACCGGGGATAGATCATAGTGGACCAGGCCGGCCTGTTGAAACAGCCGGCTCAATTCCTCCTTGGTGGCGTTCCGGTTCTTGGAGCCCACCCGGATCCAGAACTTGCCGTCAATGGTTTGGTAGGGTTTGGAAATCCCCTTTGGAATGGTCACGACCCCGATATTGCGTTCATCGACCCGGACAACGGAAATATCGGGCGCAACCGCGGGGCTGACATTGTGCCGGGCGATATTGGCCACCCATTGATCGAAGTCCGGCTTGTCCATCCCCCCGATTCGGCCCTCGTCGTCAATCCCGACAAGGATCGTTCCGCCCAGGGTGTTGGAAAGAGCGACCATCTCCCTTGCCAGGGATTCCGGTCGGACATCCGCGGATTTGAACTCGACGGCCGAGGTCTCCCCCTGGCCGATCAGTTCCCCGAGTTCTTCGGACAAAATGGTCATGCCGGGTATCTATTCCTGTATTGTTTTCAGACAACGGATACGTCGCGCCTCGTCCAGTCAATCGGAAAGGTTACGGAGATTTCGAGTCCCACCGTAAACGACCGATTCGGTCCCCTACCTGTGTTGGGAAAATGACATCGATCGAGAAGAGCCGTCGACCAGAATCGGAACGTGGCGGTTTTCGTTCATGTGCCAATAACGATTCAATATTACATTGGTTATGAGTGGGCGTCAATTCCCTGGGGGCAATTGCGGGATTTGATCCATATCGCTATCGCCAAAAAAAAGGGACCACGATGATCCGTGATCCCTTTGATCCGCTTTTTTTTTGGTGATCCCAACGGGACTCGAACCCGTGTTTCCGGCGTGAGAGGCCGGCGTCCTAGGCCACTAGACGATGGGACCACGTGCATGATTTACAATCAGATACTATAGCCGAACATCGGGGTCATGTCAAACAGTTTTTTGGGGCGGTTCGGTATTTTCCGGTTCCCCGGGGACGCTGCCCATCCGGAACCCGATGGCGAAATAGAGGATCGGCCCGATGAACGGGATCAGGGTGGCGCACCCCCAGGCCCCCTTCTTGCCCATGGAGCCGAAGTTTTTCCGGGCGATGTCGAGGATGGCCAGTCCCGTGAGGATGAAAAAGAACAGGCCGATGCCGATGAAGACGGTGACCGTGTGGCTCATGAGGAATGCCTTTTCAACAGCTTTGCGACCTCCAGGATGGTGTTTACATAATAGCTGCTGTGGTTATAGTGGTAGATGACGTCGTACGCCTTCCGATCCGATATTCCGGGGCGCCACCCGTAGTTGTGGAGGTAATTGGCGATGCTCATGATGGCGTCCGCGTGGTCGAAGACATCGATCCGACCGTCCCCGTTCCCGTCGGCCGCCAGGGTGAGGATGTTGCTGGGCAGGAACTGGCAGATCCCCATCGCCCCGGCGTAGGAGCCGTCGATGCCCAATGGGTCGAAGTTCTCCGACTCGGTGTACTTCAGAAAGGCCTTCAGCTCCCGATACGCCCAGGAGGATTTGCTCTCCGCCTTCCGGTTGAACGCTCCCGGGGACAGCCGGGTGTCGCCCGAGATCTCGTCCCAGAGACGTTTCCGTGCCGTCTCGTCGGCGAGGGCCGCCATGGTGGAGAAGGTGTTGAAGACCGATCGGTGGCCCACATAGGTGCCCAGCCGGGTCTCCACCAGGGCGATGGCCGTGATCACCGCCGGGGAGGCTCCGTAGGTCGCGGCCGCTTTGTTGAGGCTGGTCCGGTGGTCCTTCATGTACTGGAGGGCCCGTTCGATGGGCCCCGGCCGGGTGAACTGTCCGTAGTCGAGGGCGCTTTCCGAGTGGACGAAGTAGAGGGAGACGCCTTGGGTATCGAACCGGGTCCGGGGATCCGAATAGAGCTTCCGGAGTCGCTCCGACGGGAAGCCGTCCTCGGTCAGACGGGCCTGGAGATTTTCGAAGGGGCCGGCCGTCGAAGCCTTGGACGCGGCCGGGACCGGTTCGGTCAGGGCCAGCGTCGAGCAGGCGGCCGCCGACAGAAGGACCATTGTCAGGGCAAGATGTCGCAAGATCATGAATCCGGTTTGACCCTCGCTTTCCAGTGAAAATTCTGATCCGGGAGGATCGGACGCCGCGCTCCGCGGGCCGTTTCCTTGATACCGGGAAAATGACATGGTAAGAAGGAGAATGTCAAACGGAAACGGAGGGCGGACGGGAAGAGGGGCCGGAACACCGTTGTGAAGAAGCCACCGAAGACAAGATTCACCTGCCAGGGGTGCGGGTACCAGGCCCCGCGCTGGATGGGCAAGTGCCCCGACTGCGGCGGATGGGACACCATGGTCGAGGAGGCCGGCCCGGCCGGAGCCCGCCGGAACGGGGACCCGTGCGGCCAGGGGAACCGGCCGATTCCCATCGACGCCATCGATATGACCCACGAGGCGCGGATCCACACCGGCATCGACGAGTTCGACCGGGTTCTGGGCGGGGGGCTCGTCTCCGGGAGCCTGGTCCTCATCGGCGGGGATCCGGGTGTCGGCAAGTCGACCCTGATGCTCCAGGCCCTCCACGGGCTGGCCGGCCGGGACCTGAAGGTGCTCTACGTATCGGGGGAGGAGTCGATCCGCCAGATCCGTCTGCGGAGCCAGCGCCTCTCCACCATCTCCTCCCGGTTGCTGGTGGTCTCCGAGGTGGACCTGGAGGCGATCGTGGGGATGATCGCCTCGGAAAAGCCCGATGTCGTGGTGATCGATTCCATCCAGACCCTGTTCAACCCGGAGCTGTCGTCCGCCCCGGGCAGCGTCAGCCAGGTTCGGGAGTCGGCCATGCGCCTGATGCTCACCGCCAAACGGACCGGGATTCCCATCTTTCTGGTGGGCCATGTCACCAAGGAGGGGGCCATCGCCGGCCCCCGTCTCCTGGAGCATATGGTCGACACCGTCCTCTACTTCGAGGGGGACCGGAGCCACGTCTTCCGGATCCTGCGGGCCGTCAAGAACCGGTTCGGTTCCACCAACGAGATCGGCGTCTTCGAGATGAAGGAGCTGGGCCTCATGGAGGTGGGCAACCCCTCGGCGGTCTTTTTGTCGGAGCGGGCCGCCGACGCCCCCGGGTCCATCGTCACCGCCAGCATGGAGGGGACCCGGCCCATCCTGGTGGAACTCCAGGCCCTGGCCACCCGCAGCAGCCTCGGCACCCCCCGTCGGACCATCCTGGGACTCGACGCCAACCGGGTCTCCCTGCTGGTGGCGGTGATGGAGAAGAAGCTGGGGATCCATCTCATGGGCCACGACATCTTCATGAACGTGGCCGGCGGCGTCAAGGTCGACGAGCCGGCCGTGGATATGGGGATCGTGGCGGCGGTGGCCTCCAGTTTCCTCGACAAGCCGGTCCCCGCGGGGGCCATCGTGCTGGGGGAGGTGGGCCTCACCGGGGAGGTCCGGGCCATCAGCCACGTGGAGATCCGGGTGGCCGAGATCCGGAAGATGGGCTTCACCCGATGCCTGGTGCCCATGAGCAACCTCGACCGGATGACCGTCGTGGACGGCGTGGAGGTCCGGGGGGTCGGAACGGTGGCGGAGGCGGTGGAGGAACTATTTTAATACCAAACGGTTGTCTTGACTTCCCCATGGATTTTCGGATATGAAACGGCGGAATTCGAAGCGGAACGCCTGGCAGGATCACTACACGCGACAGGCCAGGAAAGACCGGTATCCCGCCCGTTCCGTCTATAAGCTGGAGGAGATCCAGAAGAAGTCGCGGCCCATCCGGACCGGGGATCGGGTCCTCGACCTGGGATGCGCCCCGGGGGCATGGCTGCTCTACGCGGCCCGGCTGGCGGGGCCCACCGGCCGGGTGGTGGGGATCGATCTCAACCCCGTGGAGGTGGCGGTCCCGGCCAACGCCGGCGTCCATGTCCGGGACGTCCGGTCCCTGGACGCCGCCTTTGTGGCCGCCGAGGGCGGCCCGTTCCAGGTGGTGATGAGCGACATGGCCCCGGCCACCACCGGCCAGCGGGAGGTGGACGCGGCCCGGTCCCTCGATCTGTGCGAGGCGGCCCTGGCCGTGGCCCGAATGGCCCTGGCCGAGGGCGGATCCTTTATCTGCAAGATCTTCCAGGGGGACGGGTTCAAGCCCTTCTCGGAGGCCGTCCGGGCGGCTTTCCATCAACACAAGATTTTCAAACCCCAGAGCAGCCGGAAGGCGAGCCGGGAGATCTACATCATCGGCCTGGGGAAACAGCAGGAGGAATAACGTCTATGTCCGGACACAGCAAATGGTCGACCATTCGACACAAAAAAGGCGCGGCCGACGCCAAGCGCGGAAAGGTCTTCACGAAACTGATCAAGGAGATCACGGTGGCGGCCCGGATGGGGGGCGGTGATCCAGACGCCAATCCCCGGCTGCGGACCGCCGTGGCCGCGGCCAAGGCCGAGAACATGCCCAAGGACAACATCGAGCGGGCCATCAAGAAGGGGACCGGCGAGCTGGAGGGGGTCAGCTACGAGGAGTCGACCTACGAGGGGTACGGCCCCGGCGGCGCCGCCGTTTTCGTGGAGTCGCTCACCGACAACAAGAACCGGGCCGTGGCCGACATCCGTCACATCTTCAACAAGCACGGCGGCAACATGGGCGAAAACGGCTGTGTGGCCTGGATGTTCGACAAGAAGGGGTACATCGCCGTGGAGAAGTCGGCCGCCGACGAGGAGGCCCTCATGGAGATCGCCCTGGAGGCCGGCGCCGAGGACGTGCGGGAGGACGGGGAGAACTGGGAGGTGATCACCGACGTGGGGGATTTCGAGGGGGTGAAGTCCGCCGTGGACGAGGCGGGAATCGAGACCCTGGAGGCGGAGATCACCATGCTCCCCCAGACCACCGCCAATCTGGAGGGCAAGGAGGCTGAACAGATGCTCCGCCTCATGGAGGCGCTGGACGACTGCGAAGACGTCCAGAAGGTCTACACCAACGCCGACATCCCGGAGGAGTACGTCGACCAGCCCGCCTGAATCAGGAGGTGTCGCCGAAGCCGTTTTCCGGGTCCCCGGCTCAGAGGGCCAGGTCGATCATCCGCCGGACCGCCGCCAGGGCCGGCCGCCGGACCTCCTCGGGGACCCGGACCTCCCCCGCCATCCCCGAAAGACTCGCCGCAACATCGGCGAGCGTGATCCGTTTCATGTCCGCGCAGACCATGCGCTCCGAGGCCGGATAGAAATTCTTGTCGGGATGGGCCTTTTTGAGCGGATGGAGGATTCCCACCTCCGTGCCCACGATGAAGCTGTCCTTCTCCGACGCTCCGGCGTACCGGATCATCCCCGACGTGCTCAGGGCGGCGTCGGCCATCTCCACCACCTCGGGCCGGCACTCCGGATGGGCCAAAAAGAGGGCCCCCGGATGGTTCTTCCGCGCCTGTTCAACCTCCCCGGGGGTGAGGAGATCGTGAAACGGGCAGTACCCCTCCCACAGATGGATCTCCTTGTCGGTGTGGCGGGCGGTGTTCCGGGCCAGGTTCCGGTCCGGCGCCATGAGCACGGCCGGCGCCTCCAGGCTGTTGACCACCGCCGCCGCGTTGGCCGAGGTGCAGCAGATGGTGGACAGGGCCTTGACCGCCGCCGAGGAGTTGACGTAGGTGACCACTGGCAGGGGGCCGAGTTCCGCCAGCCTGGCCCGGAGGGCGCCCGGGGTGACCATGTCCGCCATGGGACACCCCGCCTCCGGTCTGGGCAGCAGCACCCTTTTTTCCGGGCTGAGGATGGCGGCGGTCTCCGCCATGAAGTGGACGCCGCAGAAGACGATGACTTCCGCGTCGGTCTCGGCCGCCCGGATGCTCAGCTCCAGGGAGTCTCCGCAGAGGTCGGCCGCCTCCTGGATCTCCGGGGGTTGGTAGTTGTGCGCCAGCAGGATGCCGTTTTTCTCCTGCAACAGGGCTCTGACGTTCTCCTTCATCGGCTTTGACTCCCTGGAGGAAGGCCAAGAGTGACGGAGGCTCCGGCTATTCCTCCTGATCCAGCTTCAGCACGTCCACCCCCTCGGGGGCCTCGAAGGTGAACAGCGCCTCGTCGGGTTGCTGGTCGAATCGATAGTTGCCCAGGACGATGAGGGTCTCATCGTCGTAGGTGTTGTAGGTTACCACCTTGACCACATCGAAGGTGTACCGGGAAATATAGAGGTAAATGGCGGTGATGTCGAATGCTTTGTCCTTGGGGACCAGCTTCAGCAGGAAGTAATCGGGGTCCTCGGTCTCCTCCTTGGTCACCCGGAAGTCCTCCCGGATCCGGCGGATGTCCGAGAGAAACGCCGCCCCCTTGCCCTTGCCCAGGTAGGCGGGGGCCTCCCCCGTCATCACCTGGTTGTCCTGGGGCCGGTAGACCCAGAGGGTCTCGCCGTCGGTGATGATCACCTGCTTGTCCGGGGCCTCGTACTCCCAGCGCATCTTTCCGGGGGGCGCTACCCAGAGGGACCCGAAGGCCCGGTCGGTGATATCCATGGCGGCGATGGTGGAGATCTGGTCGAACTGAGCCGTGAATCCGGTCCCCTTGTACCGTTTCTCCACCCGGTCCAGGATCTCGTCCAGGGGGAGGTCCGCGTCCGCCGGGGAGGGCGCATTCTCTCCCGGATCCGGCGTTTCGGACGGGGCGGACGCCGTTTCGGTCTCCGCTGTTTTTGTTGGGCCGTTTCCGCCGGCCGTCTCCTGGGCCCAAGCCGGGCCGGAGAGCGCCAGAATGGCTACGGCGGCGGACAGAACAAGGATGCGTCTCATCCACATCAGGGGGGATTCCATGGTCGTATGCGCTCCTTTGGTATAACGGTTTTTCCGGGGGTGGCCGGTGTTTCGGGTGGCGGTTTCGGAACCGACGGCTCCGCCTTATGGAAGGGTAAAGAACCGTTCGGAGGAGGGGGTCGGGGTAAGCGGAGGGATCGGCCCGCCCCGCAGCGGAGATCGGGCGGTCTAATGGACCCGGATGCCGAAGGGGAGAAGCTTTCCGGGCAGCACTTCGTCCAGGTGGTGGATATCGTCATCGCTGAGGCCGATGAAATCGAGGCCGTTTCGGTGGTAGACGTCGATCTTCTCCTGGATCTGGTTGGCGTCGGCCCCGTCACTCCAGCACTCCAGGTGGACGTTGCCCTTGGGCAGGTAGAAGGTGGCGAAGGCGGGCTCCTCCACAGCGAGCCGCTTATGGTAGACGTGGACGATGCCGAACATGTACAGCCAGTTGTCCACCAAAATCTCCCCTTTGGACGCCACGTAGTGGCCGTCGGCGGCCCGATGCCGGCCGGCGCCGGTGTGTCTCTCGGGTTCGGCCGGCCGTCCACGGAGATCCCGCCGCCCTTCGGCGCCCGAGAACCATCGTTTTTCGGCCCCATGGGGCGGGGGAGGGGCGATCCGGCCGTCCTTGATGTCGCCCACGGCCCGGGCCGGCGCCGGCACGGATTGTGGCGCATCGGTTCCCTCGATCCTCCCATCAACGAATCGGCCGCTCTCCCGGCGGCCGTCCGGCCGGGTGAGGACCCCGTAGCCGTGGTACCGGTCGTTTCGGAACCCCCCTTCATAGACGGTGCCGTCCGGAAAGGTGAGACGCCCCTGGCCGTTGTAGCGGTCATTGACGAACTGCCCCTCGTACCGGGTGCCGTCGGTGTAGGTGATGATGCCGTGGCCGTCGCACTTGTCCTCTTTGAATCCGCCGTCGTAAGTGGTCCCGTCGGGAAAGGTCAGGGTTCCGTGGCCGTGGGAGCGGTTCTCGTGGAACTGGCCGGTGTACCGGAACCCGTTGGGGAAGGTCATCGATCCGTGGCCGTGGCGCCGGTCCCGGTGGAACCGGCCCTCGTAGCGGGCCCCGTTGGCGAACCGCATCACCCCCTGCCCGTGGAACCGGCCGTCCCGGAACTGGCCCTCGTACCAGGTACCGTCGGGAAAGGTGAGCTTCCCGTATCCGTTCGACCTGTTGTCCCGGAACTGACCCACGTACCGGAATCCGTTGGAGAAGCACATCACCCCCTGTCCGTGGCGGCGGTTCTCCTTGAACCGGCCCACATACTTGGTGCCGCTGGGGTAGACCAGGGTCCCCTGCCCGTGGAACCTCCCCTCCTTGAACCCCCCTTTGTAGACCTTTCCGCTCGGGAAGGTCATGGTGCCCTGGCCGTTGAGCCGGCCGTCCTTGAACCGGCCTTTGAGTTCGGTTCCGTCGTCCAGCCGACGGGTCTTGCACTGATCGAGGCACAGGTCCTTGAGGTAGACCAGCGGATTGTGGTTGCCGTCGCCACCCTCGGAGGAGCTTCGGGTCGGGGCCTCTTTCTTCCCGGCCTTGGACAGCCGTTGTTTCAGTTCCTTTCCACGGCGAAACAGGGACATGGTCGGTTCTCCCGAACAGATGGTGCCCTTTTGGAGGGGGCTCCGGATCGATAACCGGGTAAGTTATCGAAGATTTTCCATATCGATCCTCGATTTCCTCCTTATTCCACAGTTTGAAAAAAGAAGTCAATAGCGGCGGAAACGGATTCGACCGGGAGAACCGCCGGTTGATCCCTAGGACAGGAGCCGGATGATCCGTCCCATGTCCTCGCCGCCCCGGAATTCGCCCAGATCCACCTCGGCGCCCCCCGGGGCCGCCGCCGGCACCCGGCCGAAGACGGTCGCGCAGAGGTCGTCGAGGAGGGCGATCTTCTCGGTGATCTCCCGGTGGTCGATGACCGGCAACCGTACCCCCCGCAGGATCAATGCCTCCACCGTGTGTTTTCGCCTCTGCTCCTCCGCCTTTTCCGACTGCCGGAGGACCGAGAAAAGGTGCGCCTTTTTGGCTTCCGCCGCCTTCCAGAGGTCGGCATCGGCCGGCAGCTCGTGGAGTAGGGAGAGGGCGAAGTCGAACAGCCGCAAAGGAAGATTCCCCGGTTCCCCGAGCCGCTCCGACAGGCGGACCATCAGGTCCACGCGGTCCCCGGTCCACGGGAACCGGCAGTTTCGGAGCCGCACCTTGAGCCGCGTGGTGGTATCCTCGTCCGCATGGGCGGAGACGGCTTCCGCCAGGATCGGCGCCGGGTTCCTGCCGATCCGGAGCCGGGCCACGAAGCCGCCGGCCGTCTCGGGATCCATGCGGACCGGTACCGTTTCCCGGCCGTCCGGGAAGTGGAGCCGGGTCTCGGGGCGCAGGTGACGGAGCGCTTCCAGGACCGGCCCCTCGTCCGCGGGGATGAAGCGTTCCGCCTCCAGCAACGGCTCCAATCGGGCCTGAAAGGCCTCGTCCGGAAAGAAGATCAGCTCGATCAGAGGGCCGGCGTCGCCGTCCGGTCCCCCGGCCAGAAGGTCTGCCACCGTCTCCGGCGTCGGTTCACAGAAAGTGGAGTCGATATAGTGGAGCACCGTCGGGTCGAGGCGGATGCCCTCCGCCAGGAGGGCTGCGATCCGTTCGGCCAGGCGGGCGCGCGGGTCGGTCGGGTTCATGTGGGGCGCGCCTTCGTCCTCAACCGATGTACGGGGCCATCCGCTGGAGGATCGCCGCCTTGGGGGCCGCTCCCTGGATGGTCTCCCTGAGCCGGCCTCCATCGAAGATCAGCAGGGTGGGCACGCTCATCACCTGGAACCGGGAGGACACCATGGGATTCTGATCGACATTGAGCTTGCCCACCCTGGCCCGCCCCTTCCATTCGGCCGCCAACTGGGTCATCACCGGCGCCACCGTCTGGCAGGGGCCGCACCAGGGGGCCCAGCAGTCGAGGAGGACCGGCAGCGGGGACCGGAGGACCTTCTCTTCGAAATCCCGGTCCGAGACGGTCACGGGGGTGGCGGCCAGGAGTTCCCGGGTATCGAGGCGCTCCTTGCACTTGCCGCATTTGGCGGTCCCTCCGGCCCGTTCCCGGGGGATCCGATTCTTGGCGCCGCAGGCGGCGCACCGCATGAGATAGGGAGCGGCGGCGTTCATGGTGTTCCTCCTTCCATCGGTCCGTTCGGGATGCCATCGGATGCTTCCCGGTATGGATGGGCCGGCCCGCCGTCGGCGCCGGCTGTTTTGAGCTTCCGGAGGAGCGTCCTCCGGGCGATGCCCGGCCGGCTCCACGATACGTAAAATAGTCGCTTTCTCCATTTCTTCAAGGCTTTTTCATCTGGAATGGGGCGGAGGGCGTGGGGGCCGGTGTCGGCCGTTTCTCGTCGGGCCGGAAAAGGGTCCAAAACCAGTAGGGCGCCGGCCAGAGGGAGACCGCTTGGAAACCGGCGGCCTCATCCACCGGATAACGGGCGTTTCCCGGTCGGTTCTCCTCTTGTCTTTGGAAATGAGAGACGCGCATGGAAAGGGCGGGACGCCGTTGCCGCCGGGCCGGATCGATCCCGTCCCAGCGGCGGCGGGTCCGCCGGGCCGGATCATCAGGGGACGGGATCCCGGAGCGGCCGCCGGTCTACCCGCGGTCGTTGGATCGGGAGAAGATCTCCGCCACCGCCTTGACCACCTCCGCGGCGACCACGGCGTATGTGGTGATCTGGTCGGCGGTTCGTCCCACCACCACGGCGGTCTCGTTGACGTTGCCCGCGATGGTCTCCACGGCCGATTCGGCCTGTTCCATGCTTTTCCGGAGACCGTTGCTGGCCTGGGAGAGGTTTCGGGAGATCTCGGGAAGGGCGGCCACGGTGGCGGTGAACTCCTCGCTGTTCTCCTCCACCAGGCCGTTGATCCGCCGGATCAGCCCGTTGAGGTTCTTCAGGGTGACCGCCAGGTAGATTCCCACGCCCACGGCCAAAAGAAAGAGGATCAGCCCTCCGAGTTCGTAAAGGGAGATGGTGATGTTCATGGTCTCGGGACCCACCGCCCTTATCTGTCCTTCACCGCTTCGAACGTTTCGGCCTGGGCCTCTTTGAGTTCGTCCAGATCGGTCTCGGTCTTGGTCCCCTTTTTGGCGGATTCCACCACCTGAAGGCGAACATCCTCGATCCGATCCCTGGCATCCTCGATGTTCTCCTTGAGCCGTTCGATGGTATCACTGGTCCGGTCGGCCAGGAGTTTTCGGGTCTCCCGCCCCGTCTTGGGTGCCAGCAGGAGTCCGGCGACGGCGCCTGCCGCGGCGCCGATGGAAAGCCCCACGGCCACCTGCTTGGCCGCCTCCTTCCGCCGCTCTTTTCTTGCACGATCCACGAGATTCGAAAAAAACATGGTTCCGCCTCCTAACGATTTTTTTTAGGGTTTGGTGGGAACGCTCGACAATCACACTCCCAAAACAATACCCCACAACGGGGCGACGGACCATGGGGTATTGGCAGTATTTGTTCCTCAACAACGCCGTATTTTCTATATTTCACGGCCATTATCCTTGCCGGATCGCCGCGGGGGCGGGGCCCCGGCGTTCGGTGAAGATCGGGGGGATGGGGAAATTCCCTACCCGGCAATCGGTGGATTTCCCCTGGCCCCCGTAACGGTTTCCCCTATTTACAGCCCCCTGGATTTTTGGTAGAAGCCAGGGGTCGGTCGGTTTCTGCTCATCGGTTTTATGGATTGGTGATCAACTTTAATGGACGGGAACGGAGCATGATGCGAAACGATTCGATACTCATCGAGAAAGGCGCGTGGTCCAGCAAGCGGAACAGCCTTTTTCAGGACCTCCTATTTCTGCTCATCGCCGCCTTTTTATTCCTCTGGGGATACGGGATCTACGATTACTGGACACTGAAGCGGAACCTCGCGGAGAAGCATGACATCGAACGGATCATGGCGCTCCAGCAGGAGGAGATCCAGCTCCAAAAGGAGAAGATACACACCCAGAACC
>CAYSLC010000088.1:0-20361 GCA_964431545.1 uncultured Desulfobacteraceae bacterium | reverse complement strand
AGGCACAAAGGCACAGAGGCACAGAGGGAGGTACGGACGCATGAGAAACCTGACTTGGGTGATAATCGCGCTGGCGGCGGCGTTAGTGGTGGGGCCACTGACGGTCTTGGGGCAGGATGAAACTTCGGATATCGCATTGGCGTTGGGCCAGACGGTGTATGTGCCGGCCTATTCCCATATCTACAGCGGGGACCGGGAGCGGCAGATTCCGCTGGCCGTGACGCTCAGTATCCGCAACACCGATCCGGCCAACGGGCTTGAGCTTCGGATGGTCGATTACTACGACTCCCACGGAAAGCGGCTCAAGGCGTATGTGAAAGAACCCGTGGTCCTCGAGCCCATGTCCTCCATCCGGTACGTCATCAAACAATCCGACCTGAGTGGCGGCTCGGGGGCCAATTTCCTGGTCCGCTGGACATCGGAAAAGCCCGTCAACATCCCGATCATCGAAACCATCAACATCAGCACCATGTCCTCGCTGGGGATTTCCTTTTCATCCCGGGGCCGGGCGATCCGGATGCCCTGAAGGACAGATGGGTAGAAGACCCGCAGGGGCGACAAATCTTTCGCCCCGGCATGGTTGTCCCTATTTGAGGTGATACCCCTCTTCATTGATGGCCTGGGCATGGTAAGCGCTGTAGAGGTCCTCCCGGAGCGGGTAATCCCAGCACCCCTGCCGGTGGTAGAGAAAACCGCCGAATCCGGTCTTGAACCGATAGAGGCCGTACATGGGATGGGAGGGGGAGGCGGACGGAGCCACCCCGAACATGTCGTAATACCGGCATCCGACGGCTTTGGCCCGGCGGATGGCCCCCCATTGCAGGGCATGGGGGGCCATTTTGTTCCGGTGGTGGGAGGAAGAAGCGCCGTACAGATAACAGGCCTGGGATTCGGAGATGGCCAGAAACATCCCGGCCAGCGGCCGGCCGTCGGCTTCCGCCATGAGCAGATGAAGGGACGTCCCGTCGTTTGGATGATGGTCCCGGGCTGCGAGCAGGGCCTCGAAATGGCGCCGGTCCTGATGGACGAGGTGGTTCCGGGCCGCGGTCTCCCGGCATAACGCCAGCCATTCATCCAGCCGGGAGGCGTCCACCTCGGTGACCCGGACCCCCTTGCGGCGGGACAGGCGGATGTTGTACCGGGTTTTGGGCTTCATCCGGTTGAGGAGCTGTTCTTCCCCCGGTTTCAGATCGATGAAGACGGTGTTGGTCGGCAGCGCGTTGGTGGGGGCCTTGTGGAGGTTGCCGTTCCGGGTATCGAAATTCATCCGGATCTCCTGCATCGCCACCCTCGGCGGCCCGGTCCACCCGGCCAGGCCGTCGTACCGGTCGGGATCGTCGGCCCAGGGAGACTGCCACGGCAAATCGTAGCGGATAAAGACACATTCCTCCGGAAGTTGCGGCCGCAGCCATTCGGACAATTCCTCCAGCACCGGTCCCTGCCATTCCTCCCGGGGTTCCACCGTCGGGCCGTAGGGGACATAGGCCATGACGTGATCGGGTCCCAGAGGCTGGAGCACGACCAGAAGGTCGTCAGCGATCCGGGAGGGATTGTGTCGGTGTTGCGGGGGAGACTGACATTGCTCGACGGGGAGGGTGATGTTGTACGCGCGGACCTCATGGCCCTGGCACTCCTTGAGATCCCCCCAGAAGGGTGTCTGCTGCAAAATGGGGCCGGTGGACAGGTGTCCTTTCCGTTTGGGTGTGACCTTCACAGTCGCTCCTTTTCCGTCCAGTGCCGGCCCGCCCGGGGAGGAACTCTGCGTTGTTGCCCCTTCGGTGGCATCCGGAGGGAACGCCCCTGCCAGGGGCAAGGGCGTCGGTTTTCGGATGCGGACCGGCCGATCTGTCTGGGCGGACACCCTAATCAGGATGTACATTCCTGTCAAATCCCCGGCACCACTCGATGGCCTGCGGCGGAGTCGATAGACCGGATCATAGCCTTTGAAGAGGCGTCCGGTGGACCGGGGCCGTTTTGCCCGGGGTTCCACGGGTGAACACAAGAGGAGGGATGCCGCAGAAATGCAGGCCATGGTGAAAGGAAAAGATGAGGAACACGTCCGGAACGGTTCGGCGGTCGATCACTTCATGATCCGGAGCATCCGATCGGCAATCAACCCGGCGTCCGGGTGGCGTCCATCGCCATGGCTGTTGCAACGGTGTTTGCCGCCCACCGGCTCCTGTACGGCCACGACGGCCGGCGGACCGGCGGGGATTGGCCCGTCAGGGAGCCGGATCAGCTCGCCCGGTACACTCCCTTTTTGGGGCTCGTCAGCTTTCCCTGTTTCCGCAACCGGGACGCGGCGGATCGGATGGTATTGCGGTCGAACCCGGTTTCCTGGGCGATGGAGGTGATATCCATCCCGTCATCGGCCCGTGCGATGACGCCCAGGATGATATCGGTTTTGGTGGCGCCGCCGGAAGAGGAGGGGCTCGCTGGGGCCGCCTCTGTCTCTTCGTTCCGGGGCGCCGGTTCAGCATCGGTTGTCGCCGCCGAACCGGGAGAAGACTGGGCCATCGCTTCGATGTTCTGTGCGACCGCTTCCAATCCACTGGCAACCGATTTCAGCAGGAAGGATGAGATGTGAAACAATTTTTTGATTTCGCCGTCCACAGTGCCGCTCCTTTCGGGTAATGATTGTTTTCTGAAGACGTGATACAGAAAGGATGGAGCCGATGTCAAGCACAATTCTCCGGCAGACCCCCGCCGTGCGGATTTCCGGATCCATACGGAACGGGTTTTCAGCTTGATCTAACGAGACCGGTCTGACACCATGGGGTCGGCGACGCGGCGCCCCAAACGACCGCTTCATCCCCGCCCATCGCCGGACAGGGCTGAACCGCGACGCCACCGATGCGCACACCATCCGCTTCCCAAAAAGGAGGAGACGATCATGACAACACCGATCTACCTGGATTACAACGGGACCACGCCCCACCATCCCGCCGTCATCGAGGCCATGCGACCTTTTCTGGAAACCGAGTTCGGCAACCCATCCAGCGGCCACCTGTACGCGGTGCGTCCCAAACAGGCGGTGGAGGCGGCGCGGCGGCAGGTGGCCGCGCTGCTGGGCAGCGGGAACGATGAAATCGTTTTCACCAGTGGCGGCACCGAATCCAACAATCATGCAATCAAAAGCATCGGCGGGTCGCGATTCTCCCGGGGGACCCACCTCATCACCAGCCGAATCGAGCATCCCGCCGTTCTGGAAGTGTGTCGGTTCATGGAGCGTCACGGGTTTTCGGTCACCTACCTGCCGGTGGATGGCGACGGGCTCGTCGATCCGGCCGACGTGGCCGCCGCCGTGACTCCGGAGACGGTGATGATCTCGATCATGCACGCCAATAATGAAGTGGGAACCGTCCAGCCCATCTCTGACATCACCGAACGGGTCAAGGGCAAAGGGATTCTGGTGCATACGGATGCGGCCCAGTCCGCGGGCAAGATTCCGGCCCGGGTCGGTGATCTGGGGGTGGACCTCCTGTCCGTGGCCGGCCATAAAATCTATGCGCCCAAGGGGGTCGGCGCGCTCTATATCCGGAATGGCGTGGCGCCGGAAATTTTCTGTCACGGCGCCGGCCAGGAACGGGGGCTCCGGGCCGGAACGGAAAATGTGCTGGAGATCGTGGGGCTGGGGGAAGCCTGCGGTGTCGCCGAGCGCGACCTGGAAACGAACGCGGCCCACATGGCGGCCATGCGCGATCGGCTGGAAACGGGATTGGCCGATGCCCTTGAGGACATCCGGTTCAACGGCCACCGGAAGTACCGCCTCCCCAATACCACCAGCGTTTCGTTTCTCGACCTGGAGGCCAACCGGATTTTGGAGGCGATCGGCCTGACGGTGGCCGCTTCCGCCGGCGCGGCCTGCCATGCGGACCGGGTCGATGTCTCCCATGTGCTCACGGCGATGCAGGTCCCGGAGCGCTGGGCCAAGGGGACGTTGCGGTTCACTACCGGTCGAATGACGACCCCCGAGGAGATCGACCGGGCCCTGTCGGCGATCGTGGATGCGGTCCGAACGCTTCGCCGGTAATGCCCCGGCATTTCTCAACAAAGCGCGTTTTTTCGCCTTTCAGAGTGGCCGGATGCCGCCGCACCGCCCTTGTCCGGCGCCGCGGAACAAAAGCGGTCCGGCTCGCCGGGGGCACCACGCCCGCGGCTTTCAATGGAGAGAAACGGGGCTTGAAAAAGTCGGATATTTTTTTTACGGTACGCTCAGCCGTTAACCCATGTGGAGAGATCAGGAGGTGAGAAATGAAGACTGTATTGGCTGCGTTCGTTTCATTTGTCGTCATGGCCTGTCCGGCATTCGCGGAACCGATCACCGCCGTCACCGAAGAGATGCCGCCGTTCAACTACACTGAAAACGGGATCATTACCGGCTTTTCGACCGAAATCGTCCGGGCGGCGCTAACCGAAGCCGGCATCGAGGCCGATTTCAAATCCTATCCCTGGAAGCGTGCCTACAAGATGGCGTTATCCAATCCGAACACCTTGATCTATTCCATTGGCCGAAACCCCGAAAGGGAAGACAAGTTCAAATGGGTCGGCATCATCGCACCGGTCAATATCTATTTCTACACGCTCAAATCGCGGGATGACATCACCGTCGAATCCCTTCAAGACGCCAAAAAATACACGATCGGTACCGTCAGTGACGACTATACCACCCAATTCTTAACTTCCCAGGGATTCAAGAACCTGGATATGACCAATTCCTATTCCCTCAACATCCGGAAACTGTTCAACGACCGCATCGACCTGATCCTTGTGGACGAACTGACCATCGCGTCTCTGATTCGGGAAGAGGCCGAATCCGGTAAACCCTTCACCGTATCGCAGTTGGAAAAGGCATTTTTCGTCGAGGATTTATCCACCGGCATGTACATGGCCTACAGCCTCGCCACATCGGACGACATCGTCCGAAAAAGCAAAGAGGCCCTGGAAAAGATCAAGGACAACGGAACCTTTGACCGGATCATGGACACCTACAAATAGCCTCGATGCAGGGTCAATCCCACTGGATTGGCCCCGGTTATGATCCTGCCACCCCACCGGGGAACGCCACGATGCCCAGAACCAAAAGCGGTTGTACCACCGTCCCGGCCAGCCGGTCCCCGGAGATCATCCGGCGGCTTATCGAAAACGGCATGAGTGTCGCCCGGCTGAAGCGATGTCGGCCCAACTCCGGTGGAGGGAATCAACGGCCAGGGCGTGGGCCAGGCGATTCAGGTATTCGCTCCGCCGGATGGGAACCGCCCCCATCCGCATGAGGTGGGGGGTCACCTGCTGGCAGTCGATGAAATGGAAGCCCTCTTTTTCCAGAAACCGGCACAGGCCCCAGAGGGCCAGTTTGGATCCACCGGACCGCCGGGTGAACATCGATTCCCCGAAAAAGGCCCGGCCGAATGTGAGCCCGTACAAGCCGCCGCACAGCCGGCCCGATCCATCGTAGGTCTCGACGCTGTGGGCGATGCCCAGCTGATGGAGTTGCGTGTAGGCGGCGGTCATGTTGTCCGTGATCCAGGTGCCGCGCTGCCCCTTACGGGGGATCGCCGCGCACGCCCGGATCACGCCGTGGAAATCGGTATCGAATCGGATAGTGAACCGACCCTGCCGGATGGTGCGCCGAAACCGCCGGGTCGTCCTGAAATGCTCCGGAAACAACACCAGCCGGGGGTCCGGAGAGAACCAGGGGATGGGATGTTCGCCGGTCCACGGAAAAAAGCCCCGGGTATAGGCCTCGATCAGGGACGGCACGGACAGGACCCCGCCGACGAACACCAGCCCGTAGGCATCCGGTTCCGCCACATCCGGAAAAGCGGAAGGGATGCGTCCGGCGGCCAGGTCCGCCCTTATGGTCCGGTAAAGGCCCATGATGCCCGATCCCGATCGCCCGCGTCCTTTTTTTGCAGCAGCATTCGCTTGGAAAACCCTCCCCATTCAGCTAGAATCACGTTAAATAAGATCAAAATACCATAAGAAGGTCCTCCCATGAGCAGTGAACTTGCAGAAAAAGTGGATGAGCAGGAAATGCGGGATTTTCGGCGGGAAATGAGCGAGTTTAAAGATGAGATGAGCGTTTTCAAGGACGGAATGCGACGCTTCAGGGAAGCGTCCGAATCGGATCGGAAGGCGATGAACAAGCGGTGGGGCGACTTGGCCGACAAGATGGGGACGCTGGTGGAAGACATCGTGGCGCCCAATATGCCCGGCGTGCAGCGGGAATTTTTCGGCCTCGTCGAGCCGGGCCTCATGGCGGTCCGGGTCCGCCGGCGATGCCGTCGATGTCGGCTTGGATCGTCCGTCGCATCCGCTCCATCAACTCCCGCCGTCCCGGATATTTTCCCCAAAAATCCCCCGCCGCCTTGATATCTTCCAAATGGTATTTATCTTCATTTTCCAGATCGTTGGAAGATGCCCCCGAATCTGCCGGAGGATAGAACCGGCACCAAACGAAGGGAGAAAAGGATATGGCCAACGCACCAGTCGCGGGCGGATCGCCCCAGATGACCGAACAGGAGATGATGGCCCACCTGGGTAACGCCCTGGACAAAATGCCGCGGGACGTGCGCACCGTCCTGTTTGCCGGCAACGATCCCAACGACGTGTTCGCCCAGGCGGCGCGCCAGACCCTGAAGGCCTTTCGTCAGATCTCCGCCAAAATCAAGTTCGAGGAATACCGGCCGGATCACGAGCTGGCCAAAGAATGGGGGGTCTCCGCCTTCCCGGCCATGGTGTTCCAGCCGGATCAGTACACCATCCACTGGAACGGGGCCCCGGTGGGGGAAGAAGGCCGGACCCTGGTGGAGTTGCTCTTCCTGGTGGGGTTCGAAAACAGCAATCTGAGCGATCCGTCCAGGAAGATGATGGCCGGCCTCGACGGTCCCCGTCGGGTCAAGGTCTTCGTGAGCCCCAGTTGTCCCTATTGCCCGCAGCAGTCGGTCAACGCCGTCAAGGCCGCCGTCGAACGGCCGGACCTGGTCTCTCTGGAGATCATCGACATCCAGGCCAACCCGGGCATCGCCGAGGAATACGCGGCCCACAGCGTCCCCCAGACCTTTGCCGACGACGTCCTCATCGGCAAAGGGGCCCAGTCCGAGGAGATCTTCATCCAGTCCATGATCAAATACGAAGAGCAGCGGGTTTTCATCCCGGACATCGACGCCGCGGAACTGGAAACCGACCTGGTCATCGTGGGCGGCGGTCCCGCCGGCCTTACCGCCGGCATCTACGCCAAACGGGCCGGGCTGGAGACGGCCCTGGTGGAAAAAGGGATGCTCGGGGGCCAGGTGGCCACCACGCCGGTGGTGGAAAATTATCCCGGATTCACCTCTGTCGGGGGCAAGACCCTGGTGGACATCATGGTCAACCACGCCCTGGAGTATGTGACCATCTTCCAGGGGGAAGAGGTGGTGGCCATCGAACCCGGCCGTTCCCCGGGCGATCCCATCGACGTGACCACCAGCCGGCGGAAATTCCGGACCAAAGCGGTGCTCCTGGCCACCGGTGCCAACCACCGGCATCTGGGCGTGCCGGGCGAAAACCGGTTCTCCGGCCGGGGCGTCAGTTACTGCGCCACCTGCGACGGGCCCCTGTTCAAGGGCAAGAAGGTTCTCATGGTGGGGGGCGGCAACAGCGCCGTAACCGAGGCCCTCTACCTCCACCACATGGGCGCCGACGTGACCCTGGTCCATCGCCGGAACAAACTCCGGGCCCAGGACCACCTCAGCAAAAACCTCTTCGACACGGGCGTCCCGGTGCTCTGGGACTCCGAGATCAAGGAGATCCGGGGCCGGGAGCGGGTGACCTCGGTCGTGCTGTCCGACAACAAGACTGGCGATGTCACGGAAATCCCGGCCGACGGCGTTTTCGTCTCCATCGGGTACGAACCGGCCGTGGAACTGGCCCGGGCCATCGGCGTGGAACTGACCGAGGAAGGCTACATCAAGCGGGACGAGCGGCACCGGACCAACATCCCCGGCATCTATTCGGGCGGCGACGTGGAGGGCGGTTACAAACAGATCGTCACCGCCGCCGGCCAGGGGTCAGAGGCGGCCATGGCCATCTTCGAAGACCTGATCAACCCCTACTGGAAAGAGGCGGTGGCGGTATAGGCGGGCCATTACGTGACACAACGCGACCGGGTCCTTTCCCCGCAGTCGGCCCCGAATCACCGGAGCAGGGGCCGCCTGCACCGGTGCAGGAGCAGTTTCGGTGATCCGGGACGCTCCTGCCGAATGGGGTCCCAAAATGGGGGCAATTCCTCATTTTCTCCATTGCCGGGTTTCAAAAGCGGCGGCTGGGAAGGGAGCGGTGCCGGGTGTTGCCGGTCCTTGATTTTCTGCCGGGTTGGTGATTTAATCGGTGTAGGGTCCGGGGCGACACCGGCGCCGGTCCCATCGGAACGAAACGAGAAACGGAGGGATAGGCGGACTTATGAAATTGGCGGTCATTTCCGATGCCCACGGCAACCTGACGGCCCTGGAGGCGGTTCTGGCGGACATCGACCACTCAGGCATTACGGACATTTTTTCCCTTGGGGATCTGGTCGGATACGGTCCCCATCCCGAAGCGGTGGTCCGCACCATCCAGGAACGGCACATCCCCACCGTGCAGGGGAATCACGACCGGGCCGTTGCGGCCCCCCATCACCTGGAATGGTTCAACCCCGAGGCCCGGCGGTCCCTTGAATCGACCCGTTCCATGTTGAGCGAAGAGACCCTCGCCTTTATCGGGAGCCGCCCCCCGTCTCTCGTGCGACATGGGGTCCGGTTCGTCCACGGATTTCCCCCCGATTCCCTGTCCACCTACCTGTTCCAAGTCACGGGCGAGGATCTTCAAGCCGCCTTCACGGATATGACCGAATCCCGCTGTTTTGTCGGCCATACCCATGAACTGGTCCTCGTGGGCCACAACGGCACCGGCACGCAGCACCACCCGCTGGAGGAAGGAAAGACCCCGCTCCAGCGGGATCACCGTTACATCATCAACAGCGGCGCCGTGGGCCAGCCCCGAGACGGCGACAACCGGGCCAAATACGTGATCTACGATACCGGCGCCGACACCGTGACGGTGCGTTACGTGACCTACGATATCCAGCGAACCGTGGACGCCATCATCGCGGCGGGCCTTCCCCATGCCCACGCCGACCGCTTATGGTGAAACACCCCGCAGAGAACACGCGTTGAAGACCATCGGAAAATACGAAATCCGGGGGCTCCTGGGCCGGGGGGGGATGGCCCGGGTCTACAAAGTCCGCATCCCGACCATCGGCAAGATCGCCGCCCTCAAGGTACTCGCCCCCAACCCCCACCTCCGCGATCTCATCGGCGCAGACCGGATCCGGGAGATCTTTATCGCCGAAGCGCGGACCCTGGCCAAGCTTCGCCACCCCCATATCGTGGAGATCTGGAATTTCGATGACCCCGGAGGCGGGGATGTCCACTATCTGATGGATTATTATTTCAACAGTCTGGGGATCATGATCGGTGAAACCTACCGCCCCGACGACCCGTCCCGGATTATCCGCCTGGACAAGGCCATCGGCTACACCCGACAGATCCTCGACGGACTGGCCTGCCTGCATTACCACGGCATCGTCCACCGGGATATCAAGCCCTACAACATCCTGCTGACCGCCTACGACGGGGTGAAGATCTGCGATTTCGGGCTGTCCAAGCTCCGGGGAGAAACCTTCCCGGCACCGGACAACCTCAAGGTGGGATCGCCCTGGTATGCCGCACCCGAGCAATCGGCAGACCCCGATGGGGTGGACGCGTCCGCCGATCTGTACAGTGTGGGGGTGATGCTCTACCGGATGCTCACCGGTGCCCTGCCCGCCGATCACCCGGAGCGACCCAGCCGGTTCAACCCGGACCTGGACTGGCGGTGGGACGCCTTTCTGCTCAAGACCATCGCACCTGCCCCGGGTCAGCGGTTCGCGACCACCGGCGCCATGGGGGCGGACCTGGAGCGGCTGGCCGGGGAGTGGCGGCGCCAGAAAGATACCGTCTGCCGCGTCTACCCGGTCCAGTCATCCGAGGGGGGCCGCCCCCCCGAGCGGATGCGCCATCGCCATTTCCCCATCAAGGCGGGACCCAAAGCAGCCGTGGAGGTCTTCGGCGTCGACGAACTGTGGCGTCCGGAGGTATGGGTGAAAAACGATTTCCACGAAAACGGCGACGCCACCGTCACCGACCGGACCACCGGCCTGACCTGGCAGCAGAACGGGACGCCCTATCCCCTGACCTGGCACGACGCCCACGGCTACATCGACGCGCTGAACCGGCGGCGGTTCGCCGGCCGGGACGACTGGCGGCTGCCCACCATCGACGAACTCATGTCCCTGCTGATGGAAACGCCCCACGGCGAGGACCACTGCATCGAAGCCGTTTTCGATCCGCAGCAGAAACAACTCTGGAGCTGCGATCGCCGGTCGTTTATCGCCGCCTGGTTCGTGAGCGCGGAACTGGGATTCGTGGGGTGGCAGGATTTCAGCGCCCTCTACCACGTCCGGGGCGTGAGCGGGGATGTGTCGCCGCAGGGGCAGGCATGAGAGGAGAACGGCGCACGACCTGAAACCGTTGGAGCCGCCGGGCCCTGAGCGGCACCCTTCCATCGAAAAAATCGCAGGCCCGGTAATACCGGAGATCCTCCATACCACCCCGGCAGGGATTGGGCCGGTGTCCGTTGCCGTTGCCCGCGTGCTTGTGCCACAGCGCATGGAGGGACACCCGGGGGGGTATTCGGGCAGTTCGTGGACCCCTATGGGCATGAAATGCTTCACAACGTCCCGCCGGGGGGCGTGCCCGGCATCGCAGGTGACGACCGTGAGATGCTTGCCGCTTCTCCGCGCGATATCGACTTGCCGGTGCAGGGTCCGGGCCACGCCGTTGACCTCGTAAAACGTGTCGGTGAAATGGGCCACCCGGACCTCATCGGGTGCTTGCCCAGCCGCAGATTCGGGTCCTGCAAACCGACGGGCGACCTCGGAAATGAAGGTCCGGTCCCGGGTAACCCGACGGGATCACCGAATCCGACGAACGCCGGTTCTGGGCGATGGTGTCCGAAGACATGACCGAAGAACAGAAAACGCGGATCATCACCCCGAACCGGATCTTCCCTCACCAGGAAGCCGTGCTGGCCGTCCACTGGCACCCGGAGCACGTGCCCATGGAATGGATCCGGCAGCGGATCGACGCGACCTTTCCCGGCCGGAAGGCCGAGCTGATCATCCCCACCCAGCACAACGAACTCCTGTCTTACGACGATTACGCCGGTGTGGAGGTGGACTGTTATTCCAAGGGGTTCAACCAGAAGGTGCAACGGCTCCTCCACTTCGAAGCGGACCGGGTCGCGGATGCGCCGGTGCTGAAGGAAATGCTGGCCCACACCTTTCAGTACCGCTCTTCCCAGTTGTTCGATTTCACCCGGACCCTCACGGAACCGAAAGCGGACCGTCTCTACAGGGCCGCCCGGCAGACCGGGGCCTCGAGGTCATCGACGTCCCACTTGTCACCCCGGAGAGCGCAACCGTATATCGACGAAAAACGGCTGACGCCGATTTTATTTTCGCTGGTGTGAGAATGAAGGAAAGGGCGCTGCATGCCGGCCGTTGAGCACCATTGTATGAACCGCCCTGAAAGAATGCAACGGGAACCTTGAGAGTTGGCTGGAACCGATCATTCTGAAAAAACTTGATCCCGCCCGCCGATTGCGGTACCCATTCCAGAAGCGCGGCATCTTTCCGTCCCGCCGCGGGAACCGTTTCCAGACCGCCCTAACCATGAGGAGGCCCCATGAAATGCCCCCAGTGCAACGCCAGCCAGAAGCACAAAGACGGCATGGCGTGCAACGCCTGCGGTTACCGTTTCGCCCTTGACCCCAAAAAATCGCCCAATTTCTCGGATATGGCCATGAAAAAGGCGGTGGACCGGATTTCCGGCTTCGGGCAGTATGCCTTTACCTATACCCAGCTCTTCGCCCAGGTGCATCGGATGCTCCTGAAAAAGAAGGGCGGCGAACGGGTCGGGTGCGCCGTGTTGTTCTGGATTGCCATGCTCGTTATCGGCATCGTCATCGCCGCCAATATTCCCTACTGGCCGGTTTTCATCGCCCTCTTTATCGCTTTCGGTGTCTGGATGACGGTTCGGATCATCCGTCGTCCCGCCAAGGTCCCGGAAGACCAGGTGGCCAGCGTCATCGCCCAATACATCGGGGCCCACCCGCTGGAGGGGATGGCCACCGGTAAACGGCTGCTGCACAATGGAGACGCCGGCTGGGATGACGCCCTGTTCGAGCACGCGCCCCAGGGCATCCTCATCGTGGAGCGCGACGACATGGCCGAGATGCTGATCCTCAACCGCTTCCACCTGGACAACAAAACCCTGGTGGTCAGCGCCAACAAATATCCGGCCCGGGCCTTCAACGCCTGCCGCCAGATTTTGGAGAAATGGCCGGACGTGCCGGTCTCCGTCATCCACGACGCCTCCAGGAAAGGCCACCGCCTTCGGAACGACCTCCTGAACGACCCTGCCTGGGGGCTGAAAGGACGGAAAATTCAGGATTTAGGACTCCATCCCCATGACGTCGACCGCCTGAAACGCCCGGTCTGGGTCCCCGAAAAGGACGCCGGAAAAAAGGCCATCATTCAATCCGGCGAGCCCGTCGAGAATATCCAGGCGGGCTACCGCATGCCGCTGGATATCGCCGGCCCCAAAGCCCTCATGGGAACAACCAGCCTGGCCATGGTCACCGGCATGGCCCTGCTCAGCGAAGCCCTCCTGGAAGAACAGCGGCGGAACGCCATGGCCGGCGGGTTCGGCGGCGGGGGCGGCGACATGGATTTCGGTTAACCCATGGCCTGCCTTTTCGGCTATATCGGCAAACCGGCACCGGGGCTGATGGATCGGATGGCCGACCGGCTGGGCCACCGCTGCAAGGCGGGATGGGAGCGGACATCGGCCCGGTGGGGCGAGGATGTGTTCGTGGAAATCGGCCACGGCCGGGCCGGGTGGAACCGGGAACCCCAGATCGCTGAGCTGACCGAACCCCGGGCGGTATTCGGCCATGCGGGCGTGTTTTTCAACGCGGGCGCCCTTTATGAGGCCGATTCGGTGAAGTCGATCCTGGCCGGGTTGGCCGCAACCCCCCAAAACGGGTTGACGGCACTGGAGGGCGCGTTCACGGCGGCGCTGGCCACCGACGGAACCCTCTTCCTTATCCGGGACCCCGCCGGTGT
The DNA here is from genome assembly GCA_964431545.1 of uncultured Desulfobacteraceae bacterium. Classification (GTDB taxonomy): domain Bacteria; phylum Desulfobacterota; class Desulfobacteria; order Desulfobacterales; family JAABSP01; genus CAYSLC01. The sequence goes on along the minus strand of CAYSLC010000088.1, from coordinate 7,118 downwards.
CAAGGCGGTCTACTGGACCCATCACGCCGGCCGGCTCCTCTTCGCCAGTGAAATCAAGGCGCTGTTCGCCGACCCGCCGGTTCCCCGCCGGATGCGCATCGGCGCGCTGCCCGAATACCTGACCTTCAGTTTCATTCCCGGCGAACGGACCATGTTCGAGGAGATCTTCGAACTGCAGCCGGGAACCCTGCTTCAATGGCGGAACGGCCGGGTCACGACCCGCCGCCATTTCGAATTCGAAGGGCTGGAACCCGGCGACGCGGCCGCGATGCCCGCCGTCGACCTCGTCCGCCGGGTCGCGTCGGATCTCGATGCCTCGGTCCGGGAATGCGGCCGGGCGAGTGACCGGCCGCCGGGGGTTTTCCTGTCCGGCGGCGTCGATTCCAGTGCGGTGCTGGCCCATGCGGCCCTGCAGCACCCCGGCGCCCCCCTCAAGACCTTTTCCGTCCATTTCGGACCGGCGTACGCCAACGAGAACGAATTCGTCCAGATGATGGTGGACCGGTACCGGACCGATCATACCTGGGTGGAGATCCGGCCCAAGCGGTTCATCCGCCGCATGCGGGAGATCATCTGGCGGCTGGACGACCCCATCGGCGATCCCATCACCGTACCCAACTACCTCATGGCCGAGGCCGCCTCGGAGGTCACGGACGTGGTCCTCAACGGCGAGGGGGGCGACCCCTGTTTCGGCGGCCCCAAAAACATCCCCATGATGCTGGCCTCCCTCTACGGCCCCCTGCCCGACGAACCGGCCGACGCCTGGCTGGAACGGACCTACCTGCTCACCTACCGGAAGTGTTTCACCGACCTCCGGCAGATCCTGACCCCGGAGGTCTGGCGCGCCGCCGGCGGCGAAGAGGCCCTGACCGCCATCCTCGCGCCCTTTTTCCGGCACAACCCGCCCCGCCGGTTCATCAACAAGCTCATGGCCATTAACATCCGGCTCAAGGGGGCCAACCTGATCCTGGTCAAGGTGGAGAAAATGACGGCTGCCAATGGGGTCCTCGCCCTGCCGCCGCTCTTTTCCAAACGGATCATCGAAACCAGCATGATGTGTCCGCCGGAGCTGAAACTCATGGGGAATGTGGAGAAAGGGGTCTTGAAGCGGGCCGTGAGGGACATCCTGCCGGGCCCCATCGTCGATCGGCCCAAATCGGGGATGATGGTGCCGGTCCGGTTCTGGCTCCAGGGCGAGATGCGCCGCTACGCCCGCCGGATGCTCGGCAAACGGCGGCTGAAGGCCATGGGGTTGTTCAATGTCGATTATGTGCGCAAACTCCTGAAATACGACCACCACGAAATCCACGGGGCCCGCCACGGGCTGAAGCTGTGGATGCTGCTGACCTTCGTTCACTGGTATGAGCAGATGGTGGAGGGGAAATAGAGTCCGACAAGCTGAGATTTTGGCTTCCGCCGCTTTTTTGGGTGAACCTGGCGATGCACTTGACGCCCAAAGCCACTATGTGTTGCGGTCGGTTCAAAATGGCGCATCGTGAAGCTCGACCGGGGTTTCCGTTTCGATCGTCTCCGCCGGGGATTCAACTTCACCGTATGTTTTATGGCAGGGCACGGGATCACCAGGGACTGGATACCGGACAAGGCGATAGAAGCGTTCGTCCCGGGTTTGGGTTGCGCCATTCCTGCGCGCGTACTGGATGAGTTGTGACAGCATCTGATCTTCCCGTGCCTGGGATGGACGGCGTTTACGTCCGATCGCCATCATCCGGCAGCGGTTTCATCATCGCGGCTTCCCGTCCGGCGATGCGCCCGAACACGATGCATTCCGGCAAGGCGCAGCCGCCGAGACGGCTGGCGCCATGGATGCCCCCGGCGACCTCCCCCGCGGCATAGAGGCGCGGTATGGGCCGACCATGGAGATCGATGACCTGCGCCCTGGCATCGATGCCGAGCCCCCCGGAGGTGTGGTGAACCTTCGGCCATAGCCTGGCGGCATAAAAAGGTGGTGCATCGACGGCAGTGGCATCCCGGCCAAGGGGTTTTCCGAAACGGTCCGTCGCCCCTTCTTGGAGCTGTCTGTTGTAATCCGTCACGGTCCTTTCCAGGGCGCCGGGAGGCATTCCATACGCTTCCCCCAGTTTTCGATTGGTGTCAAACCTGCGGACTTTGCCGGTTTTCAGACAGTGATCCAGGCTGTCGGCGTCCCGTTGGGCACCCTTCGAATCCACAACGCCAATGCAGGGACCGCCGGTGTTGAAGATGGCGTCACTTCTTTGTCGTCGGTCCCCCCATTCATTGACGATGCGGCGGCCGGTCGCCGGATCGACCAGGATGCCGGCCGGATAAATGCAGTAGGACACAAACCGGGCCGCTCCGCCATAACCGACTTCATCGGCGCATCCCCAAGGCCCCAGTTGAATCCAGGACAGGTGGACCGGCATGGCGTGGATCTTCAGGCCGGCGATCAGGCCTTCCGCCGTGGCCCCTTTATGGTTGGTGGAAGAGACGGCGTCATCCAGTCGGGGGTTCTGGCGCATCCGGAACGCAACGTCATGGCCGAATCCGCCCGTGGCCATGACGACCCCGCGGCGCGCCCGGATGTGCTTCCGGCCGCTTCCGGCATCGGTGGATGCCCCATTGCCGGATCGGATGCGAACGCCGAGCACGGTTCCGTCCGCATCGGTGATCAACTCCTCCAGAGCGCAACGGGTCTTGATGGTTATGCCCATCCGGCGCAACGTTTCGACCTGCGCCTTGATGATATCGACGCCGGCGTTGTTCCGGATGGTAACGCCCCGAGCCACGGAGTGACCGCCGAATCGATCCAGTCGATCCAGATACTGAACCCCCATCTCCCGGGTCCAGTCGACGGCGTCCGAGGCGTTTTCCGCGAAGACGCTGACGAGTTCCGGTCCGTTCAACCCCAATCCGGCTTTCATCATATCTTCGGAGAACAATTCCGGCGAGTCTTCGACGCCAAAGCGCTTCTGCAGAAAATTGTTCGGGGCCGACAGGCACCCGTCGCTGATGCGCGTATTCCCGCCGGTGACCTTCATCTTCTCGAATACAGCGACGGATGCCCCTGTCCGCCCGGCTTCAAGGGCCGCCGACAAACCGGCGGCACCGCTTCCGATGACAACGACATCTGTATATTGATCCCATGATAAGGTCATTAGATCACCGGCGTTTTTTCTGTTTTTTGGCACATTTCGTCCGTCAAGTGGTTTCGATTTCCATGGCCGCTACTTTATAGCATAATCGATCAGGAATGTCTTGATCAGCTTTATCCCCTTTCCCGGATGACATCTGAAAAAAAGGCTTGACAAGGAAAATCAAAACATGGCATTTTAACAAATAATGACTTCGTGTCACAAATAGTGACCGTTCCAAAACCCCCTCACCCACAGGACCCATCAGTGAAATCGACCTCACGGGAAAGAATCCTCGACACAGTTGAACACAAAGAACCGGACCGGTTGCCCATCGATCTGGGCGGCACCGACTGCAGCACCATCGCCATCGGGCCGTATCATCAATTGTGCAAGGCGTTAGAGATCGATGCCGCGCCCTACAGAATCGTCGATATCTGCCAGCAGGTCGTCATTGTGGATGACAACGTCGCCGACGCCATGGGGTCGGACGCCAAGGTGATCTGGCATCTCCCGGCGGCATGGCGGGACGGCGAGGCCCATGACGGGACCCCGGCCCAGTATCCGGCCCGGTTTTTACCCCGGACGTTGCCCAACAAAGATCAGGTTGTGATGAACCGGCAGGGGCAGGCCTGCCTGAAGATGCCGCACGAGGGGCTCTATTACGATATCTGCTGCCACCCGCTGGCGCATATCCGCGATGTGGAAGAAATAAAGGATTATCCGCATGAATTCGACGGCATGGACCGACCGGAGTGGTGCGACATGCCGCTGGCGGACCTTGAGCAGACCGTCCAACAGATCCGCGCCCACAACGACCGGGCTTTAGTGGGGTGTTTCGCCGGACATATTTTTCAGGCGGGACAGTTTCTGAGGGGCTGGTCGCAGTTTCTTCTGGATCTGGCGGGGTGGCCGGCCATGGCGGAAGCGGTGATGGACCGCCTGCTGGCGGCCCATATAGCGGCGTTCGATCGGTATGCGGATACGGTCTACAAACACGTGGACATCATCGAGGTGTGCGACGACATCGGCATGCAGAACACCACCTGGGTCAGCCCGAAAACGTATCGAAAGCAGATCAAACCGTTCCACCGAAAACTGTATCAGCACATCAAGAAAAAGACCGGCGCGAAGCTGTTGCTGCACAGTTGCGGTTCGGTCTCGTCGGTCATTCCCGATTTCATTGAAATCGGCGTCGATATTCTGAACCCTGTTCAATACACGGCAAACCACATGGACCTCGCCCAATTGAAACGGGATTTCGGATCGGATCTCTGCTTTTGGGGAGGGGGCGTCGACACCCAGAGAACCTTGCCGTTTGGAACGCCGCAAGAGGTGTCCGACGAGGTCAAACGGTGCATCGACATCATGGCGCCTGGAGGCGGATTCGTCTTCTCGGTCGTCCACAACATTACCCACGGCGTGCCGGTTGAAAACATTTTGGCCGCGTTCAGAACCGCGAAAACCTACGGCGCATAACCGCGCGGAAAATTCATTGCGGTTTTGCATAGGGGCATTGGGAAATGGGCAACAACATGAATGGGTCATCATCGAAAGGAGAGAGCAATGGGCATCAGACGTAACACGACATTCAAGCGGACATCGTTGGCAATGCTGGTTTTCATGATCTTGTGCGGTTTCGCGTCCCTGACGTGGGCGGATTCCATAACGGATCGCATCGACGATGGGAAAACCATCCGGCTGGGTTTTGCCAATGAAGCCCCCTGGGCGTATCCGGGGGAGAATCAGAAACCGCTCGGTTTCGCCAATGTGATCACCATCGGCATACTGAAGGTCATGGGCTACACCAATATTGAACCGGTTGTCACCGACTGGGGCGGGCTGATACCGGGCTTAAAGGCCAACCGTTTCGATCTCATTACCGGCGGAATGTATATCTTGAAAAAGCGATGTGAAAACGTCAATTTTTCGGAACCGATCGGTGTGTTCGGCGAATGTTTCATCGTTCCCAAGGGCAACCCCAAAGGCATTCACAGTTATAGTGACATAAAGGAAAAAGGGGCGATCCTGGTTACGGGTTCCGGTTACAGCACGATACCCAACGCCAAAAAAGCCGGGGTTCCGGAAGAAAACATCATGACCGTGCCCGGCAATACGGAAATTTTGGCGTCGGTTAAGGCCGGTCGCGCGGATGCCGGCGGCGTCACCTATTTCAGCGCCGTCCATTTGGCTGAAGAAAGCGGCGGCGCCGTCGAACCCACCGACCCCAATCTAAATCCGAAATGGACGTTTAACTGGGTCGGCATCGGATTTCGAAAGACCGACACCGAATTTTTGGCCGAATTCAATAAGGCATTGGAAAAATACATCGGCTCGGAGCAGATGATGAAAGATGTCGCATCCTACGGATATACGGAATCTCAGTTGCCCAAAGATGTGACGACGGAGTATGTCTGCAAAAACCGGTAAATGGGGATGACCCGCACCACGGCCAAAGCCCCGCGGTGCATGGGGGAGAGGCGTTGGCGCCTTTCCCCCGATGTAAAACCGGAGGATTCGGAGGGGGTTGGATGATCGCCTAAAAAAAGGATCACCGATGACGTTTTTCGATTTTTTAAATACCTACGGCCCAAGATTTGTCAATGGCACGGTTGTGACCATTGAGCAGGCGGCGTTGGGAACCGTTCTGGCCATTGCCGTCGCCCTGGTGACGGCATTCATGAAAATGTCCCCGGTTTTGCCGGTTCGGTGGGCGGGCATTGCGTATATCGAAGTGTTCAGAGGCACTTCGCTGCTCGTTCAGATGTACTGGATTTTTTTTGTGCTGCCGCTTTTCGGGGTCACCCTGGACAAGTTTACCGCAGGTTTTCTGGCGGTGGGCCTCAACCTCGGCGCGTATGGGGCCGAACTGGTCCGGGGCGGGATCCAGTCCGTTCCCAAAGGCCAGTACGAAGCCGCCATTGCGCTGAATATGCCGCCCTTCAAAAGGATGCGGAGAATCATCTTCCCCCAGGCGCTGCTCATCATGCTGCCGCCCTGGGGCAACCTGTTGATTGAATTGCTGAAATCAACCGCCCTTGTCGCTTTGATTTCAGTCGCCGATTTGATGTTTGAATCCAAACAGATCAATTCAACGACCTTTCTTTCCGCCCAGGCGTTTGGAACGGCCCTGATCATCTACTACATCATCGCCCGCGGAATCATTACCCCCGGCATGCGGACACTTGAAAACAAACTGTCACGAAAACTGAGCAGGGGATAAGACCATGTTCGACTGGAAATGGGACTTTACCATCGAGATTCTGCCGCGATTGCTCGAGGCGACGGTCAACACCCTGATTGCCGCGGGTTTCGGATATCTCATCGCATTGATTGTCGGGTTGGCCCTGGCATTGATGCAACGGACACCGTTTCGCATTCTGACCTATGTTGTCAGAGAATTTGTCGAGTTTGTCCGGTCCACGCCCCTGGTGCTGCAAATCTTTTTCGTGTTTTATGTCGGCCCGCAATTCGGCGTTCGCCTTTCACCATGGACCGCCGGCATGATCGCCATCGGTCTTCATTACGCCGCCTATCTGTCGGAAGTCTATCGTTCAGGGTTTGACAGCGTGCCGAGGGGGCAATGGGAAGCCTGTACCGCCTTGAGTCTAAGCACAACGAGAATCTACTACAAAATCATCATCCCCCAGGCGTTGCCCACGGTGATTCCGGGATTCGGCAATTATTTGGTGGCCATATTTAAGGATACGCCCATGTTGTCGGTCATCGGGGTGACGGAACTGTTTCACGCGGCCACCTCCATCGGCGCGGAAACCTATCGTTTCCTGGAACCCTATACCCTGGTCGGCGCAATCTTTTTGGCGATATCCCTGCCGATGGCCATGTTTGTCCGTCGTTTCGAAGACTGGATTCGCGCTTCACTGGGCATGAAAAAATTATATTCAAAGGATTAGTGTCGATGAATGCCAACGATTTCCCCCTGAAACTCGAAGAAAACGATAAACCCATGGTGCGATTTCAGAAGGTGACGAAGCGGTATGGGGATTT